>NZ_JAPCIK010000023.1:0-224375 GCF_025910115.1 Pseudomonas sp. RG1
CCCGGCGACACGCAAAATCCACTGTGGGAGCGAGCCTGCTCGCGAAGACGTCGGCACATTCAACATCTTCATCGCCTGACCCAACGCATTCGCGAGCAGGCTCGCTCCCACAGGGGACCTGCGTTGCTTGTTTGATTGGGGCTCTGCAGGCCATCAGTACTCAGGCAGGTCCGCCGTTCTTGTCCGGCAGTTGGGCAAACCACTGCGCATACGGTGTATTGCTCACTTTGAATCGGTTGTAATCCGGGCTGCCGTCATCCCACCACACCGGCCCGCGCTCACCCAGCGCGACTTTGGCGTCGTTGACGCGAGCTCTTGCTGACTTCAACGCCTGTGCATCCTCCGCACGCTTTGCCTCTTTGACCGCACGCCGCGCTGACATGAGTTCGGCTACAAATGCCTCACGCTTGGCGGCCGGCAGCGCTGGATTGCTGCAACGCCAGAGTTGCTGCTTGACCACAAAATAGCGGCCATCGGGGGTGGTGGGGTACATGGGCGATATCCTGCGTGATCCAGTCTCAGACCGGGTAGGACAACTCGCCGATGAGTTTATCCAGCGTAATCGGATAAGCGCGCACCCGCACGCCGCAAGCGTTATAGATCGCGTTGGCGATGGCGGCCGCCGCGCCGCTGATACCCAGCTCGCCAACGCCTTTGGCTTTCAACGGGGTTGCATACGGATCGACTTCATCGAGAAAGATTACTTCCTGATGGGGAATGTCGGCGTGCACCGGCACCTCGTATCCGGCCAGATCGTGATTGACGAAAAAGCCGATTCGATGATCCACCGCCAGCTCTTCCATCAATGCCGCTCCTGCGCCCATGGTCATGCCGCCGATGATCTGGCTGCGCGCGGTTTTCGGATTGAGGATGCGCCCGGCCGCGCACACGGCCAGTTGCCGACGCAGGCGAATTTCGCCGGTCGCCGCATTGACCGCGACCTCGGCGAAATGCGCGCCGAAGGTCTGCTGGGCGAAGCGCTGGGCAAGGTCACCGTATTCCATGCGGTCCTCGCCCGTCAGCCCGCCATTGGCTGCGGCCTGAGCCAAGCCAACCTGCTGCGAGCCTGCGCGAATTTGCCCGTCGACAAACTCCGCTTGCTGCGGGTCAATCCCGACGGCGCGAGCGGCGGCCTCACGCAGTTTCACGCACGCGGCATACACGCCGGCAGTGGAGGAGGCCGCGCCCCACTGGCCGCCGGAGCCCGACGATTCCGGAAACCGCGAATCGCCCAAGTGCACCACGACACGGTCCAGCGGCACGCCCATCATTTCGGCAGCGGTCTGGGCGATGATGGTGTAACTGCCGGTGCCGATGTCGGTCATGTCGGTTTCCACGGTGATGACGCCTTGACGATCGAGACGCACCCGCGCCGCCGAAGCGGTCGTCGGTGCGCCGCGAATCGCCGAGGCCAGCCCGATGCCGATCAGCCAACCGCCCTCACGGCGCTGAGCGGGTTGAGGGTTGCGCTGACGCCAGCCGAAGCGTTCGGCCCCAGTGTTCAGGCATTCCACCAACTGCCGTTTGGAGAACGGCCGCGCCGGTTGCTCCGGATCGACCTGCGAATCGTTGAGGATGCGCAGTTGCAGCGGATCCATCTGCAGCTTTTCCGCCAGTTCATCCATGGCGATTTCCAGCGCCATCATCCCCGGTGCCTCGCCCGGCGCGCGCATCGCCGAACCCTCGGCGAGATCGAGCACGGCGAGATTCAAACGGGTCATGCGATTGGCCCCGGCGTAAAGCAAGCGGGTTGACGCGGTAGCCGCTTCGGCGCGTCCGCCGCGCAGATTGCCCGACCAGCTCTCGTGGCCGATTGCCGTGATCACGCCGTCACGGTTGGCACCGATGCGCAGGCGCTGAAGCGTCGCCGGACGATGGGTCAGGTTGTTGAACATCAGCGGCCGCGGCAGCGCGACTTTCACCGGTCGCCCGGCATGTCGAGCGGCCAGGGATGCCAACACTGCGTCGCAAAGAATCGTGCCTTTACCGCCGAAACCACCGCCGATATACGGCGAGATCAGGCGCACATCTTCCTTGGCGATGCCGAGGGTTTTCGCCAGATCGCGCACGCCCCAGTTGATCTGTTGGATCGATGTCCACAAGGTCAACTGCGTGCCACTCCAGCGGGCAATGGTTGCGTGCGGTTCCATCATCGCGTGGGCCTGGTCAGGCGTGCTGTAGTGCTGATCAATTTGCACGGGCGCAGCGTTGAAGGCGCCTTCAAAGTCACCGACGCTGGTCTGCGGCGGCGGGCCGAAGCCGGCCGGTGGCGGTGGGGTTGCGGAGTCTTTCGCAGCCGCCAGATCGAAGGAACCTGGTTCGGCCACGTAGCGGATGTCGAGCAAGCCGGCGGCCGCGCGGGCCTGTTCAAAAGTGTCTGCGACGACAATTGCCACGGCCTGGTGATAGTGATCGACCTGCGGCCCGGCCAAGGCCCTGGCTACGTAAAACTCGCCTTTGGCCAATGGCCCGGCGTTTTCGTAAGTGACGATGGCAATCACCCCGGACGCCTCCCGCGCTTGCGTCGAATCGATCGAGGCAATGCGCCCCTTGCCGATCCCGGCGCCGACGATATAGCCATAGGCGGCGTCCGGCACCGCTGCGTTTTGCTCGTAGGCGTAGGGGGCGGTGCCGGTGGTTTTCAGCTTGCCGTCGATGCGGTCGGCAGGTTGGCCGATGACGTTCAGCTGGTCGATCGGATTGGCGCCGGCCGGGGTGTCGAATTTCATCTGCAAATTCCTTTCAGACAGGCTGGCGGCGCCCAAGTAGCGCGGCGCAGCCATCGATTGACGTCGGATCTCTACGAGCGTAGGCCATCGACGCGCTGCTGATAATGCGCGGTTTCAGGATGGAGTGATGAATCCCGCTCACCAATCCTGACCAACATGACAAATAAGAATACGTTTCAATTACTAATGCGACCGTATACCATGCGCGACGTTTTCAATGGCGGTTTTGCCCTTTGTTCTGGCCTATTCGTAAAGGTTTTCACCTCATGCGTCGAACTCTGCTTTCCATCTGTGTGCTGCAGGCGTTGTCTTCTTCCTCGTGGGCTGATTCAGCCGAACCGACTTCTTCAACGCTTGAGCTGGAAGCCACCGATGTGGTCGGCACAGCGGATTACGAAAGGGCAGACGGCCCGGTGCAAGGCTATCGCGCGACGCGTTCGGCCAGCGCCACGCGCACCGACACTTCGATTCATGAAACTCCGCAATCGATCAGCGTTGTGACCAAGGATGCCGTTGAAGACCTCGGCGCGACGCGTTTGCAGGATGCGCTGGATTACGCCGGCGGCGTCGGGCGCGCGAACAATTTCGGTGGGCAGGGCCTGACCACGTTCACCGTGCGCGGCTTCACCACGGGTGAGTTCTACCGCAACGGTTTCCCGATCAACCGTGGCTACCCGAACATGCCCGACGCCAACACCATCGAGCGTCTGGAAGTACTGCGCGGCCCGGCCACCATGCTCTATGGCCGTGGCGATCCCGGCGGTACCTTCAACGTGGTGTCGAAACAACCGTTGCCCGAGCGCACCGTTACGTTAGGCAGCCAGTTGAACGACCAAGGCATGAAGCGCGGCACCCTCGACGCTTCCGGGCCGCTCGACGAAGAAGGGCGTCTGGCCTATCGCTTGAATGTGGTGGGCGAGGGCGGCGACACCTTCCGCGATCATGTCGACACCGAGCGCTACGGCATCACGCCGGTGCTGAGCTGGCAGGCCAGCGACGCGACCAAGCTGATTTTCGAAGGCGATTTCATGCGCAACAACGCGCCGCTCGATCGTGGCGTGACGCGCTACCCGGCGCAGATCGGCACTGCCTCGCGCGATACCTTCTTTGGCGAGAAGGACGTCGGCAAGCTGCACAACGACAACAACATGGCGCAACTGCGTTTCGAACACATGCTCAACGACGACTGGACCCTGGGCGGTGGATTCCAGTGGCTCGACGGCTCGCTCAAGGGCAATGCGATCGAGGCCAACGGCATTGCCGCTGACGGCCGCACGCTGGGGCGTAACTTCAACTACCGCAAGCTGGAATGGACCGACAAGGACACCCAGCTCAATCTCACCGGGCATTTCGACACTGGCGGTCTGCAGCACACCTTGCTCACCGGCATCGAGTATGAAGATTACGATTACAAGTCGATCATCCAGCGCTCCAGCGGCGCGGTCAGTGCCTACCCGATCGACATCTTCAACCCGGTCTACGGCCAGCCACGCCCGGCGCTGACCCGCACACCGACCCACGATAAAGAGAACCTCAAGACCTACGCCGCGTTCCTGCAGGATCAGGTCGCCCTGACCGACAAACTGAAAGTGCTGGCCGGCGCGCGTTTCGAGCGCTTCGAGCACGATTACGAAACCTACGTGCCCGGCGGCAGGAGCTGGCAGGCCAGCGACAACGCCGTCACCCCGCGTATCGGCGTCACCTACGATTTGACCGATACCCTGGCGGTGTACGCCAACACCGCGCGCTCGTTCAAGCCCAACACAGGCGCCAGTCGCGAAGGCGGCGGCTTCGCTCCAGAGAAAGGCAAGTCCTACGAGATGGGCGTGAAGTGGGAAGCGCTGGATCAGCAGTTGAGCGTCGACGCGGCGATCTACCAGATCGAAAAACGCAACGTGCTGACCACCGACCCGGTGGATTCGACCTTCAGCGTCGCCGCCGGTGAAGTACGCAGCCGTGGTTTCGACGTCAACGTCACCGGCAACCTCACCCCTGAGTGGCGAGTAGTCGGCGGTTACGCCTACGTCGACGCCGAGGTGACCAAGGACAACACGCTGCGCTCCGGCACCCGCCTGCTGAACATTCCGAAGAACAGCTTCAGCCTGCTCAACATGTACGAATTCCAGGACGGCACGCTCAAAGGCCTTGGCCTTGGCACCGGCCTGAAATACGTCGACGAGCGCGCCGGGCAGACCGCCAACACCGCGTTTTCCATGGGCAGTTACACCGTGGTCGACCTGCTGAGCTTCTACAAGGTGAACGACAAAGTGCGCCTCAATCTCGATGTGAAAAACATCTTTGATCGCGACTACGAAGAAGGCGCCTTCGGCAACGTTTACGCCTACCCGGGGGCGCCGCGAACCGTGCAGGTGGGGATTTCCTACACGCTGTAAATCGCCGCAGCGGTTGCCGCCGACCCATGCTGGCCTGAGAGTGGCATGTCGAAATCAGACATCGGCATGCCGCACTCAGGCTAGTTGCGCGGCGGCCGGGCCACGTAAGGTGAAGCATCATT
Organism: Pseudomonas sp. RG1; assembly: GCF_025910115.1. Lineage (NCBI taxonomy): Bacteria > Pseudomonadati > Pseudomonadota > Gammaproteobacteria > Pseudomonadales > Pseudomonadaceae > Pseudomonas > Pseudomonas sp. RG1. The sequence continues at coordinate 5,245 of NZ_JAPCIK010000023.1, forward strand.
TCGTCGGCAAAGCGTCTGCGTCGCAGCTTTCGCCTGATGCCGCCACCGGAAATGATGATCGCCTGACGCTCAGTCAGTGGCCCAAACGTCGATCATGAGAACAATAAGAACCCATGACTAGCCTGAACCCCAAGGACTCCAACGGTCAGTTGGCGCAAGGTTTCAAACCGCGTCACGTCACCATGCTTTCCATTGCCGGCATCATCGGCGCAGGACTTTTCGTTGGCTCAGGCCACGCCATCGCCGCCGCAGGACCTGCGGTGCTGCTCGCTTATCTGTTCTCCGGTCTGCTGGTCGTGCTGGTCATGCGCATGCTCGGCGAAATGGCCGTGGCGCATCCCGACACCGGCTCGTTTTCCACCTACGCCGATCAAGCCATTGGCCGCTGGGCCGGGTTCACCATCGGCTGGCTCTACTGGTGGTTCTGGGTGCTGGTAATTCCCATCGAAGCACTGGCCGCCGGGCACGTGCTCAATCAGTGGTTTCCCCAGGTCGATGCATGGTTATTCGCCTTGCTGTCGATCGTGCTGCTGGTCATCACCAACCTGTTCAGCGTGTCGAAATACGGCGAGTTCGAATTCTGGTTCGCCATGGCCAAGGTCATCGCGATCATCGGTTTCATCGGCCTGGGTTTTGCGGTGCTGATGGGCTGGATTCCCGAGCGCGAAGCCAGTGGCTTGAGCACGCTGATGGCCGAGCACGGCGGCTTTGCGCCGAACGGCATGTCGGCAGTGGTCGGCGCGTTCATCACCATCATGTTCAGTTTCATCGGCACCGAAGCGGTGACCATTGCCGCTGCGGAATCGAACAATCCGGCGCAGAACATCGCCAAGGCCACGCGCTCGGTAATCTGGCGTATCGGCATCTTCTATCTGCTGTCGATCTTCGTGGTGATTTCCGTGGTGCCGTGGAACGACCCGCAACTTGCCTCGGTCGGTTCCTACCAGCGCGCACTGGAATTGATGAATATCCCTAACGCCAAATTCCTCGTCGACGTGGTCGTGTTGATCGCGGTGGCCAGTTGCATGAACTCGTCGATCTACATTTCCTCGCGCATGCTCTATTCGCTGGGCCGACGCGGCGATGCGCCGCCGGCATTGAAGGTGACTTCGGCGGCCGGCGTGCCACGCGCGGCGGTCATTGCCAGCACGGTGATCGGCGCAGGCGTTACCTTGCTCAGCTATTTCATGCCGGCCGGTTTGTTCCAGTTCTTGCTCGCCAGCTCCGGCGCAATTGCCTTGCTGGTGTATCTGGTGATCGCCATTTCGCAGTTGCGCATGCGCCGCCGGCTGGAACGGGAAAAGGTCGAAATGACCTTGCGCATGTGGCTGTTTCCCTGGCTCACCTGGCTGGTCATCGCCTTTATCTGCGCGGCGTTGGCAGTGATGATGATCACCCCTGAACACCGCCTGGAAGTGACTTCGACCATTGGCCTGGCGCTGCTGATCTCGTTGATTGGCCTGGTCACCAGCCGCCAGCACCGGCCGACGGGCAGAGTGGTTGCGGTGAGCAAAGCCTAAGCAAACAACGCCTTGAGCCCACGGGAAAACCAGCCGTTCGGGCTCGAAGGCAGATGCTCACGTTGATTGAATGAGCCCGTCAACGCGCAGGTTTCACCGGCGAGTGAACCCATCAATTGCGGCAGCAAAAAGCTGCGTTCGCATTCACTGGCGGACAGTCCGGTGTTCTCTTGCGGCCAAACGACGTTGGTTTCGGCAAACGGCTTCATGGCGCACCTCCTCATGATTCAAACGTCCAGCACCAGGGTTTCGCTGCCCTGCGCCGGGGCGGCGCAGCAGATCAGCACTTCGTCGTCCGCCAGGCGCATGGCCGGCGGGGTGAGGTAATGCACCTGGCCGCTGGTAAGGCGGGTTTTGCAGGTGCCGCACGAGCCGCCGCGACAGCTGAACTCCGGATTCAAGCCACGTGCCTCGGCCAGTTCCAGCAAGGTGCCGCTGCCCGGTTCCCAGCGTGCTTCCTTGCCGGACGTCGCAAACAATACCTTGACGGGTTCTTCGGCGACCGGCACCTGCGGCGGCGCCGGGGTGCTGATTTCGACATCGCGGATCAGCGTCGACGGGCCGAAGGTTTCGGCGTGGATGCGATCGTCGGGAATGCGCATTTTGCGCAAGCCGTCGTACAGCGCCTGAGTGAAGCTGCCCGGGCCGCACAGGTAGAAATCGTAGTCATCCAGCGGCAGCAGGCTCTTCAGCAGGGCGACGTCGATGCGCCCGGCATGATCGTAACCCTGCGCTGTTGCGTCCAGCGGCGGCTGGCTGACCACGCGCAGCACCTTGACCTTGTCACCGGCGCGCGCAGCCAAGGCGTCGATTTCTTCGCGAAAGGCCAGATCCTCGACGGTGCGACTGCTTTGCACCACCCAGGTCGGGCGCATGCGGCTGATGCGTTTGCCCTGATAGACCACCTCGCGCAGCATCGACAGCAACGGCGTCACCCCAACGCCAGCGGCCAACAGCACCAGTGGCCGGCGTTCGGTGGCGTCGACGGTGAAGTCGCCTTGCGGCGCGCGGGCTTCGATCAAATCCAGTGCCTGAACCCGATCATGCAGATGCGAAGACACCGAGCCATCGCGTTTGACGCTGATGCGCAGGAATTCGTCCGACGGCGCGCTGGACACGCTATAGGTGCGGATCGACGCGGCGTCCTGACCGTCGAGCAAGACCTTGATCGGCAAGTGCTGGCCCGGTTCAAAGCGCGGCAGGCCGAAGCCGTCGTTGGCTTGCAGGTAAAAGGAGCGGATCTGCGGACTCTCATCGACCACCCGCGTGACGTGCAGCGCGCGCCATTGATTGCGCAGCGCCTCGGCCTGCAAACGCTCGCGGGTCTGTTCCCAGCTGCCGGTCATTTGCGAATTGGGCGAATCGCCTTCCGGCTGCTCGGCCCAGCGCAGTGGCAGCGCGGCCTGACGGTAAACGATGCGCTGCGGCTTGAAGCGCCACAGGCGCTCGGCGCCCTGGAACGCGGCGATTTGCGGATCGTCGAGCAGCACTTCTGCGCTGCCGGTCATCTGCAACAGATCGCCGCTTTCGAAATCGATAAAGGTCAGCCCGGCGCGCGGGTTGAGCAGGATGTTGCCCAAGGTGTTGAAGAACAGATTGCCGGAGAAATCCGGGATGGTCAGGGTGCCGTCCTCGTCCATGTGCACGAAGCCGGATTTGCCGCCGCGATGGGACACGTCGACTTGGCGCTCGCCGTCGCGCACCACGTAAGTGGCCACGTAGAACGAGTCAGCGGCGGTGATCATGTCGCGCACCAAGGGTTCGCTGACCGGCAAGTCGAGCGCGTTGTCGGTGGTCTCATCGACGAACGCGTAGTGGCGCAGATTGATGTAGCGCGGGCAGTTGCCGTAAGCCTGGGTGACGCCGATCTCAAGAATGTTGTCATCGCGGCGGCTGATATTGCCGTTCATGCGATTGCGCCGACGGGTGTGCAGCTCGATGCCAAGCATGCCGATCGCATCGCCGGGTTGCAGGCCTTGATTGGCCGGGTCGTTGGGCTGCGCGTCGAGTTTGATCTTCAGCACCTGAGGCGACGGCGAATCCATGAACCCCGGTTGACCGGTGCGCAGCGTCGCCCACGGGTCGCCCTGGCTGTCGACAGCGCCGAGCACGACGAAGGGCAGTTGCGCATAGAACTCGCGGTGCTGGTCCGGCATCCAGTCGCGGGCCAGTTGCCGCTGGCCGACACCGACCATCATCTCCACCGCGCCGACGGCACGTTGCAGGGTCAGCTCACCTTCATGCCAGGGCGAGGGCTGCGGTTTCGACGCTGTGTCCATTTCGATTCTCCTCGGGTACAAACGGGCCGGTGAGCCGCCAGGGGCTGAAGCTCAAGTGGGCTCATGTTCGCCCTCGGCCAGTTGCGAGGGAATGGCCAGAAACTGCAATCCACTGTTTCACTCGGTGAAATGATCCCTGCGCGCGCCTAAGGAGGCGGGTGATTATTTCACTGGCTGAAATGCTCGATTGTATTTGCTGAGGATTCCGCGATTTGCGGCAGGGGAGCAGGATGAGCCCCATCGACACGATCAGCGGGTCGACCTCAAATAACCAGGAGCACGTCATGTCCCAGTCAGCCGTCAAACTGTACCGCCATCCGTTGTCCGGCCACTCGCACCGCGTCGAGTTGATGTTGTCCCTGCTGGATGTGCCGACCGAACTGGTGTTCGTCGACCTGATGAAGGGCGCCCACAAAACCCCTGAATTCCTTGCCCTCAATCGTTTCGGCCAAGTGCCGGTGATTGATGACAACGGCACGGTGCTCGCGGATTCCAACGGCATTCTGGTTTATCTGGCGAGCAAATACGGCAACGGCCAGTGGCTGCCGAGCGATCCGGTCGAACAAGCCAAGGTGCAACGCTGGTTATCGGTCGCCGCCGGGCAGATCAGCTCGGGTCCTGCCACGGCGCGCTTGATCACTGTGTTCGGCGCCGGTTACGACGCGGCTGATGCGATCAAGCGTTCCCACGCTTTATTGCAAGTGATGGAAGACGAGTTGGCCAACAGCGCATTCCTTGCCGGCGACAAGGCAACCGTCGCCGATGTGGCCGCCTACACTTACGTCGCCCACGCACCGGAAGGCAATGTCTCGCTGGATGAATATCCGAATGTGCGGGCGTGGCTGGCGCGGGTCGAGGCGCTGCCGAAATTCGTCGGCATGCAGCGCACAGCGGTGGGCCTGCAAACAGCTTGACTCACAACGATGCACATCCCCTGTGGGAGCGAGCCTGCTCGCGAAAGCGGTGTGTCATTCAACGGTGATGTTGACTGACAGAATGCCTTCGCGAGCAGGCTCGCTCCCACATGATTTCACTGTGTTTTCGAAGTTTTTTACAGGTTCCCACCTATGGATCGTTTTCAGGAAATGCGCATGTTCCTGGCCGTGGCCGAGGAGGGTGGCTTTGCGGCGGCGGCCCGGCGTTTGAACACCTCGCCCCCCAGCGTCACCCGCGCCATTGCCGCGCTGGAGCAACGCATCGGCACGCGCCTGTTGTCGCGCACCACGCGCAGCCTGCACCTGACCGAAGCCGGGCATCGTTATCTGGACGATTGCCGAAGAATTCTGTGCGACGTCGACGAAGCCGAAGAGGCCGCTGCCGGCAGTTATCGGGTGCCGTGCGGGCACTTGAGCGTGACCGCGTCGGTGTTGTTTGGCGAGTTGTTCATCGCGCCGTTGCTGGCGCAATACGTCGACGCGTTTCCTTCGGTGCATCTGAAGGCCTTGCTGGTCGATCGCGTGGTGAACATGGCGGAAGAGGGTATCGATGTCGCCGTACGCATCGGCCATCTGCACGAAAACAATCAGCATGCAATCAAGGTCGGCGAGGTCCGCCAAGTGATTTGCGGCACCCCCGATTACTTCGCCCGCTATGGCCGACCGCAACATCCGAACGAGCTGAGCCGCGCCAATATCGTCATGTCGTCCGCCAGTCATTTGCTCAGCGATTGGCAATTCGCCCATGCGGATGGCCCGTTGAGTTTTCGCTTCGAACCGCGTCTGGTGGTCACGGCGAATCAGGCGGCAATCAACATCGCCAGTTCCGGTTGGGGCATTACCCGGGTGCTGTCTTATCAAGTCGCCAGCCAGGTTGCGGCCGGTGAACTGGAATTGGTGTTGCAGGCATTTGAGCCGCCGGCGTTACCGGTGCAACTGGTCTATCTGAAACATCCGCGCGTACCGGCGAAGGTGCGCACGTTTGTCGATTTCCTCAGCGAACGTCTACAACATCATCCAGCGCTGAAAGCCGTGAACAGGGTTCACGGCTAAGGCTTCAAGTTTCAATTCAGCGACGGATCACTTCGCGGCCGCAGCGGTTTCGATCAGGCTGGCGACGGCTTTCGGGTTGGACACCATCACCACGTGCGACGCGCCTTTGACCACGACGGTCTGCTTGGAGTGCGCGCGCTCGGCCATGAACGCCAGGGCTTGCGCCGGGATGTTCTTGTCCTGGTCACCGTAGACGAAGTACGACGGCACGGTTTTCCATGCAGGCTCGGTGGCGGCTTCGTTGAGCGCGGCGACGGTCACCGGGCGCTGGGTGGCGGCCATCAACTTCGCATCTGCCGGGGAAACATCGGCTGCGAACTGCTCATGGAATTTGTCCTGCTGGATGTACAAATCCTTGCCACCATCGGCCAGCTCAACCGGGGCCGACAGGGTCGGGCCAAGGGTGCTGCCGGGGAAACGCCCGGACAATTCGGCTGCGGTTTCACCCTTTTCCGGGGCAAAAGCGGCGACGTACACCAGCGCTTTGACATTGGCATTGCCGTAAGCGGCTTCGCTGATCACCGGGCCACCGTAGGAGTGGCCGACCAACACCACCGGGGTTTTCACGCTGGCCAGTACATCCGCCACCGATTGCGCATCACCCTTGACTGAGCGCAGTGGGTTGGCAGCGGCGATCACCGGGTAGCCATCCTTTTCGAGAATCTTGACCACGCCGTTCCAGCTGCTCGAATCGGCGAATGCGCCGTGTACCAGTACCACGGTCGGTTTAACGGGGGCGGCGAAGGCGGCGGTGGCACCAAACATGGCGGCGGTAAGGGCGAGGGTAACGAAGACTTTGTTCATGGTGATGTCCTGTCGATTGATTAAGGTAGGAATGGAAGCGACAGTGGTATTTAGCGCGCTAAATGTGTCAGTTGTGTGTGCGCACGGCCGAACTTCGCATGCGTATGTATCTGTGTCGGCGAAAGCTACACGCTGATACAAAGCGACCCATCCGTTCAGATCGCGCGGCGGATCTTGCCCGGGGCCTCGCCGTAGGTTTCCTTGAATTTTTTGCTGAATGCAGCTTGGGACTGATAGCCGACCTGCACGGCAATGTCATTCAGGCCCAGATGCGAATGGCTGAGCAGACTGAACGCCAGCTCCATGCGCAATTGAGTCAGCAGCACCCACGGCGACACGCCAGCGACCCGGGCGAAGGTGCGCATGAACGTCGCGCGGGACATGTTCGCGGTGTCGGCCATGGCTTCGATGGTCCATTCGTGCGCCGGGTCGGCCAGTATCGCCTGACAGGTTCGGCCGAGGCGCTGGTCGCCTAGCAGCGCCAGGGTGCTCTTGTCCTGCTCCGCACGGGCCAGATGCGCACGCAGAATCAAGGTGAACAAGGCTTGGGACAGTGAATCGAGGAGGAACCGCGCGCCCGGCTGTTCGCTGTCGGCTTCGCTGCGCAATAGCGCGACCAGGGCGGTCAGCGGCGCATCCACCGGCAAACCATCGTTGGCAATCAACAGGTAATCGGGGAGGGCGGCGAACAGCATCGACGCGCGGTTGTAATGAAAGCCACCGCAGAGCATGTCCAGATCGGCGCTCGCGCCGCCCAGCCGATAGATCGGCAACACCCCGCCGGGAATCAGCGTTGGCGACATCGGCGCTACGTTTTTGCCGTCACTGTGCAGCACATGCGGCGTACCCCGTGGCAACAGCAGAATATCGCCGGCGCGCATCGCCAGGCGTTGTCCGCTGGCCAGTTCAACCCGGCATTCACCTTTGAGCACGACGTGGTAGGGCGCCTTGCCCAAGGCTTCTTGTTGATGATCGCGCGCCCAATCGCCTTGAAACTGGCAACGCAGATCGAGGCTGCCGCGCACGTTGGCCAGGCTGATGAGCTTATCGAGCGAGTTCATTGGCACCCATCACGAAGGAATCCGCAAAGTTGAGACGATTGAGCAAGACGTTGAGCATGACCGACAAAAGCGCGATTCGGTAGCACCGCAGACTGACTCCACTTTCATTGATCTGGAGAAGTCGCATGTTCACCTCAATCAACGCCGGACTACAACAGCTCGGCAAACTCGATCGCCTAGGTATCCCGCTGATGCGCGTGGCCATCGCCATCGTCTTCCTGTGGATCGGCGCGCTGAAATTCGTCCCGTACGAAGCCGACAGCATCACGCCCTTCGTCGCCAACAGCCCGGTGATGTCGTTCTTCTACGAACACCCGCAGGACTACAAGGCGCACCTGACGCATGAGGGCGAGCTGAACGCCGACAAGCGCGCCTGGCAGACCGCGAACAATACCTACGGCTTTTCCACCGGGCTTGGCGTGGTGGAAATGCTCATCGGTCTGCTGGTCCTGTCCAACCCGCTGTCCCGCCGCACCGGCCTGCTCGGTGGCGCGCTGGCGTTCGCTACGCCGCTGGTGACCCTGAGCTTTCTGGTTACCACGCCTGAAGCCTGGGTCGCTGCGCTGGGCGATGGTCAGCATGGCTTTCCCTATCTGTCCGGCGCCGGACGCCTGGTGCTCAAAGACGTCCTGATGCTCGCCGGAGCGCTGCCGGTCATGGCCGATTCCGCGCGCCAATTGCTGACTGAACGTCAGGCCTGAATTCCTCATCCTTTATAGAGAGATCACACGATGAAAACGTTTATTGCTTTGACCCTGACCATCCTCGCCGGCAACGTCTTCGCCGCCACCGAACCTGCGCAGACCGGCGTGCCACTGGACATCGCCAAAACCATCAGCATCACCGACACCAGCGCCGCCTGCGGAATTGTTCCGGTGGAGGTCGTCTATGAAGACAGCCACGGCCAGCGGCATGTCGCCACGTACAACGTGCTCGGCGATGGCTGCGGTGGCGATTAGCTCAGGTTTGGCCCATAACTGCAGCGGACTCGAATTGCTCAGTCCGCTGCAGCGTTTCCGGAACGCCGATCAACAGCAGCAGGAATGCTGCCGCTGCAACCCCGGCGAGGGTCAGGAATGCCGCGCTGTAACCGGCGGCCTCGACGACGAATCCGGCCAGCCCATTGCTCAGCGCCGCGCCAAGGCCAAATGCTGTGGTCAGCGCGCCGAGGCTGACATTGAAATGCCCGGAGCCGAGGGTGAGATCCTTGACCATCACCGGGAACAGCGCGCCGAACAGCCCAGCGCCGACGCCGTCGAGCAACTGCACGGCGACCAGCCAGTACGGATCATCCGAGAAGGTGTAGAGCAAGCCACGCAGCGGCAGGATCAGAAAACCCGCCAGCAATAACGGTTTGCGCCCCCAGACATCGGCTTTCGCACCGGCCAGCAGCGCCATCGGCACCATCACCAATTGCGCGGCGACGATGCACGCCGACGTCAGCGGCGTGGCCATGTGCAAGTTGGCTTGGGCGAGTTTCTGGCTCACCAGCGGCAGCATCGCCGCGTTGGCCAAGTGAAACAGCGCACAGCACAGGGCAAACATCAGTAACGGGCGATTGCTCAGCAGTACCTTGAATCCGGACGGCTGATGGCTTTGATCGCCAGGCTGCAAACCGCGCGCGACGTCGTGATCTATCGCTTCGGCCGAAACGAACAGCACGGCAATCACACTGGCCAGCGCCATGACCGCCATCAGATAAAACACCGCCACCGGACCGAACAGATAGGCAAACAAACCGGCCAATAACGCCGCGCACGCGTTGCCGGCATGGTTGAACGTCTCGTTGCGACCGGTACGCCGGGTAAATGCTCGTGGGCCGGTGATGCCCAGGGTGATCGCGGAAATCGCCGGGGCGAAAATTGACGCTGCCGCCGCGCTCAAGGCTTGAGTCAATGCCACCAGACTGAATGACGAAATGAACGGCAGCAGCAGACAACTCACCGTCACCAACAGCGCGGCGATGATGATCAGCGCACGTTTCGCCCGGCTGCTGTCAACCAGCGCACCAGCGGGCGTCTGCGTGACCAGCGCGGCAATGCCGGCGAGGGTCATGACCACGCCGATGCTGGCCGGGTCCCAGTGGTGCACGGCGAGCAAGTAGATGGCGAGGTACGGCCCGAGGCCGTCGCGGACATCGGCGAGAAAGAAATTCAGACTGTCCAGCGAGCGGTTGTTGCGGCGATCGAGATGGCTGATCACGAGGGCAGTCTCTTGAAAGTGAGGTCTGCGTAAATGTATCAACCTCGGCAAACCTAATGACCGAAGCGGCGGGGGATTAGTTGCAGGACGGCGGAGCAGTTGCTGCTCCGCAGATATTCATGCATCAGGCGTTTGCAGTACTTCGATCCATAACGCGCCTTTGCCGGAGGCCGCTTCACCGACACGCTTCAGCGCGCCATCCTTGCTCACCGCGTACGTACCGACCTTGGCGCTTTTCTCGCCCGTCACCAGCAGCCAGCGGCCATCGGGGGAGAAGGCGATATTGCGTGGTTGTTGTTCCTGCACTGAGTAGTTATCGAGGAACTTCAGTCCTCCGGTTGCCGGATCCACGGTAAATGCCGAAACGCTGCTGCTGGTGCGCTCACTCATCAGCAGCAGTTTTCCATCCGGCGACATGCGCAGGTCAGCGGCCCAGACGCGCGGGGTCGGGTCGTCTTTCAGGTCGTTGTTGCGCGCATCCCGAACTTCGCCGTGAGCCAGTTGCAAACGTTCGGGAATGCCATTGGCTTCAGCAATTCGGGTCAACGCGCCGCTGGCGTCGTCAATTGAAAACGCAGTCACGGTGCCGCTCATTTCGCCGACGACGTAAAGGAATTTGCCGTTGGACGAGAACGCCAGGTGCCGAGGCCCGGTTTTCTCCGGAACACTGACCGCGCCGCTGCCGATCGGGCTGAGTTCGCCAGTCTTGGCGTCCAGGCGATATTGCAGCACCTGGTCGGTGCCCAAGTTGCCGGCGTAGGCAAAGCGATTGCTCGGCTCGGTGCGAATCGAATGCGCGTGCAGGCCGGTCGGGTAGCGCAGGATGTTGGCGGAAGGCTGATGATCCTCGCCGATCTTTTGAACGCTAAGTGCATCGGCGCCGTAGGACGCGGCGAGCAGGTAGCGACCTTTTCGATCGGTCGACAGGTAGGCCATGCTCTCTGCCAGGGGCGCTTGGGTAAACTTTGTCAGATGACCGCTTTTGGAGTCGATCCGATAGCCCAGAACCTGGAAAGGCTTGACCCGCAACGCTGCAAACAGCACTTTGCCGTCCGGGGTGAGCGCCATCGGATTGACTTGGTCGCCGGCCTGGATCTGCTCAACGAGGGTCAGTGCGCCGTTGTTCTGATCGAGGCGGTATTGCGAAATGAGACCGTCACCGGGGCTTGAAATATAAGCGAAGGTAGCGGCGTTGGCCGTCACGCTCAGAGCTGAAGCGAGCGCAGCGATCAAGAGGGTTCTTTTCATCATTTTCAGCCTTATTGTTGTTGTGATCAGTCATCCTATGAGTGATTGGCTGGGCCATCAATGGCTATTTCGTGGGCCTGTAACGTCGCTACGCTTATTTGACGTGCTTGTTCTAGATGATTTTGATCAGCGGAAATGACCGGAGAGGGTGGTCGTGATTGAGGTTTGACACATTTCTACATACTCTCCCGTTAGCGTTGTTGTACGACATCCTACCTAATGTGCGCAGTGCAACAACTCTCACAAAAACAATAACGGAGATACCCCTATGACGAGCATGGCTCCACTCGATCATCAGGCCGCTGCAAAACCGCAAAACCTGTTCCTGCGTACGCTGAAACTGCTCGGCCCTGGCATTATCGCCGTGCTGTCGTGGCTCGGTGCGGGCGATCTCATCACGTCGTCAGTGGCCGGTGCGAATTACGGCTACGCAATGATGTGGGTGCTGGCGGTCTCGCTGTTGCTCAGGTACCTGATCGTCAACATCATTGCCCGGTTCCAGCTGTGTAATAACCAGGGCATGACCATCCTGCAGGGCTACGCCCAGCTCAACCCGGTGTTTGCCTGGTTCATGTTGGTTTATGCCTTGTTGATGGGGCACTTGATGAACGCCTACATGATCAAGGGGGCAGGGGAGTCGCTGGCGATGCTGTTCAAGATCGATCAGCCATTGCTGTGCTCGGTGGCGGTGGTGCTGGCGGTCTGGATGCTGGTCGGGCGCAACATCTACACGATGATCGAAGGCGTGATGAAGCTGCTGCTGGCGATCATGACCCTGGCGTTCATCGCTTTGGCGGTGATGTCCGGTCCGGATGTCAGCGGCATCATCAAAGGCACCATCGGCTTCAGCATTCCACCGGACGAAGGCGTGCATGGCGCGTTGCTGGTGGCGGTTTCAGTGATCGGCGCGGTTGCCGGCTCGATCGCCAACTTCGTGCACCCCTATGTCATGCGCCAGAAAGGCTGGACCGGGCCGCAGCACAAGCGCATTCAGCGTAACGATCTGCTGTTTGCGGTGTTCGTCGGGATCATCATCAACCTGGCGATCTGGATCGTCGGTGCGGAAATCCTGCGGCCCAACGGCATCGAGGTGAAAACCTTGGGCGATCTGGGCAAGGCGCTGGAAATCTTCTTCGGCCCGATCGGCTGGTACGTGTTCTTCATCGGCGTGTTCGCGACGCTGTTCGCCAGTATTTCAGGCAAGACCACGGCGTTTCCGATGCTGATCACCGATGCCTTCCAGCATGTTCGTCCTGAGCGTCGCGAGAAGTACGGTAAAGAGTTCCATCACGACCCGATGCACAAGTGGTTCATGCTGTTCATCCTGGTCACGCCGCTGATCTGGTCGATGCCGGGCATGCCGGATTTCGTCACACTGACCATTGGTGTCAGCGCATTGAACATCATTGGTTTGCCGGTGATTTCCCTGGGCTTGCTGATCATGTCCAACCAGAAATCGCTGCTGGACAAGCAATATCGCAACAACCTGTTTGAAAACATCGCGCTGATGTTTGCTACAGGTCTGGCGCTATGGGTAGCGTTCCAGTTGGGCGTTGATCTGTTTACTTGACGGGAAGCAGTCGAGGGGGCACACGCCCCCTCGAATCGCCGCTTACAGCGGCACATCCATTTCGATCCGGCGCCAGGCCGCTTCGGAAAAGCTGTACACCGAAAACGCGATCAGCCCTAACGCCATCAGCATCAACAGCACGCCGCCTGCCGGCAGATTCTGCAAAGCATCCAGCGCTTCCTTCATGCCGGGTGGATTGGTTGCCTGGTAAACCGAGCCACTGACCGCCATCAACACTGCAATCTCGATAAACACCACGCCTCGGGCGATCAAGCCAAAGCGCGACACCGGGCGCACGTAACGCATCACTTCGTCATCCGCTTCGAAGTACTTCTCGAACGAGGCCTTCCAGCCTTTGATGATGTGGGCGATACCGACACCGAGCGGGATCAGCGCGATCAGGTAGATCAACAGGTTCGAATGCTCGAATGACAGCAGCTGCGCGAGCAGATCCTTGGTCTTGCCATCGCCGGAACCGCCGGAACTCCTGAGGCCACTCACCAACAGACCCAAGGCAAAGAAGGCCAGCGCCGCGTTGACCAGACCGCCGGCGAGCAAACCTGCGCGAATGACCAGGCCTTTGAACTCGCTGCCGTGGTGGTCGACATCGCGGATCGCTTGCAGCGCACGCCAGGCGGCGAAGGCCAGCAGGCCGGCGACCACAACACCGATCAGCACGTAGCCGAAGGGCTGGCTGAGCAACGCTTCGAGGCTTTTGTGACTGTCTTTCGGTTTGGTGGAGTCGTGCGCCGCCAGCAGCGCGAAGATGCCGATGATCAGATACAGAACGCCGCGCGCGGCGTATCCGCCTCGGGCAAGCAGGACAAGTGTGTGTTGAGTGGACATGGGATTTACTTCCAGGGAATCGATGTGAAGCAGACCCGTGGACGGAGCAGGGGTTCGATAAATGCGTCGCCGGTGGGCGACGCGCGCTTTATCAGCCTGCCATTCAGCGCTCGCCTTGCTTCGGCGTCATAACGGCGTGGTCAGCGAAAACGGAATGCGCAGCTCTTCGACCGGCCCTGAATCCCGGCCGCACATTTCGTCGTGCACGCATTGCTGCACCAGCACGCAGGGAAACGCCGGCACGGTTTGCAGCAAGTCGCGAAGGTGGGTGATTGAACGCAGGTGCATTGGCTTGGCCGCGTCATCGAGCAAGGTGAACTGGCCCTGATCTACGCGAATTCTCGCCAGATAAAATCCACCTTCGAGTGACAGCAGCTCCAGTTCGCGAACTTCACTGTTGGCCGCACGTTCGGTGAGGGTTTGCAGATTCATGCTTCACTCCTTGCCTACCAGGGCAGGCGTTCTCCATCGTAGGCGAAGAAATGGCCGCTATCGGCCGGCGTCAGCGTGTCAATCAGACTCAGTAATTGCGCAGCGGCAATGTCTGCCGGGCGGGCGCTTGCGGCTCCGCGAAAAGGTTGCGACAACGGCGAGACCACCGTGCCCGGGTGCAGGCTGAGCAAGCGACTCTGCGGTCGCGTGCGCGAAAGCTCGATGGCGGCGGTCTTGATCAGCATGTTCAGCGCAGCCTTGGAGGCGCGATAGGCGTACCAGCCGCCCAAACGGTTGTCGCCGATGCTGCCGACTTTTGCCGAAAGCATCGCCATCGCGCCTTGAGGTGCAAGCAATGGCAGAAAGTCGCGCAGCAGCAATGCAGGCCCCAGCGTGTTGACTTGAAACACGGCCTGCAGCGACTCGGCTTCGATTGCGCTGTAGCTTTTTTCCGGCTTGATCCGGTCACGATGGAGGAGGCCGGCCGCGTGAATGATCAGGTGAAAGGGCGCTTCGCCTGCCAGTTCGGCGGCGGCGCTGGCGATCGTTTCGGGCTGCTCGAGGTCGAGCTTCGGCACAGTTTTGCGTCCCAACGTACGGACGCTGGCGCAGCGTGGATCCTGGTTCAAATGTTGGCAGAACGCCGTGCCGAGGGCGCCACTGGCGCCGATCACCAGAGCGCGATAACCGTCGCCGAACGAGGCCAGGGTCAACCCACTGCTCATGGGTTCGCTCCAGCGTTCTGGCGCCGGAAGAACACCGTCACCTGACCGACTTCGAAACCCCACTTGGACATACGGGTGCGGTTGATCAACGTGTCTTCGTCGACCAGATACATCCAGTCGTCCATGCTCATCTCGTAAGTCGAGTCGTCGACCGGCAGATTCAGGCGATAACGCCAGTGGAAGGTGTTGCCTGCGATTTGGCCCTGCGCAATCCCGACCACATCGTGCGCGCGACCGTTCCACTGACCATTGCCCCCGGGAGTGAGGGTCCAGACCCGACGCTCACGGGTGCCGTCGCTGTAACGGAAGCGCTCGTCGAGGATCAGGTTTTCACCTTCACGACGGCTGGCAATATCGACCTCAAACCGCTTGACCACTTCGCCGTTGCGCTTCTGAAACATCCCCCAGGCTTTGACGGGCTGACTGAAAAACTGCTCCAGATTCAAAGCCGGTTGCTGATCCGCATAACGAGCAACATCGACACTGCCGCAGCTTGCAATGCTGAGCGCCAGTCCTAACAGCAGCAGAAATCGGGTCATCTTCCTACTCCTTGAGCTTGTACAGTTAACAGGCTGTGTATAGGTCTAGCGCCGGCCGATCAGCTGGAGAAATTCCTGCCGCGTCGTCGAGCTGTCGCGAAAGGCACCGAGCATGACCGAGGAGGTCATGATCGAATTCTGCTTCTCGACACCGCGCATCATCATGCACATGTGCCTGGCTTCAATAACCACCGCGACACCGGCAGCATCGGTGATCTGCTGGATCGCCTGAGCAATCTGCCGAGTAAGGTTTTCCTGGATCTGCAGGCGCCGCGCGAACATGTCGACCACCCGCGCCACCTTCGACAGCCCCAACACCCGGCCAGTGGGGATATACGCCACATGCGCCTTGCCGATAAACGGCAGCATATGGTGCTCACACAGCGAATAGAGCTCGATGTCGCTGACGATCACCATCTCATCGCTCTGCGACTCGAACAGCGCACCGTTGGTGACGTCTTCCAGGCTCATCGCATATCCGTTGCACAGGTATTGCATCGCCTTGGCGGCGCGCTGGGGCGTGTCCAGCAAACCCTCGCGTTCCGGGTTCTCACCGACGCCAACGAGGATTTCACGGTAATGGCTGGCTAGTAGTGGGCTCATTCGGGTTACTCGTGGCGGTGCGGGTTAGGGACACTGTCGGGCGAAAAGGTTGTACGCATACAGGTTGGCTGTATAGGTTTTATTGAAGATAGGCTGAAAAGGATCAACTGACAACGCATCGGTGGTTTTTTTGTGCGGGTTTGGGATTTCAGGCAGGACAAACCTGGGGTCAGGTTTGGTGAGCGGCTTGCGTGGCGCCGATGTGCGGGCGTCTCAGCTCATAGCTGCCGGTGGCGGATGGCAGCTATCGGCCAGAGCGTACGCCCAGCGAACTTTTTTCAACCCAAAGCGCTCGTCATCATGTTCAAGTATTATTGCGTCGATGCTCGGACTGTTCATAGGTAGGTTGATGCATGGCCAGAAGCGTTAGGCTTCAACAGAAACTTCATTCAAAGTATCTCGTTGAGGTAGCGGGAGAGGTGGTGCTTGATGACTGCCTTGTTGAAAAGCTATGGGCGCTCAACAGAGGTGACCGGTTTGAGTTGAATTCACGCTCCTTCGGTTTTGGACCTGTTCAAAAATACCGCTTGGAATACGTGATAACGAGAGGCCCCATTCCTGGGCATTGGCTCTACAAAGAATTTGACCCAAAGGAACTGACATTATTTTTTACGGCAAAAGACTTTGCCGGCATTTGCCATGGCTGGACCTTGTTTGACGAGTGACCATTCACGGTTCGCTGCGTGGGAGGCAGCTTCCGGCCAAAAACAGTCATTCAGGTATGCCGATAAAACCATAATCGGCCATAGGTAGATGGATGTAGATTTATTGCCTCAACGAGCTTGCAAGAGCGAGCCAACCAGCGAGCCTTTGACCTATCGAGTACTCGACACGCTAGCTTGTCTGGACGGGTTTCGAGGTTGTCAGAGTTCATGGGTTGCCATAATCGGATGCACGAGAATCGGCCACGCGAGTGATGAACTCACGTACCCATTTGAAGCCGGCGTGCCCATCCGACCGCTCATGCCAGAACAAGCCAATCGCAAAACCTTCCACCGGCAAGGGAGGGGCTACGCACAGCAGTTGCTCGCTGCGACCGTCTACAAGACGACTTGGAACCAGGGCCACACAATCCGACTGCGCGACCAACTCCGGTACTGGAAGGAATGACGACGCTGAATGAACGACGTTACGCCGCAGCCCGTGCGCTACCAAGGCGTGATCCACCGAGGTAGAGAAGCCTCCGCCGCGCAGTGACACCACGACATGTTCCAGCTGCGCGAACTCATCCACGGTCAGGCCCGCGCGCAGGCTTGGATGCCCACGACGCCCGATCAGCACGTAACTCTCATCATAGAGGTGTTGCGAGTGCAGTGCGGGCGGAACCCCGTTCATGTTTATCACGGCCAGATCCACCTCGCCGCGGGTCATCTGCAGCTCCAGCTGTGGTATGTCCAGGACGCGCAGTGCGATGCGGACACCCGGCGCTTCGCGTCGCATGGCGACAACGAGATGTTTGATCAAAACCGCCTGCACGTAATCCGTGCAGGCGATTGATACCGTCAGGCTCGCCGTCGCGGGCTCGAAATTCAGGTGAGTAGTGACGGTCGCCCTTACCTGGTCAAGTGCCTGGCGAAGCGGCACGAGCAGCTCCAAGGCTTTGACGGTGGGCGTCATTCCACGCTGCGCGGGGATCAGAAGAGGGTCGTTGAAGACGTCGCGCAGACGGCTCAACTGAGCGCTGACTGCTGGCTGGCTCAAATGCAGACGGGCGGCAGCCCGGGTCACGTTCTGCTCAATGAGAAGGGCCTCCAACGTCACAAGCAGATTTAGATCAAGGCGTCTGGTATCCATCGATCTTATGTTAGCAGCAAAATTTCGCGATTTCACAGATGGCCCGAGCCCCGCGACACTCCTTCGAAATCACAGCGGAGCCGTCCTTCATGTCGAAAAAAGTACTGATCATCTATGCCCATCCCGAGCCTTCGTCGCTAACGCGGCAACTGGTGGATGTGTCTGTTGAATGCTTGACTGCGCAAGGACACGATGTCCTGCAATCCGATCTATACGCCATGGGCTGGAAAGCGATATTTGACGAGCACGACTTTCCTCAGCGGGCCAACCCTCAGCGGCTGTCGTTCGGAGCAGAGTCCGCCCACGCCTATCGTCATCGCCGCCAAAGTCCTGACGTGGCGGCGGAACAAGACAAGGTTCTAGCGGCAGACGTTGTCATCTTCCAATTTCCGCTTTGGTGGTACGGCATGCCGGCCATCATGAAGGGGTGGATAGATCGCGTCTGGGCAGCCGGACTCGCCCACGGCTACAAGGACGCTGGCAACGCCTACCGCTATGGTGACGGCGCCTTCAAGGGCAAGCGGGCCATGTTGTCAGTCGCTGTCGGCGGCCCCGCAGAAGACTACTCGCCGCGCGGCATCAACGGACCACTCGAGCAATTGCTGTTTCCGATCACGCACGGCTCGCTCTACTTTCCTGGGTTCGATGTGCTGCCGACGTTCGCCATATACGGCACTGGCAACTTGACCGCCGCAGATGCCGTCGCAGCCAAAGAGGCTTGGCGCACCCGACTCGAGGATTTGTTCACAGATGCGCCAATACCCTTCCGGCCCCAAAACGGTGGGGACTACACTCCCCGCAATGAGCTTAAACCGAATGTGGCCGTGGGCCAGAGCGGCATAATGGCGCACGTCGCGTATGCTGAAACAACCCAGCGCAAGCAGCTGAAAACGGAGGAGGTGACATGAAAACCTTCGTGATTCTGACTCGCCGTGCTGATGGAGCGGCAGAAGACTTCAAGCGGCTGGCGAAACCGGAGGTATTGCAAGTTTGGCAAGGCTTCGCTGGCGGTATCGTGCGCGCAGTTCATGGGCTGGCCGATGGTCCCGGTGCCGCGTTTGAACTGGAGTCCGTCACCTTCGAAGAGGCGCGTGATTACATCGAGGCGCTGCCTTACGTCAAAGGGAATCTGCTACACGTGCAGTACTGCGCGCTCAAGCCCTTCTCTGATTACGAGAAACTCGTTTCCTCCTGATGAGCGATCAGCGCAGATCAACTCCCGTTTGCACGGCGCTGCATGCTGCAGCCAGATTTTACGCGCAACATGCAGCGTCAGGCCGGGACTCGTTTGATGCGAAGAGGGCTGGCACTGGCGGCTTCTGCCGTTTCCGGCCTGTTGCGAAGGCCTGTAATTGACTCATAGCCACGCTTTGACTCCCGCAACCTGACTGATTGCAGGTAAAAATTTTACGGAGAATTTACGCAGTCTTTATGGGAGGCATTCGATACTGCGCGGCGCTAATTTGGAACGCTATCGTGATGTCCCTCGCAGCAATTCGGCTTATCGGCTTCATTTTGGGTATTTTTTTGATCACCCTGGCGGTAAGCATGGCTATACCCATGATGACGCTGGTGGTCTATGAGCATAGCGACGATCTGTCGGCCTTTCTCTGGTCGAGTCTGATTACCTTCATCTGTGGTCTGCTGTTGATCATGCGAGGGCGTACGGAGACTGGCAATCTTCGGCCCAGGGACATGTACCTGCTGACTACCGCGAGCTGGGTTGTTGTGTGCGCCTTCGCAGCGTTACCCATGGTTTTCATCAGCGATATCAGCTACACCGATGCGTTCTTTGAAACGATGTCGGGCATCACAACCACTGGCTCGACGGTACTCACCGGTCTGGATAGCGCCTCTCCCGGTTTGTTGATCTGGCGTTCCATGCTGCACTGGTTAGGCGGCATCGGTTTTATCGGCATGGCTGTCGCGATTCTTCCGCTCTTGCGAGTCGGCGGCATGCGTCTTTTCCAGACAGAGTCCTCGGACTGGTCGGAGAAAGTGACACCACGTTCTCATGTCGCAGCCAAGTACATTCTTTTGCTCTATCTGGGCCTGACGGGTATCGGCACTTTGGCGCTCTGGCTCGCAGGAATGACCCCATTCGAAGCGATCAACCACGCAATGTCGTTGATCTCTACCGGCGGGTTCTCGACGTCGGACTCCTCCCTCGGGCACTGGGAGCAGCCAGCAATCCACTGGGTGGCGGTAGTCATCATGATCCTGGGCAGCCTGCCATTCACCTTGTACGTCGCAACCTGTCGGGGCAATCGGCGTGCGCTGATCAGGGACCACCAGGTACGCGGGTTTATTGGATTCCTGCTCGTCACATCGTTGGCAGTAGGTACCTGGCTGTATTTTCACAGCGACTACGGATGGTGGGACGCGTTTCGTATCGTGGCGGTCAATGTGACCTCGGTCGTCACGACCACCGGAATTGCGGTTGGCGACTACACCTTGTGGGGCAGCTTCGCTGTGTTGCTGTTTTTCTATCTGACCTTCGTCGGTGGCTGCTCCGGCTCAACGGCAGGCGGGCTGAAAATCTTCCGTTTTCAGGTGGCTGCCGCGCTTCTGGTCAGCAGCTTGAAGCAGTTGATTCACCCTCGGGCCGTGATTCAGAAAAAATACAACGGCCATCCCATCGACGAGGAGATCGTCCGTTCGCTGCTGACCTTCTCGTTTTTTTTCACCATCACGATTGCCGCCATCGCTTTGGGCCTGGCACTGATCGGGCTTGATTGGATTACCGCTCTGAGCGGTGCCGCTACGGCGGTGTGTAACGTCGGCCCCGGCCTGGGCACAATCATCGGGCCGGCAGGTAATTTCTCGTCACTGCCGGATGCGGCCAAATGGCTACTCACCGTTGGCATGCTGCTAGGCAGGTTGGAAATCCTGACGGTGTTGGTGCTCGTGACCCCGGTCTTCTGGAGATATTGAGCCAGTCAATCGCTGGCAGAGACGCCGATTGTTGCCTGTTACGGTGATAGCACGGCGGTCATGGTTTTACCGCGTGATGATCGTCAGTACGGGGAGCGTCCGTCGGTTTATTCTCCGGTACTGTAAAACTCACTGTCGTACTGGTGATGATCTGGTGCGTCGGGTCGGCCACTTCCAAGAGAACCTTGTGAGGACCGGGCGTTAGCCCGACCAGGATAATCGGGTCTTCACTGGTGTGCGCCCACGTACCTTTCCAGTCATCGACGGTCACGTGAAGGTGACCTAAGCGTGGTGATACCTGCGCAGCCACCTTGCCAAATACCGGCATGATCCTGGCGTGCTCTGTTCGAAACTGGATGATGACCACTCCACGGGCGAGCGGCTCGGCAAGCGGCGGGTAAGCAATGAGTCTCGGCGCACTCTCGGATGCCAAGGGCAGTATCGCCGGTGGAGAATCGCTGTCTGCTGCCCCTTGTCCGAGCACGGATGGGCAAAAGCAGACACCCAAAGCCAGGGCCAATAGACTTCCGGGAGCGAGGGACATGATCGGTTTCTCCGCGTGATTTCATTCAAGCGTAGATCAACCTGGGTATTGCCCGCGGCTCATTTGAAAATGGAATCATCCAACGTATCTCATCGATACTGACTGGCCGCTTCTGGCCGATCTCCGTGTCACGGATCGCCAAATACCCAAAAGCGGCCACCCTTGTGTTTGTGTACTATCTCAATTCGCTAGCGCCAGTGAGCGCGGGTCTCGATACCCGCTTTGTCACGTTTATCTGATGACAGTCCAAGTCGACCTCTGCCGAATAAGCCCCGGGGGAAAACGGGACCACCCAATCAGAAGCTGCTTTCGAACCATAGCTGTCGCTTAACAGCAAATCTGCCAACATGTTTTCTAACAGGCTTGTCCTGAATCCATCGCAAAACCGAACTCACGAGTACTTTGATCATATGGCCACAGGTCTTAGTGATGCCGAGCTTGATTACGTACTGGGGATGATTGAGAAAGCCCCAAACACCGAATTAAATGTTATGTGTGAGCACCTGCAGATCGACAGCCGCGATCTTCTCAATCAGTTGGCGATCTCAGTGGCAAGACTGTTTATCACCGGCGGCCGCGATTTTCACTACTGTGATGAGGTGATGAATATTGTCATCAGCGATATCGTCGATCTGTCCTTGTACGCAGAGATGCCCGAGCCGGCATTTTCGATCTATCAGGCATTTGATGCGGGCGAGTATTGGCACAGCGGCGATGACCGGGAGGTATTCCCTTGGGAGAGGTGGACCCGTCCTGAGCTTGAGAGAATTTTGCGTGAGGTCGGCGGCTAACAACCAAGTCGAAGGTGCCCGCGGTAACGCGGGCACCGTTTTCTGTGTGGGGAAAACGCTGACCCGTCTGCTTACCAGTTGTAGCTCAGCTTGGCGGTAATCTCGCGGCCCGGGTTGTAGAAGTTCGCGGTGCCGGAGCCGACCACGTGCTGCTCATCCAGCAGGTTGCTGACGTTCACCGCCAGGTCGGTGCCCTTGGCGATCTTGTAGTTGAAGGCGGCGTCGAACAGGGTAGTGCCATCGCTTTTGCCGGAGTTGGCTGCATCGAAGTAATAAGCGCCGACGTAGCGCGCACCCAGGCCCACGCTGACATCAGTGGCGGGTACGTCGTAGTAACTCCACAGCGAAGCTGAATGCTTGGGTGCCGTGGCGAATTCGTTACCCTTCAGCGAGCTGCCGTCGTACAACGAACCGCGCAGTACCTCGGACTCCATGTAGGAATAACCACCGATCAGGCTCAGGTTTTGCGTCACCTGCGCCTTGGCCTCCAGGTCGAGGCCACGCGCCCGCGATTCGCCCACTGTCTGCTGCTCGATGATGCCGCTCGGCAGCACCACGGCGATGGTGACGTTTTCCTGGGTCAGGTCATACACGGCGGCGGAGAACAGTGCATCCATTCCCATCGGCGCATACTTCACGCCCACTTCGTACTGCCTGCCTGTCTGCGGTGTCACGCCAACCTGCGGCGGCGAGACGGATTCGACCATGCTCACGTAGGTGGACACCTCATCGTTGACGATATAGGTCAACGCACCTCGGTAGGAGGTTTCGGAGAAGTTGTCTTTTTCAGTGGATTGCAAGCCTTTGCTGGTCAGGTCCATCGAGTCGTTGCGCACGCCTCCGGTGACGATGAAACGCTCGTAGAACGACAGGTTCTGCTGAAGGAAGACGGCCTTGGTGGTCGCCTCTCGCTTGTTGACGGCATACGGCGCGATTGAGCGTGGAACGCCAGTAAACACAGGGTTGGCAATATCGATCGGGGTTGTCAGGGCGTAGACCGAGCTTTCCTTGGTGGTCGAATCGAGATACTCCACGCCCACCAGGCTGCTGCTGTCGATGTTCTCGAAGCGGGCATCGTATTGCAGCATCAGATTGCCGTTGAACTGGTCAGCTTCGGTGTCGGTGCCAAACAGGTATCGATCAACGGTGGTACCGACACGCGCGGCGCTGTCGCTGAGGTACACGTAGCCGAAATCATCGGTCAACTTGCTGTAACGCAGATTGCTGCGCAGCACGAAACCGTTGTCGAAATCATGGGTGACGTTACCGCTGAGGCTGGTGCGCTCGACATCGTGGAAGTTGTAGCTGGGCTCGCCATAAAACTTGCTGCGGTCGTATTCCCGATCCAGCGGATAGCCGCCGCTGTTGGGCGAACTTTCGGTTTTCAGGTAATCCAGAATCATCGTAGCCGACGTGTAATCCGTCGGTGCCCAGGTGAGGCCACCCATAAACAACTGGTTGTCGTCCTGCGAATGATCGTACTCGCGGTCGCTGTTCTGGCCTTTGGCAGTAAAGCGGCCGGCCAGGGTTTTTTCGTCGTTCAGCGCATCGCCGACATCGATGCCGGTCTCGACATGGTCAAACGAACCGTAGGTCACATAGCCTTGGCCAAACTTCTCGAAGCGCGGCTGTTTGGTCACGAAATTTACCGAACCGCCCGGGTCCGCAGGGCCAAACAGGGTGGAGTTGGCGCCCCGCAGAATCTCGATGCGCTCATAGGCGAATGGGTCTTCGCGTACGCCGCGCATTGAGCTGAGGGTCAAGCCGTCACGGTAGGTGGTGGCCTGGAAGCCGCGGATCTGGAAATAGTCGTTGCGATCATCCGTACCATAAAAGTCACTGACCACGCCCGGCGTATATTGCAGCGCTTCTTCCGTGGTGCTGACGCTGCGCTGCTGCATTTCCTTGTTGGTCACCACCGACACCGATGCCGGTGTATTGAGAATGCTGGTTGCCACCTTGCCGCCCACCCAGAGTTCCTTGGCAACCACCGAGTTGGCGTCGTCGTCGGCACTGACCCGAACCTTGGCATTGATGATGAGCGGGGCGAGGCGGTAATCCTCGACGGCCGTTGCGTCGAGCTCCAGCGGGCCGGCGGTTTTTGCTTGAGGGGTCAGCAGGTAAGCATTTGGACCTTGCTGTTCGATCTGCAATTCGCTGCCCTGGAGCAAGGATGACAGCGCTGCCGATGTATCGAGCGTGCCATTCACGCCAGCCGTGGTGCGGTTCGCCACACTCGACGCGTCGAAAGAGAGGCTGATGCCAGCTTCGCGCGCAAAACGGTCAAGCGCTGGCGCCAGTGGGCCGGGGGCGATATTCCACTGTTTGACTTGATTGCTGTGATCAGCGCCCGAGGTTTGCGCCAGCGATGGCAATGCGTAGCTGCTCACGATCAAACCCAGGATCGCACCGTGCATGGCACGACTTAATGGATGGCGCTGTGAAACCGGGGACGAACTCATTTTCTCGCTCCAAGAAAGGACATCGGCAGACTGGCCTGTATTCCGGCCTTCCTTACAGGTCGAACGAGAATGAGAAACCACCTCATTATTTTTCAGGTAGCGAAAAAATATTCGGGTGGAGTCAGGTGGCAGCGGTTACGGTGACCCAATAACGGGTTCGGTAATCAATGTGCAGGCGCAGTGACTGCGCGATCAATGCCAGGACCCGATCGTTGTCGGCGAGCTGGAAGGTGCCGGAAACGCGTCGATCAGCGACCTCTTCGGCGCAGCGCAGGACTCCTGGGCGATAACGCGACAACTCTGCGATGAAGTCACCAAGGCGCATATGGTTCGCACTGATCACACCGTCACCCCAACCCCATAGATCAAGGCCGATGTCCCTGAACGTTCGGGTGTCGCTTGAGGTGAACAGCAGTTGATTTCCTGCCAGGACGTTGCGGCTCGCAGGCGTTTGACTGGAGCCGGGGAACACCGTGACTGATCCTTCCTGGGCCGCGACCAGAGTGCCGTCGTCACGCTCGCGGACCAGAAAGCGCGAGCTGTGGGCTCGCATGATCCCGTCGCGTGATTGCACCCACAACGGTCGCGCTTGCGGCGAGTGTTGATCCGCACCGACATTCACGATGATTTCACCACGGCGCAGGATGATCAGGCGTCGCTCGGCGTCGAAATCGCTGTCGACGGCGCTATCGCTATTGAGCTGGATAAGGCTGCCATCATCGAGTTGGAAACGTCGTTGCTCGCCGGTGCTGCTGCGCTGCTGTGCAAGCATGGAGGGCAGGGGGGTGTAGTCGCGGCCGAGCCAGGCTGCCGTGCCGACGGTCGCCAATACGCCCAGTAGCTTCAGGCTTTCCCGCCGGCGCATTCCCTGCTGGGCGCCCTTAAGGGTTTGTCGAGCCAGCTGAGCTGGCACGCCTTCGAATTCATCGCCAAGCGTTTCCACACGCTGCCACGCCAATCCATGCTCCGGGCGCTGCTGCAGCCATTGCTCGAACGTGCGCTGTGTCTGTTCATCGGCTTGATTGAAGCGAAGGCGCACCAGCCATTGGATTGCCTGCTCGACAATGGCCGGATCCAGCGCCTCGGGCTCAGGCCTCGACATAACGCAAGCGATAGCAGTGTTGCAGGGCCGTGGCCAGGTCGCGCTCCACCGTCGCGCGGGAAACACCGAGCTTTTCGGCGATTTGTGCGCAGGTCAGACCGTCGAGTCGGGCAAATAAAAACGCCTGGCGAACTCTTGGTTTAAGCGAGTCGAGCAGACGGTCTATGCGCTCGAGGGCATCAAGAATCATCAACCGGCTTTCTTCCGAGGGAACCTCGTGTTGCGGCAGCAAGGTGATGCTTTCCAGGTAGGCACGTTCGAGTTCGCGACGACGATACTGATCAATCATCAACCCGCGGGCAATGCTGCTCAAATAGGCGCGTGGCTCGCGCAGGGCGCCGGACTGATGGCGGTGCTTGAGCACTCGCACAAAGGTGTCCTGCGCCAGATCTGCGGCGTTGTCGCGACAGCCGATGCGCCGAATCAGCCAGCCCTGTAACCACGAGAAGTGGGTGCGATAGAGCAGCCCTGGATCTGCAGTACCTAGTGTTTCGTCGCTACGCATCGGCATCCCGGGACATACATGATTGATAATGAATCGCATTCTACTCAGGCGATTGATCTTAGGCAAACATGCGCAGCTCAGCGCCTGCATGCAGGCGAATGGCATGGTTGTGCAGGAACTACGAGTGGAAGATGCGTCCGGCAATTGGATAGATTGAACGCTCGCCGTCCCGAGTGGCTTGCCTTCTAAAGAGAGAGGACGTTGCCCGGGCTCACATCTGCGAACCAATCGACCAGCATGTCCGTCAGCACCCGTATCTTTCGCGCAGGGTGCTGGCTTTGGGGGCGAACAATGTAAATACCCGCCGGAACAGGGGGATATCTGTGCATGACGGACACCAATGCGCCAGATTTGATGTGCTCGTCGATGACGCTGTCAGAAAGGTACCCTAGTCCCAGACCTGCAACGGCTGCCGCGGCGAGCGCGACAGGATTGTCAGCCTTGAAGCGCCCTTGGGGATTAACCATGATGGACTTTTGGCCATCCATAAACCGCCAGGTTTCCGCACCTTGCATAAGAGATTCATGCGCAAGAATCTCGTGGGGAGCCTCTGGCGCTCCATGTGTACTCACATAGCCTGGGCTTGCCACGAGTTTGCCGTGAATGCTGCCCACACGCTTTGCGATGAAATTGGAGCTCTGTAAATGGCCGACCCGAATAGCACAATCGAAGCCCTCGCCAATCAGATCGACGATACGATCGCTGTAACTTGCATGAATGTGCAGGAGAGGGTGGCGTCGCCCCATTTCAGCAAGCACGGGGGCAATATGTGTCGGGCCGTACGAGATCGGTGCTGCGATCCGGAAGCGACCTCGAAGGTCTCCATCTGGAACAATGGCGTCCCTGGCCGCGTCAAACTCAGCGACGATCCGCGCCGCATACTCTCGCAAGGCGGCTCCCGCTTCGGTGACAGCAGCACCACGGGTTGTCCTGGCCAATAGCTGCACACCCAGTTGGGTTTCCAGCTTCAGAAGCCTGCGGCTTATTATCGATTTCGCAACACCCAGTCGCCGGGCCGCCGACGAAACACCGCCCGCGTCGGCTACCTCGACGAAGGTTCGAAGATCATCAATATCCAATGCTTCCTGCCTCTGCAAATGGCCATTAGTGCGTTTCAACCCCTGACCAACAATCCATGGCTGCCGTCCACTGCGGACAGCTGCCTGAGCGTTAGTCAAGCGGTCGCACCGCCGTCCACGGTCAGGATGGCGCCAGTGATCAGGCTCGCGGCAGGACTGGCCAGATAGACCACCGCACTCGCAACCTCGCGAGGCTCGCCAAAACGTCCCAAGGACGACAGGCTCCGCTGAAAGTCGCCGGCGGGGCCGAAGGCTGGATTTGCGTCGGTGTCGACCGATCCCGGCTGAACAAGATTAACGGTTATGCCGGTGGGGCCGAGTTCACGTGACAAACCCCGGGTGAATGCGAGCAACGCCGACTTGGACATTGCATAGGCTGTTACACCCGCAAAGGGCACCCGCTCTGCCAGTCCCGAGCCAATTGTGATGATTCTTCCGCCAGCGGGCAGATGCGGGATGACCGCCTTTGCGAACAGGACGGGGCCTCGCACGTTGATATCCATCAGTGCTTGATAGTCGTCTACATCAATGTCGGCGATCATTCCGTTCAAGCCGATAGCCGCGCTATTGACGAGAATATCGAGGCCGCCCAGCGTCGAGATGGCCTGCGCGACTGCGCATTCAATGGCTTGCGGGTTGGCACTGTCGGCTTGAATCGCGATAGCACGACGCCCTTTATCAGCGATGAATTTGGCCACTGCCTCAGCTTTTTCCGTCGACTGCTGGTAGGTGAACGCAACATCGGCGCCATTCTCTGCCAGTGCCACTGCGATAGCGGCGCCGATCCCGCGAGCTCCTCCCGTCACCAACGCACGTTTTCCTTCCAAATCGATCATTACTCACCTGTCTGGCATGCAGTTATTTGGCCGCGCGCATTCACCAGGGATGGTGCAAGCGTGCCGATACGGGGGCGGATATTAGGGATCCAGTTCCTTGGTTTGTAGTCTCGTGGGTTGTATTACTGTGTCGCACAAATCGGAACATCCAACCGGGTGTTGGCGTTATTCGCGAGTGAGGAATGAAACTTTGGAGAAATACTCGGGTGCGCTGATCAGGACTGGACGTATTAGCCGCGATAGCTCTGATGGATCAATAAGTAAGCCTGGTATCCATACTTTGCTTTCAGGACTCACTCTAAGGGAGCTTGCAATCGGGTCTTTCAGCTCTGTGGCGACTCAGGAATATGTGCCGCCTGGTCGCAGTATTCAAGCAGCAATTCGGTGAGCACCCTTATCTTTCGCGCAGGGTGCTGGCCTGGCGGTCGAACTACATAAGCGCCTGCTGGAGGCGGCGGATAATCCGTCATGATCGCTACAAGTGCGCCGCTCGCCAAATGCTCATGCGTGACCCAGTCAGGTAACCAGGCAATGCCGATGCCGGCCAAAGCTGCGGCCAGCAATGCGGTGCCATTGTCGGCTTTGAACGTTCCCTGCGGGCGCACCGTAACCATCGTGTCACCATCCATGAATGACCACGATTCATTGCCTTGCATCAGTGCTTGGTGGCTGACGACTTCGTCGGGTGTTTCGGGCGCTCCATGCGCCTTGATATAGACGGGGCTTGCCACCAATTGGCCAAAGATCGGTCCGATACACCGGGCGATCATGTTGGAATCGGGGAGGTAGCCCACCCGTATCGCGCAGTCATACCCCTCGGCGATGAGGTCAACGAAACGATCGGTGTAGTTCGTTTGCACATGAAGCTGTGGGTGACGCCTGGCCATTTCCGCGAGGATCGGCGCGAAATGTATTGGCCCCAAAGTCAGGGGCGCGGCGATCCGCAGGCGGCCACAAAGCTCGCCGGAAGGCAAGATCGCATCGCGTGCCGACTCGGCCTCAGCGCATATTCTGGCGGCGTAGTCGCGGAAGGTCGCCCCAGCTTCGGTAAGGGCCGCACCGCGGGTGGTACGCGCCATCAGTTGCACGCCCAGCTCTGCTTCCAGGCGGGCAAGCCGGCGACTGACGATAGATTTCGACGTGCCCAGGCGCGTTGCCGCACGGGAAATGCCGCCGGCATCGGCCACTTCTACAAAGGTTTCAAGCTCTTCTATATCCATTTCCACGTTCCTTTTTTTGCCACGCAGCTACGCACGGAATGCGACTACCAGAACGTACATCTGAACTGCACATTACGGAGTTCGCGCCTTGGCGCCAATAGCGGTTCCCGGGGACGTCCTGATCTGTGCGTACATGGGGCCGCTTTTCGAGCGGCCGGCAGTGCGTGCGAGTGTCGACAAGCTGCTACAGGATGTATTGCGGGAGCGTATACGGGTTGTCATTGAACGGGCCTTTACCCTATCGCAGGCTGCTGCGCATGACTTCGCGGAGCGAAGCAAACCGCTGGGGCGCGTCGTCATGAAGCCGTGAAGCCATCGCCAGACAATGGCAGCAAAAACCGTTGCGTTCCTCATTGCGCGACACAGTTAGTCATTCGCTGCTACTACCCGAAGGTTTGAGGGCGCTGCACAGTGCATGAGGCATCGCCGCTCATAAGGCGCGCTGCACGGAAACTGATCCCGCAAATAAACGTGCCAACCCACGGCAACTAGAGGATGGATTAATGGCTTTTCGTAACGGTCTTGCTTCGCTTCTTCGTCCAGAAGACTCCGTACTTGTGTTGATCGACCACCAGCCTTTTCAACTCACCAATCTCAATAGCCACGATCCGCACGCAGCGGTCAACTGTGCGACAGCATTGGCGAAGGCTGCGAAGGCGTTTAACGTCCCGACCATTCTGACCAGTGTGATTGCCGAGCGTGGCGGTTGGATCTTTCCGCAAATCACCGACGTTTTCCCCGGTCAGGAGGTGATTGACCGAACGCTCATCAATACTTGGGAAGACAAGAAAGTAGTGGACGCGGTCAAGGCAACAGGCCGCAAGCAATTGGTCCTGGCTGGCCTGTGGACTGAGGTCTGCGTCGCCATGCCAGCGATTCAAGCACTAGGCGAGGGCTGGGACGTTACCGTGGTCACCGACGCGTGCGGTGGCGTTTCGGTCGAAGCCCATCAAGTCGCCATCCAACGCATGGTCGGCGCCGGGGCAAATGTCATGACCTGGTTGGCAGTCATGGCTGAATGGCAACGCGACTGGGCACGCCTCGATACGGCAGGCGCTGTAACCGATGTGCTTCTCCAGCATGCTGCAGGTAGCGGCATTGCTTATCTGTGGGAGCAGCAATTGCTCGACACGCCGGTACCCGCTGAAGGTTGATCAGCACGGGAGTGAGGGGCCAGTGAAGTACCGCTTTGCCAGGGAGGCGCCCCATTCCCGCGTTCATCGACGGCCGATACTGAAGGCGTGCATTCGCAATCTGCTGGGATATTGCGAATGACCAATACCTAGTCCAACACAGCACATGGCCGGCTCGGGCCAGATCACCAACATTAAGCCTGGCTGACTTTGGCGCTTGGTAACTGCCTTCATCTGCCCGCGAAGCCCGTGCACCGTCATGTCTTTGCATTGGGAGGCCCGCTGGCTCTGCGTAGCAATGCACTAAAATCCCTTCATATCGCGATCGATTGTTTCGGTGCTTTCACTCGGCGCCACAGCTTGATCAAGACCGCTCAAAACAATAATCGAGGTCTCTCTCAATGGCTGTCAGTTACAACCCTGAGCTCCACTATTCCGGCTTTCACGACCTGAGCGACCAGGTTCGCTTTCAAAGCACGGAAGGCAAGATCTGGTTTGGCGAGCAGCGCATGTTGTTGATGCAGGTATCGGCGATGGCTAATTTTCGCCGTGAACTCATCAATAGCCTCGGCGTCGACCGCGCCAAGGGGTTCTTCTTGCGCCTTGGCTACCAGTCTGGACTCAAGGATGCGGAAATGGCCCGCAAGCTCAGACCAGACAGTCCGCAGTTGCAGATGTTTCTGGTCGGCCCGCAACTGCATTCCCTCAAAGGTATGGTCAATGCGAAACCCATTCAGTTAGAGCTGGATCAGGAGAGCGGCCATTTTTATTGCGAGCTCGAATGGATTGACTCCTTTGAGGTCGAGACTTGCCTGACTGAAGTCGGCCTGATGGAGGAACCAGTCTGTTGGTCTTTGTTGGGCTACGCCTGTGCGTACAGTTCTTCATTCATGAAACGCGAAATCATCATCCAAGAAACGACCTGTCGCGGATGCGGGGATGAGCGCTGCATCATTATTGGTAAACCTGCCGAGGAATGGGAGAACGCCGCAGAATTCAGACAGTACTTTCAAGCCGACCCAATCATCGAGGAGCTGTATGAACTGCAATCACAGATCAGCTCTCTGCGTAGAAGCCTGGAGAAGCAGGAAGCTCAATTCTATGGAGTAGGGCGCTCGCCTGCCTATTTGAAGGTATGCAAGATGATCGACAAGGCTGCCAAAGGAAAAATTTCCGTCCTACTGCTCGGAGAAACTGGCGTCGGCAAGGAGGTCATCGCACGGAGCGTGCATCTGCGCAGTGATCGCGCCGAGCAAGCGTTTGTCGCAGTGAACTGCGCTGCCATTCCTCAGGACCTGATTGAAGCCGAATTGTTTGGTGTTGAGAAAGGCGCTTTTACCGGCGCCAATCAAACCCGCCCAGGACGCTTTGAACGGGCCAACGGAGGGACGATTTTTCTAGACGAGGTGGTGGAGCTGACGCCCAGAGCGCAGGCGACATTACTTCGGGTACTGCAAGAGGGTGAACTGGAACGGGTAGGCGATTCCCGAACCCGCAAGATCAATGTGCGAGTCATCGCTGCTACCAATGAAAGCCTCGCCGACGCCGTCGAAGCGGGCCGGTTTCGCGCCGATCTTTATTACCGCTTGAATGTGTTTCCGGTGCAGATTCCCCCACTGCGCGAGCGACTTGAAGATCTGCCACTGCTGGCCGAGCACTTTATAAGCAAATTTCACTTGCAATATCACAAGCGAACGCTGGGTTTATCAGACAAAGCTCTTGAATTGTGTCGCCGCTACGCCTGGCCGGGGAATATTCGCGAATTGGAAAATACGATTGAGCGTGGCGTCATCCTGACCGACAGCAACGAGACCATAGGCCAGGATGCACTCTTTGCAGTCTTCCCAAAAACAGACGATTCGCACGGTGATCGTCTCAACTCTGATGGCGCGTTAGTTCAGGCTGGCGGTGAAGAACCTTGTCCCGATTGGGTTACGCAGATCTTTGATAAAAACATCAGCCTGGATGCTGTGGAAGAACGGCTGATGCGCCGCGCCATGGAGCTTTCACACCAAAACGTCTCGCAAGCCGCTCGCATGCTCGGCTTGACCCGGCCGGCACTGGCCTATCGCCTGAAGAAAAGCGGCTTGTTGCATGACGAGAGTCTTGAGTGACTTTGCGTGGCCGCCTGGCGGTTCACCGTGGACCACGCTCGAGCTGGATTGATCAAATCAACAAAACCTCGCCGAGACTTCATCAAATGATCAAACAAGCCCTTCGATAAACTCCGAGCCCGATACTCGCGACATCACATTAAGTTATATGTCATTGATAAATATCGATTTATATAAGTTTTATAAAATTGGCATAGCCCTTGCTCCAGTACCAATTGTCGCTTTTCGACACGTAGCAATTTGCAACATGGGTTGGATGACCGCGAATCGCAAAATCGTACTCATAAATGGAGAGTTCATGAATACTCGAAGCATCAAATTGATCACTGCAGCAATGGCGCTCGCCTCATGGTTAGTAACAATCACTCCAGCGTCGGCGCAGTCAGCTACTGAAGCGCAATCTGCTGCTTCACTAGCGGTTGTCGTGGAATTCCTGGCCAATACCGCACCCGATAAAGTCGAAGCCGCGGCGATGAGGTTGGCAGCTCCAGACGCCACCTATGTTTCTCTAAACTTTGACAATCCAGAACTCAGAAAAATCATGCCGTGGACCGGCACAAACAAAGGTCCCAAAGCCTTTAGCTCTTTGTTTTTGCAGGTCTCAAACTACTGGAAAATCGAAGACTTTACGATTACTACCAAAATCGCTTCCGGCGAAGATGTCGCGATTTTCGGTAAGTTCACCTACCGCTCCGTGGCGGTCGGACATCTGTTCACATCACCGTTTTCCATCCATGCGAAAGTTCAGGATGGAAAGATGACCTATTTCCAGTTCATGGAAGATACCTACGCGTCTGCCAGTTCGTTCCGGCAGTCCGGTTCATGGACCGTGAAGACATCCAAAGATGCACTTCCCTTCAAGGTGGGAGCGAATTAGCCGCAGATGATGTGCACTTGCAAAAGCAGCTTGGCAAGCGTTTTTCGGGCATTTAACTGAACCCCGCGAACGCGGCTGAACAATGCTGCATTCGTAAATTCAAGGGGCTTTTCGGCACCCCTGAACTCGTCCGGAAAGTGGCTTTTAGCACTACCAGGACGGGTAACGTTCTGCTTGCGCAGCCACGCATAACGCCGCTTTCGTATTGCTCTACTTACCAAAGGAAATCCGCCATGTCCAACAAGTACTTAGAAATACTGACCCCGCAAAACAGCCAAGTGATTTTCATCGACCACCAGCCCCAAATGGCCTTTGGTGTGCAGTCGATAGATCGGCAGGTGCTGAAAAATAATGTCGTGGGGTTGGCCAAGGCTGCCAAAGCGTTCGGCATACCTACCACCATCACGACTGTGGAAACCGAGGGTTTCTCTGGCAATACATACCCTGAGTTGCTAGCGGTATATCCGCAGAACAAAATCCTCGAACGTACTTCAATGAACTCCTGGGATGACCAAAACGTTCGTGATGCCTTGGCAGAGTCCGCCATTGCCGGCCGTAAGAAGATCGTCGTATCCGGCCTGTGGACCGAGGTCTGCAACACGACCTTCGCACTGTCCTGCCTGCGCGATACAGACTATGAAATCTATATGGTTGCCGACGCCTCGGGAGGCACCTCGGTCGACGCGCACAACTACGCCATGGACCGCATGATTCAGGCCGGTATCGTACCGGTTACCTGGCAACAGGTGCTGCTCGAATGGCAGCGGGATTGGGCGCGCAAGGAGACCTATGAAGCCGTGATGGGGATCGTGCAGGAACATTCCGGCGCCTACGGGATGGGTGTGGATTATGCCTACACCATGGTGCATAAGGCGCCTGAGCGGGTGCAACATGGCGAGCACATCGGTCCAAACCCTGCTAAATAAATCCGTTATGCAAGAGCTGTCGCGCAGGGCTGACGCGATAGCTCCACCCATCGGCGTTATTGTCCAAAACACGAGGTGGAGCATGAGGATGTATGCAGTTTAAAAGTCCAGTCAGACGTGAGTAACCGGTTTGCAAGGTTCGCTATTCCCTGAAGGCCCTGGAAACGGGCTTTATATCTGTGAGGCCTCTACCTATGACATCGCGCCGAAAACTTCTCCAGGCCGCCTCCACCTTAGCGTTAGGGGGTGTCTTTGGACGCAGCGCTTTTTCCGAAACGCTAAGTAGGGAAGGGCCCAATATGACCGATTCAATTCCGGACATCATTTTCCACAATGGCGAGATCACTACACTGGATCGCGCCAACCCAGTCGCCCACGCCGTTGCAATCAAAGACGGCAAGTTTCTGGCTGTAGGGTCAGACCAGGAAGTCATGGCGCTGGCTGGCTCAGCCACAAAAGTTGTCGACCTCAAGCGCCGTTGTGTGCTCCCTGGCTTAGTCGATAACCATACCCACATGGTCCGCGGCGGCCTTAACTACAATCTGGAATTGCGCTGGGACGGTGTGCGTTCACTCGCTGACGCCATGGACATGCTCAAGCGCCAAGTGGCTAACACTCCAGCACCGCAGTGGGTTCGCGTGGTAGGTGGCTTCACTGAGCACCAGTTCGTTGAAAAGCGTTTGCCAACCATAGCCGAGATCAATGCGATCGCGCCCGATACACCTGTATTTCTTCTGCATCTCTATGACCGGGCCTTGCTCAATGGTGCGGCCTTGCGCGCGGTCGGCTACACCCGAGATACCCCCGAGCCACCAGGCGGGAAAATTTACCGCGATGCCAATGGTGCGCCTACGGGCCTGCTGTTGGCCACGCCCAACGCGACGATCCTTTACGCCACGTTGGCCAAGGGACCGAAGTTGCCCTTCGACTATCAGGTCAACTCCACTCGCCATTTCATGCGCGAGCTCAATCGCTTGGGTGTGACAGGGGTTATTGATGCGGGCGGCGGTTTCCAAAACTATCCCGACGATTACGCAGTGATCCAGAAGTTGGACAACGATGGGCAAATGACGGTCAGGTTGGCTTACAACCTGTTCACTCAGAAACCCAAGGAAGAGAAGGAGGATTTCCTCAAGTGGACCTCCAGCGTTAACTACAAGCAAGGAAACGACTACTTCCGTCACAACGGCGCGGGCGAAATGTTGGTGTTTTCCGCTGCCGACTTCGAAGATTTTCGCCAGCCGCGACCGGACCTGCAGCCCGAGATGGAGGGAGAACTGGAGGAAGTTGTGCGCATCCTCGCAGAGAACCGATGGCCGTGGCGGTTGCATGCCACCTACGACGAAACCATTACCCGAGCGCTGGATGTATTTGAGAAGGTCAACGAGGACATCCCCCTCGCTGGCATCAATTGGTTCTTTGATCATGCCGAAACCATCTCGGACAAATCGATCGACCGTATCGCCGCGCTCGGCGGTGGCATCGCTGTACAACATCGTATGGCTTATCAGGGGGAGTACTTCGTCGAGCGCTACGGCGCCCGTGCGGCGCAAGCGACCCCGCCCGTAGCGCGCATACTGGAAAAAGGGGTGAAAGTGTCTGCAGGCACCGATGCCACCCGGGTTGCCTCTTACAATCCCTGGGTTTCGCTATCCTGGATGGTAACCGGTAAAACGGTGGGCGGTCTGAATCTGTACCCTCAACGAAACCTGCTTGATCGCGAAGCGGCGTTGCGGATGTGGACAGAGAATGTCGCCTGGTTTTCTAACGAAGAGGGCAAACGTGGTCGCATCCAGACCGGTCACTTTGCTGACCTGATTGTGCCAAGTAAGGACTACTTCTCTGTGCCTGAAGACGAGATTTCATTTCTTACCGCCGATATGACCGTGGTTGGCGGGCGCGTGGTTTACGGGGCCGGCCAATTCGCCAGGTTTGACGACAACCCGCTACCGCCCGCCATGCCTGACTGGTCGCCGACGCGTACCTTTAAAGGTTATGGCGCTTGGGGAGACCCAGACGGAGCAGGCAGAAACTCGCTGGCTCCGCTGCGCGCCCAAGTCGCGGCCTCGTGCGGCTGCGCAAGCTTTTGCGGCCTGCACGGTCACGATCATGCCGGTGCATGGGGATCCAATGCTCCAGTATCGGACCCTCGAAGTTTTTTTGGTGCCTTGGGCTGCTCCTGTTGGGCCGTGTAAAAATGGGCCGGTGATCGATCAGCTATCCTATGAGGGTCATCGGCCATTACTCCTGCACTGCCAGCGCCTCAATCAATTCTTGGGTGGTCACGATTGAATGAGCGAAGGTCGGCCCGTTCAACTCGTGGGGTGCTACGTGTTTGACGCTTTTGGCTGGGAGAATGGCGGCGAGGACGTTGCGGACCATTGCGCACGCTTTTGGCCGAGTGCGCTCTAAAGAGATTACAAGGAACTATGCACCCAAAAACTCGATCACCGTCTTGCCCTTGCCGCGGCCTTCGACGACTTGGCGAAATGCCTCGTTGACGTCTTGCGGCGCAAAGTGCTGTTGATCCACGCGGATTGTCAGTTGACCCGCATTGGCCAGCGCAGCGGCCTCGCGCAGGATAGCGCCGTGATGTTCGCGTCCTTTGCCGGTGAGCAGTGGCGCCAGGGTGAAGACGCCCGAGTAGGTGGCACTTTTGAAAGATAACGGTGCCAGGCTGTGCTGGCCCCAACCCAGGCAGCTCAGCACGTGCCCGGTATAGGCTTTCACGGCTTTGAATGATGCATCCAGCGTGCTGCCGCCGACGGTGTCGTAGACAATGTCGAACCCTTCGCCGGCGGTGTAGTGCTCGACATAATCCTCAACGCTCTGTGCCTGATAGTCGATCGCTGTAGCCCCCAGCGAGCGTATGAAGTCGAGACTGCCCGCCGAACCGGTGGCGTAGACATCGGCACCACGAGCCTTGGCCAGTTGCACAGCCACTTGGCCGACCCCACCCGCGCCGCCATGAATCAGTACTCGCTGGCCGGAGCGGACATTGGCGCGATCGACCAGACCTTCCCACGCGGTGATGAATACCAAAGGCAATGCAGCCGCCTCACGCATGCTGAGGGTGTGTGGCTTGACTGCGATCAAGCGGGCATCCACGGCAATGTACTCGGCCATGGTGCCTTGGGCACCGCCGATCCCGCCGGGCATGCCGAAGACTTCCTGACCCGGGGTGAACCCGTCGACCGCTTCGCCCACTTCAACGACCGTACCGGCGAGATCAAGGCCGAGCACGGCCGGCAGCGTTTGACGGGCGTGAGCCCCTGCGCCGGCGGCAATTTTGGTATCGAGCGGATTGACTCCAGCGGCGTGAACCCTGACCAGGACTTGCCCCTTACCGGGAACAGGGCGATCGATGTGACGGATGCCCAGCGGGGATTGAGCGGACTCGGCGATGGCGGCAAGCATGGAATGTTTCATGACGGGAACCTGTGTTGGGATGGACGCTTACAGATTGCCGCGCTTTAATCATTCCGATAAGAAACCCAATTTGCATATGACTTATTCCCCAAAGAGAACCAATCGTCGATGGATCTGTTCGACAGCATGCATGTCTTTGTCCGCGTCGTGGAGCGCGGGTCTTTCTCGGCGGTCGCCCGTGAACTGAACATGGGGCAGCCGGCGGTGAGTAAACAAGTGCGCGCGCTGGAGCAGTACCTGGGTGGGCCATTGTTCGCACGCAGCACTCGGCACCTGGCCCTGACCGACCAAGGTCAACGCTTCTACGACCACTGCCAGGAAATTCTCGGCCACGTCGAAACTGCCACGCGAAGCTTCACCAGTGGCCAGGAGCAGATTGCCGGCCCTTTACGAGTCGCCGCCCCGGTCAGTTATGGAAGGTTATGCATCGCACCGCTCATAGGGATTTTCCTGCAACGCCATCCAGGTGTGCGGATTGACCTGCGGCTGAGTGACCATAATGAAGACCTGCTCAAGGAAAACATCGATCTGGCTATACGCATTGGCGCGGTGAAGAACGAGGGATTGGTGGCACTGCCACTGGGCAAAAGCCCACGGCGTGTCTATGCCGCGCCCGCTTACTTGGCTCTGCACGGCGTGCCACGTGAGCCCAGCGAACTGTCCGATCACAACTGCATCGCCTTCACGTTGCTGGAGCATTACGACCGTTGGCACTTTACCCACAGCGCCGAGGAACTCGATGTAGCCATTCAGGGCAACGTCACCAGCAACAGCAGCGAGGCCATCCGCGAAATGGTGCTCTCCGGGCTGGGTATTTCCCTCTCACCGCAATGGCTGTTCACAGCTGACGTCGAGCAGGGCAGGGTGAGTACCGTACTCGACAACTATCAGACCAGCGCGCTGCCTGTCAGCGCCGTACTCAGCCGCGAGCGACGACGTTCAGCGCGGACGATGGCGTTCGTCGATTTTCTACGCGAGCAATTGTTGTAGCAGCGCCTTGTGATACGCCGTCCGCTGCTTTCTTCTCCGGGACCCTGAAACTATCTGATGACAGTCCCAAGTCGATTACTGGCGTATTTTTCCATCTACCAGACATTTGATACGGCCGAGTATTGGCACGGCAGCACGTGCCGGGGAGATCAGCTCATGAGCGTACGCCTGTGGCCTGCTGCAACCGCCGCACCGCGTCCCGGGCCTGGGCGCCGAGTTCGGCCAGGTCGAAGTCAGGCAACTGGTCGTCGTGTACGGTCAACCGGCCACCGACCAGCAAGGCGCGCAACGTCGGGCGTCCTCCGCCCACCACCGGCCCGATCGCCGGGTCATGCAGGCCGAAGTATCGCGGCTGGTCCAGGCGGTAGATCGCCAGGTCGGCCGCCATGCCCACTTGCACGCTGCCCACGGCGTCCAGCTCCAGTACCCGAGCCCCGCCAGACGTACCCCAGCGCACCACGTCTTCCACCGTGGCCGCGCTGGCACCGCCTTCCTCGTCACCGCCGGCATAACGCGGGCGGGCCTGTTCGCCAAGTCTGGCCCGTTGCATCAGCCAGGCGGCGTGGGTTTCGCTGATCATGTCGCAGGCCTCGTTGGAGGCGGCGCCATCCACGCCAATCGACACCGGCATTCCCGCAGCCTCCATGGCCACCACATTGGCAATGCCACTGCCCAGGCGGCCATTGCTTTGCGGGCAATGCGCAATGCCCGTACCGCTGGCCCCGAGCATGCGGATTTCCTCGGCGTCGAGTTTCACCAAATGCGCGAACCACACGTCCGGCCCAAGCCACTCGTGCTCGGCACAGAACGCCACTGGCGACATGCCGTGGCGTTGCTGCACCTCATTTTGATATTCGACGGTTTCGCTCAGATGGCTGTGCAGGCGAATGCCCAGTCGCCGTGCGACCCGGGCGGTTTCGCGCAGGTGTTCGGCAGGCATGGAGTAGGGCGGGCTGGTGGGCGCCATCACCACCCGCCGCCAGGCATCGGCGGCCGGGTCGTGGTAGCGCCGCACCAGACGCTCGACGTCGTCCAGGTATTGCTCCAGGGTCTCTGGCCCAGCCACGGACTTGCCTTCGGCTTGTCGTGCTTGCGTGGCGCCGCCACGGCAGAGGACAAACCGCAGCCCCAGCCGTTCGGCTTCCTCGAACAGCACCTCGGCACTGTCAAAGTCCATGCCCGGCAAGTACAGGTAATGATGGTCTGCGACGGTGGCGCAGCCGGATCGTGCCAATTCGACCAGGCCAATGCGCGCGGCGAGGCGAAAGCTTTGCTCGTCAAACGCGCCGCGATAGCGATAGGGCACGGCACCCAGCCAGGCTCCCAGGCTCTGGTCGATACCTGCAGGAATGCCTTTGAGCAGCGACTGAAACAGGTGATGGTGGGTATTGACCCACGCCGGGTAGACCACGCAATCGGTGGCATCCAGCACTCGCTCGCCGGGCTGGGGTTGCAGGGCGCCGATGGCGCTGATGCGGCCGTCGACGATACGGATATCAGGCCCGGCGTGGCGCGCCGCCGCGCCGGACAAGCCGGTGAGGATGGCGCTGGCGTTACGTACCAGCCAGCTGTTTTGAAATTTCATGTGAGGCTCCATACGCCGCGCCTGCGCGCGAATTCAAAGGGTCAGCCGAGTTCGCTTTCGTGCCAGTTGCGCAGGCTCAACCGGGCCAGCACGGCCATCAGGCTGAATAACGCGACACCGGTCAAGGCGATCAGCAGCAGGGCAGCGAACAGCCTTGGAATATTCAGTTGAAAGCCGGCCTGAAGGATCTGATACGCCAGCCCTGCACCGGTGCCCCCGGTGCCGGCAACGAACTCCGCCACCACCGCGCCGATCAACGCCAGCCCGCTGGCAATGCGCAGCCCGGCAAAAAAACACGGCAGGGCACTGGGAATGCGCAGGCGCAACAGCACCTGCCAGCGGCTGGCGCGGTTCAGGCGGAACAGATTGAGCAGGCCGGGGTTGACGCTGCGCAAGCCGAGTACGGTGTTGGCGATGATCGGGAAAATCGCCACCAGGGTCGCGCAAATAATCAACGCCAGCGTGGTGTTGCTGCACCAGATGATGATCAGCGGTGCCACGGCCACCACCGGCGTCACCTGCAACAGGATGGCGTAGGGAAACAGGCTGGCTTCCAGCACGCGGCTCTGCACAAACACAAAGGCTGCCAGGGTGCCGATAAGCACCGCCAGGGCAAACGAGAAAAAAGTGATCTTCAAGGTCATCCACAATGCACCGAACAGCATCGGGCCATCGCTGATCAGGGTACGGCCGATATCGACCGGGGAGGGCACCAGATACACCGGCACCTTCCAGGCCACACATGCCAATTGCCACAGACCCAGCAATACCGTGCCGAGCAGCAGCGGCGAGACGATGCGCAACACCGTGGGGTGACGTAACCAGGGAGTAAAGGACGGGTTCATGAGCGGGCTCTCAATAAAGTCAGCAAGAATCGCCATTGGCCTCGGCCAGCAGCCGGGACAGGCGTGCGCACTGCGCGATAAAGGCCGGGGAGGTGCGGTAGGCCTCGTCTCGTTCCAACGGGCCGTCGATTGCGATGTCGGCGATTACTCGGCCCGGGCGCGCACCCATCACCACCACCCGCGATGACAGGTAGACGGCCTCGAAAATGCTGTGGGTGACGAACACCACGGTCAGGTCGCGGCTAGCCCACAGCTGACGCAGGTCGCTGTCGAGCTTGTTGCGGGTGAACTCATCCAGGGCGCCGAAGGGCTCGTCCATCAGCAGCAGATTGGGCTCGGTGGCCAAGGCCCGGGCGATGGACGCGCGCATTTGCATGCCGCCGGACAGTTCCCGCGGGTACACCTGGCTGAAACGGTCCAAGCCGACAAGGGCAAGGGCGGCGTCGACCTTTGGCTGGCTCTGGGTTTTGGGCACATTGGCCAGATCCAGCGGCAGGCGCACGTTGTCGCTGACCTTGGCCCAAGGCATCAGCGTCGCCTCCTGGAACACCATCGCCAGGCTTTGCCCTTGGGTCGGGCTGGCCGGGCTGTCCTTGCCCCACCAGCGCACGTGGCCGGCGGAGGGCTTTTCGAGGCCGGCGAACATTTTCAGCAGGGTGCTCTTGCCGCAGCCCGACGGGCCGAGCAATGAAACGAACTCGCCGCGCTGAATGGCCAGCTTCACCCGGCTCAAGGCCTGGGTGCCGTTGCTGTAGGTTTTTTCCACCTGATTGGCGAACAGCGGTGTTTGCACGCCGACGCTGTCGCCCCGTGGCAACGCCTGTGGCAGGGCGTTGGCCCCAGTTATGGTTTGCATCAACATAGCGCTCTCCCCTTGGGTCATGAGCGTCCGGTAAAGCCCCGGCACACCGGGGCGCTGACTTCAATGGCTGAGGAACACTTCACTTTCACCATGGGCTTCGAGCAGGCCCAGCAATTGCCGGCGAATCACCAGGCCAGGCTTGTCCGACGGCATGTGCAGTTCCACTCGCCGGCGAGTATCGACACAGGTGTCGTAATCGGTGGCTTCGAGGATGTCGCGGTCTTCGGCGGTGATCGCTGCGTCCCATTCGATCAGTTCCTGGGTCGAGCATTGCTCTTCGCTGTCATTGCGGTACAGCCACTGGACCAGCATCAGGCGCCCGTCTTCCATGGGTGTCGCACAGTTGTAGATGATGTGGTGGATGCCGCTGTCCGGGTACATGCAGCCAAAGCGCCGGGAGAACGGCAGGTAATAGCGGTTGATCAGGTGGCGCTGGGTGATCGGCTCGCGGGTGCCGGTGATGCGATAGCTCTCCTCAGGATTGCGGATCGGCACCCGAGTCTCCGCCTCGAAGCCGTAGTCGGTTTCGCGAAACTCGTAGCCCGCCGGCGCGGGCTGGTCGAAAAGGCCGAAATTGGCTTTGTGGACGAAGGAAAAATGCGAGTTGTCAAAGGAGTTTTCCATGACCCGCAGCGGGCTGGTTTTCCACTCTTCATAAAACTGGAAGATGCGCCGGTAGCCCGGGGCGCCATCCTCGGGAAACTCAGGGATTGGTTGCAGAGGATCGTCGAGGGCGACCCAGGCGTAGCCGTATTTTTCCTGGCAGTGAAAGGCCTGGACCGAGGCGCCCGGCGGAATCATGCCAGCGGGGTTTTGCGGGATCTTCACGCAGGTGCCGGTGCAGTCGTATTCCCAGCCGTGATAGCCGCAGGCGATGTTGCCGTCCTCGCTGACAAAGCCTTTCGAGAGCTTGGCGGTGCGGTGGCAGCAACGGTCGCGCATGGCCACCGGGGTGCCGTCGGGACGCTTCCACAGCACCAGCGCCTCACCCAGTAAAGTGAAGGGCTGCGGGCCGGCATCCAGCGCGGTCATGGGCAGCAGGGCATACCAGAAACGGCGCAATACAGGTTGTTTGGTGACCAACATAACAAGTGTCCTCACGGTATTCGTTCAGCCGGCTCTTGGGCTCGGGCTCTGGGTTCAGCAGTCTTGCAATCAGGCTCAGCGGCTGGCGGACTGTTCGGCGCCAGGCAGTACCTTCAAGTCCTTGACGAAGCGCGTGGTGTAGGCCTTCTGCCAAGGCGCATCGGCACCGAGCAGGCCGGCTTCGACCATGAAATTGCGCGTGGCCTGCCAGCGCGCATCGCTCATCACGCCGATGCCTTGGGTGGCGGCATCACCGCCGGTGACCAGGCGGTATTGCTTGAGCGTCGACAAGCCCCAGGCGAGCAATTCATCGCTCATGTTCGGGTTGTCGGCCTTGATCAGGTGGTTGGCGCTCGGGTTGTCGAGGTAGCGCTTCCAGCCCTCCATCGAGGCGCGAACAAAGCGCTGGACTCGCTCAGGATGCTGATCGATCACATCCTGGCGAGTGGCCAGGGTCGAGCCGTAGGGCGGGTAACCGGCGTCGGCAAACAGGAAGAAGTTGGCTTTCTCCCCGGCCTTCAACGCCTGGAACAACTCGGAGCTGGCATAGGCCTGCTGCGTGGTGTTGGCGTTCGCGAGGAAGGGTTGCAGATTGAAGGTGTAGGGGCGGGCCTGGCTGTCCTTGAGCTGGTATTTTTCCTTGAGCCACGGCCACCACGTTTGCTGGCCGGAGGTGGACACCAGCACCTGTTTGTTCTGCAAAGCATCCAGGCCGCTCACATCGGCATGGGTCAGCAGCCCCTGAGGATCACCTTGAAAGGGCGCGGCCACGGCCACCACCGGCAGGCCTTGCTCCACACTTTTGAGAATCTGCAAGTCGTAGTTGACGATGAAATCGGCCTGCTTGTTGAGCAGCAGCTGCATGCCATTGACCTGCGGCCCACCCATGCGGATGGTCACGTCCAGGCCTTCTTTTTCATACAGTCCATCCGCCAGGGCCTGGTAGAAACCACCCTGTTCGGCTTGGGCATACCAGGAAGTGAGCAGCACTACCTTGTCATTGGCCAAAGCCAGTGGAGACGCGATCAGGGCGGCGGGCACAAGCGCCGTGGCCAGTAGCGAGCGAAGCGGTTGACCCAAGGCAAAGCGAATTTTCATGATGTGTTCTCCACAACGATTCGAAAACCGCCGCGCGCCAATCGGCACGCCAGCGAGGGACCGATTGGAGAGAACAAGGGGAGGAGAGAGGGCGTATATGCGTAGTTACACGGCTGACACGTCTCTCTTGCCCGGGGCGCTGGCGCCGCGTTCAAGCATCCAATCGGACGTACGCCCACAGGGAGGGGCGCAAGAGCAATGCCCGGTGCCATTGCTGGCACTGACCGCTTCTACTCGAAAGCAGTCATAGCCAAAAGTGTGCCAAGCCGTCGCAGGCCCGCCCTCACGGGATCCGGCGGGCGAGGCAATCAGCAGGAGGTGGGCAGGCGATTCGCAACGGTGCGAATTCAAGTGGGCGCGCCTCAATCTGGTGCGCAACCGATAGCTGCAAAGTATTCAGTTTTACCCATCGATTGTGCTGAATGAGGGTTGAGGATTGTATTCGCTCAGTTGGCACAACCCCTGCTTAGTCCGGAATCGAGTAGAAGCGGTCAGCACAGAGGGCTCTCAACAGAACCCGAGGTGCAGGGCATTGCTCTGGCGGCATTACGCCGCGTACCCGGCAAGGGTCGCCCCTCGTTAATTTGAGGGCCAGAGCAGCTGCTTGATCCGCAGCTCGGGCATGCCTTGCCGGTGATATCCGCCAATCACCTGACAAGGGCAGCCCATGAACGCATCGCGTATTCCATTACTTGCACCTTCACTGCTGCGTCGCAGCCTGCCGCCGCTGTTAGCTCTGGCCAGCGCCGGCGCCGAAGCTGGCCCTCTGTTGTGGAACGACAACAGCTT
The DNA here is from genome assembly GCF_025910115.1 of Pseudomonas sp. RG1. Classification (NCBI taxonomy): domain Bacteria; kingdom Pseudomonadati; phylum Pseudomonadota; class Gammaproteobacteria; order Pseudomonadales; family Pseudomonadaceae; genus Pseudomonas; species Pseudomonas sp. RG1. The sequence continues at coordinate 50,063 of NZ_JAPCIK010000023.1, forward strand.
GAGCTACCTCTACGGCCAGCATTTCAAAGTCGACGGCACTGGCGACGATACTCAGCACACGCTGAGCTTCGAACACGCCAGCGGCTGGACGTGGGGCGATATCTTCATGTTCGTCGACAACAAATGGTCCAGTGGACTCTCGGGTGCCGACGGCCATTCCTACTACGGTGAATTCTCCCCACGGCTGTCGCTGGGCAAAATCAGTGACCGCTCCCTGAGCTATGGCATCGTCAAGGACGTACTCATCGCCGCCACCTACGAGCGCGGTGAAAACCGCAATCGCAAATATCTGTTGGGCCCCGCTGTCGACCTCGTGCTTCCAGGCTTCGACCGCTTTTCCCTGAATACCTACTACCGCAAACCCGACGGCATCACCGGTAAGGCCTCAGGTCAATGGCAGATCAACCCGACCTGGTCCATGACCCTCCCGGTGGGTCGCTCCGACATTCTTTTCGACGGTTATCTGGAGTGGTACGTCAACGACGTCGGCAACAAAGGCACCTCCAACTATGTGGCCAGGAGCTTTCACTTCAACCCACAAGTCAAATACGACGTGGGCAAGGCGCTGGGGCAACAGCAAAAACGTTTTTATGCGGGACTTGAGTGGGATTACTGGTCGAATAAATACGGGATTGAAGACACGAGCGGATTCCCTACCGACCAGAACGCGTTGAGTCTCTTGCTCAAGGTGCATTTTTGACGTGAAAGAGGGAGCTGTTGCACGTGGGAGCGGGGCGCTTGGTGCCCCGGTTTCATTCTGTCTAAGGCTGGCAGAAAACAAGCGGGTAGCCAGGCCGCATCAGTACGCGGTAGTGAGCCGGAGCGTTGCCGATCGGGAGATCCGGTAATGAGCGCAACGCAATTGTTTGATGAGCAGAATTCACCAAAAAACGTCCCAGTGGTCCGTAGAATCATCTGACTTGGTCGCTCGTCCTGCTTCCATCCCGAATTACAAGGTGTGAGGCCTCATGAATGTAAGTCGCGCCAACCTCGCAGACTTTGTCTACTTTCTCGCCATTGCTCGCCATCAGAGCTTCAATCGCGCAGGCAAAGAGGTGGGTATCAGTGCTTCTGCCTTGAGCCATGCCATCAAGGGGCTGGAAAGCAGAATCGGCGTTCGGCTACTCAATCGCACCACTCGCAGCGTCACCCTCACCGCAGCGGGCGAAGAGCTGTACAAGCTGATAAGTGAACCCATGCTGGAGATGGGGCAGGCCATGGAAGTGCTCAATCGTTTCCGAGATGAGCCAACGGGTCGTATTCGCTTGAACTTGCTCAGCGATGCCGCAGATTTGTTGCTTGGCCCGGTTTTGCCCGTCTTCAACGACCGCTACCCGGAAATCCAGATTGACCTGACTGTGACCAACCTGTTCGTCGATGTTATCGGTGGTGGCCATGACGCAGGGATACGCTATGGCGGAACTGTACCGGAGGACATGATCGCTCAACGCTTGTCTCCGGACATCCGCTGGGTCGTTGCCGGCGCTCCGCACTACCTGAAGCGCTTTGGTGTTCCGAAGCATCCTCAGGATCTGCTCAAGCACCGTTGTTTACGCATTCGCCTGGGCAACGGCTGTATGTACGATTGGGAGTTCGAGAAGGGCGGGGACGCAGTTTCGATTACTGTGCCTGGATTGATTACGATCGACGAAACCCGTGTCGGCCTTTCTTTAGCTCGTCAGGGTGCCGGTTTGATGTACGCGCCAGAGCCGGCCATGGCGCCGCTAATCGCGAGCGGTCACGTCACAACGGTGCTTGATGATTGGGCCAGTATCGCACCTGGTTTTCACATGTATTACTCGAGTCACCGGCAGTTACCGATGGGGCTACGTCTGCTGATCGACCTCATCCGCGAGCTGCAACCCCTCGGTGAGCCATGAGAGGCCTCAGCGCGATGCCTCGTATTGCGCTTCGCTGACCGGCTCCATCCAAACGACATTCTTGCCATCCACGGCCTCTTGAATCGCGATATGCGTCATCCCCGTAGTCGCGGTCGCGCCGTGCCAGTGTTTGACGCCGGGCGGTGTCCAGATCACATCGCCTGGCTTTATCACGGTTTTTTCACCGCCCACCTGCTGAATCCAGCCAACGCCTGCAGTGACTACAAGCGTTTGGCCTTTGGGATGTGTGTGCCAACCCGACCGAGCCCCCGGCTGGAATGTCACCGCGCCCGCCGAAACAGTAGAGGGTTCACGCGCAGCGAAAAGAGGGTCGATCCTTGCGTTGCCGACGAAATTGCCCGGAGCCCCCATCAGTGAGGCCTGGTCGCCATTCCTGACAATGCTCATGGTTTGATCCTTCGGTAGATCCGCTGCGTGCGCAGATGCATGGGTGAAGATCGCGACAGTCAGCATTGAGGCGGTGGCGAGTGTTCTCATGCGGCAGGCTCCTGTTGGATAGGCATTGAGCTGACAAGCTATTGCATGTCTCTCCAGAGGACTACATGGCTGAATCGACATGAAGCGTTGAATTTCGCTCATCAGTTCAGCTGTGCGCCTGCCCCCCAACTGACTCACACCCTCTCGTGCATCCGCCGTCTGGATTGCTGAGTATCGCTCACCAGCACATCCCGGATTCGCCCCATATTCATCTTCTTGCTCGTTGATTAGCGTGGGTGGCCTCTGCGAACTCCGCAACCGATCCAACAGCTTTGGCATTAGAGGAAATAGCGATGAGCTTCTCATTTGAAAACAGGGTCGCCCTGGTCACTGGCGCCGCCTCCGGTATCGGGCTGGCAACGGCCAAGGCATTCGCCCAGGCTGGCGCTGCGGTCGCCTTGGCCGATCTTGATGGTGACGCGGCCAATGCTGCCGCCACGGCTTTGGTGGAGGCCGGTCATCAAGCTATCGGGATCCGTTGCGATGTTGCGCAAATCGACGAGGTCGAAGCCATGGTGAAAGAAGCAGTCGCAACGTTCGGTCGCCTCGATGCTGCTTTCAATAATGCCGGTATCCAGAACATTCTTGCAGAAACGGCTGACGCCACGGTGGAGGATTACGACAACGTGATGTCGGTCAATCTTCGCGGCGTCTGGAGCTGCATGAAATTTGAGCTGGAGCACATGCGCCGCGAGGGCAGCGGCACCATCGTCAACTGCTCATCTCTGGGCGGGCTGATCGGAGGCGCCGAGCGTGCCAACTACCACGCGGCCAAGCATGGAGTGATAGGGCTGACCAAAAGCGCGGCATTGGAATATGCAGCCCGGAATATTCGCGTCAACGCGGTCTGCCCAGGACTGATCTGGACGCCGATGGTCGATCAGATGGTCGCGGCTGGGCAGGGCGCAGCCCTTGAGGCCATGGCCAAGGCAGTGCCGATGGGCCGACATGGCAAACCAGAGGAGATCGCTGACGCAGTTCTGTGGTTAAGCAGTAGCGCCTCCAGTTATGTCACCGGCCAGTCCATATCAGTGGATGGCGGGTTCGTCATGCGGTGATCGTGCCACGTTTTACAGCGCGCTGATTCAAGCCATGCCTGACTTTCACCCGTACATCAAAGGAAGAGCTACATGTTGGAATCGAATCCACCCAAAACAAGAATGATGACGGTAATTGCGTTGTCCACCATCATCCTGCTGACCGGGTTATTCAAAAGGAAGGGGAAAGCTGATGGGTAAACGTTTATTGGGAGTGATCGCTTTGGCTGGATTACTTGCAGGACAAGCGCTGGCCGCCGAGGAAAACGCCTTGGTGGTACGCGTCGCGCAACTTGAAATCGATCCTGCACAGGTTGCGGCCTATCAGGCCGCAGTCAGAGAGGAAATCGCGGAATCGACTCGAATAGAGCCGGGCGTCATATCTATCTACGCGGTCGCCGAAGTCGACCGCCCAAACTGGTTTCATTTTTTCGAAATCTACGCCAGCGACTCGGCATATCGAAGCCATATCGAATCGCCGCATTTCAAAAAATACGCCGTTGCTACGAAGTCGATGATTCTGTCGAAGCGTTTGATTGAAACAACGCCAATCGAGCTTAGTCCACGGCCTGGCCCGTAACCGATTGCCCGCTGGGCACGCTGATTTATCAATGGAGGAAGGCAATGAAAAAATCAAAGGCAATGGCGGTAGCGATGTCAGGACTGGCGTATTTTGCGGTGGGCAGCTGTCGTGTGATGGCGGCAGACGCCGAGTTGGCAGCACCACTTGCCTACTATGTTGCCGAGTTTGAGGTTACCGATCCCGAAGGGATGAAGCCTTACAGTGCGCAGGTCGAATCAACCTTCAAACCCTATGGCGGGCATTTCATCGTGCGTGGAGGAAAGACCATTTCGCTTGAGGGTGAAGCGCCAAAGCGTCGCCGTGTCGTCATCGAGTTTGCGAGCATCGAAAAAGCCCAGGCTTGGTACGACTCTAAGGAATACACCGAGTTGAGGAAAATTCGTCAGCGTTCAGCCAAAACGGATGTGTACTTGATCGAGGGAGTACCGGCGCAATAGCTACCGAGTTGGGGGCGTATTGAATTATCAAGAGCATGGCGAGGGTGGCGTCCTTGTCGAACGCCTCGTCCGCGAGTCTGGCAGCCTGATGCACGTGCGCCGCGTCGCCCAGGGCAAAGTCCGGTTCGATCCATTCATGAGTGGCAGGGTTGAGCGCCTTCATCGTGCCGGCAGTGGCCGCGACGTTTTCTGCGCCGATGATCAACTGTCCTGTGAGGTTCATCGCCATTACTCCTGCACTGCCAGCGCTTCAATCAATTCCTGGGTGGTGACGATTGAGTGAGCGAAAGTCGGCCCGTTCAACTCGTGGGCGGCGTGCATCATTTCTGCACGGAATGCGGCGGTCGCATCGCGCACCAGCGTGACGTGGTAGCCCAATTCCGAGGCGTAGCGGGCGGTCGCTTCGATGCAGGTGTTGGCGAGCAGGCCGACGATGATCACGTGGGTGATGCCTTTCTGCTTCAGGCGAAAATCAAGGTCGGTATTGGCAAAGCCGCTGGAGCCCCAATGTTCCTGCACGACGATGTCGCCGTCCTTCGGCGCGAAATCGGGATGCCATTCGCCGCCCCATTCACCGCGTGCGAAGTGGTGCATGTGCATGATTTTGCACTGGGTCGGTGTTGGATGATCCCAGCCTTCGTAGTCGCCGTGTTCCCAGCGGTGGTGCGGCACGATGACCACCGGAATGTTCTGCGCTCGTACGGCGTGATCGAGGGCCCGCAGGTTGTCGAGCAGCCCGACCTGTTCGGCAATCGGCTTGATCAAGGGGAAGACCTTGCCGTTTTCCGAGAGAAAATCGTTGTACGGATCGACCAGCAGATAAGCGGTGCGGTTCAGCGGATAAGGGGCGTTCGACATGACGATGTACTCCACGCAAGTTGAGTGACCGATGCTGTGGGCTCGCCCGGGCATCAGTTTTTTATGACGACGAAAAAGCTCAAGTCAGTTGAAGGCGCTGCGGTAGGCAAAGAGGCCAGGCAAGCCGCCGGTCATCACAAACAGTAGATTGCTTCCCGCCGGGTAGTCGCCTTGGCGCACGGCAGCGAGCAACCCGGCGAAGGCCTTGCCACCGTAGACCGGATCCGTCAGCAAGCCCTCAACCGAGGCCAGCAGCCGAACCGCTTCCAACATCGATTCGGTGGGGGCGCCATAGGCGTCGCCACGTTGACTGCCATCCACAGTGATTGCGCTTTCCATAAGGGATGCGGACGGGTCCAGGAGCTGCAAGGTTTCCCGAGTTTTGCCCAAGGTCGTCGCCGTGGCCTGCTCCTCTGTGGCCAACACCGAGTAGCCGATAACTTCGGTTGATGATCGAGCGAGTGCCAGACCTGCATGCAGTCCTGAATGGGTTCCGGCGCTGCCATTGGGGATGATGATCCGCTCGAAGTGAACGCCGAGCGCGTCTGCCTGGCGGAGGATCTCTCCTGCACAAGCGGCGTAGCCCAGACTGCCCCTGGGGCTGGAGCCGCCCAATGGTATGAGGAAGGGTTTTTTGCCTTGGCTTCTGAGCGCGCTGAGCAATTCGCCAGCGTAGCTGTCCGGCGTCAAACCCCGCGGCAGTCGATGAACCTTTGCACCAAACAGGCCATCGAGCAATACGTTGCCGTTATGACAAAAATCGTCATCGCTGCGCACCGCCGACGGGGTCAGGATAAGCTCGCAGGCCAAACCTTGGCGGGCCGCGACGGCGGCGGTCAGCCTGGCGTGATTGGATTGAAAACCGCCCCAGGTAACCAGTGTGTCGGCGCCTTCGGCCAATGCTTCGCCAAGCAGGAATTCAAGTTTGCGCAGTTTGTTACCACCACCGCCAAGGCCCATCAAGTCATCGCGTTTGACGTACAGGTTGCAGCCATGCAGTTCGGCTGCCCGGCTCAGGCGGGACAGCTTCTGAATCGGTGTCGGGCCTTCCAGCAGCGTCACTCGGGGGTAAGCAGCCAGCGCAGTTTTCAGTTGATTCAAGTCGTGAGGCATGACGGTTCACTTGACGTTGATGAAAGGAAGTGGGGCGGTCACTTCACCAAGGCCCCGGCCAAATGGTTAATAACTGGTATTGCAGTTAAGTCGCTTTGTCAGGCCGGGGCGGACTCTCGTGCCACTTGCCTGAGAATTTCTTCGTACTCCTTGACGGATAGCGATCCGGACACCAACTGGCGACCGTTCAGTACCATGGCCGGGACCGAGTTAATCCCGCGTTCAAGGTAAAAGCTCTCAAGTTCACGGACTTCGAGAGCGAACGCCTCGCTGGCCAAAATCTCTCGGGCGCGGGTGGTTGAAAGTCCCGCTTCAGCGGCCAGGCGCACCAATGTTTCGTGGTCGCTGGGGTTCTCGCCATTGCTGAAATAAGCCGCGATCAGGATTTTCTTCAGCGCGACCTGGCGGCCTTCCTGCACGGCCCAGAGCAGAAGGCGATGGGCATCGAAGGTATTGTAGAAATGGCTGCGCTTGTCCAGGTCGAACTGAAAACCGATGGCCTTGCCACGCGCGACGATCATTTCATTGCGCGAGGCGACTTCTTCGGCGCTGCGCCCGTATTTGCGCATCATGTGCTTGATGGCGTGCTCGCCCTCGGCCGGCATGTCCGGGTTCAGTTCGAAGGGCTTGAAGGTCAGCTCCACGGCAACCTCGCCGGCAACATTGGCGATGGCTTGATCCAGCGCTGTGGCGCCGAGTGCGCACCAGGGGCACACGACATCCGACACAAAGTCGATACTGACGGGGAAAGTCATTTCTTCGACTCCGTCAGTTGTTGGCGGTACTCGGTGGTGGTAATTCCGGCATAGCCCCAGTTGTCGGTGTCGACCTCTTCAATAACGATATGGGTGAGGTGCGGGTCCTTGTTGAGGACGGTTTGCATGGTTTTGGTGATCTCGGCGATGACTTGGGATTTCTGTTCTTTGGTAACGCCGTCGCGAGTGATACGAACGCTGATGAAAGGCATGGCATAAGTCTCCAGTAGGCGCCCCATCGACATGATGAGGGGAGCAGTGGGATGGACTTTAGAGTGTTGCGTTCAGGGGATAAATCAGGGGCGGAGAACATCACTTATAACGCGGTGTAATCAATACAACTGGGGCTTTGCAGAAGGTAAATCGCCCTCCCTGGCTGCAGGCGCGGGGAGGGCGAATGCTACGGCGGGAGGAATCAGTTCTGCGCTTTGCTCATGCGGGTAAATAGCTCGGTGGGTACTTTCTTGCCGTTGGAAATGTACTGGTTGGTTCTGAACTTGTAGACCTCACCTTCCGAAAGAAAACCATCGTGGTTGGTGTCCATCGCTTTGAATTCTTCACCGCCCTGAGGTGCTACAGCCAGCAGTTCTTTAAGAGAGACGAGGCCATCATGGTCGGTGTCTGTGCGAGCGGAAGAGTCGTCGCCACATTTGCCTTCACCGCACTTGCCTTCGGCAGTAGCGGACTTGTCGCTGGCTTCGCTGGCCCCGCATTTGCCTTCTCCACATTTGCCCTCGCCACACTTGCCTTCGCCGGTTTTATCGGCCGATGCCAATTGATAACCTTGAGGCAATGGCTCTACAGCGAATGCCGCAGACGATGCCAGGCTCATGCTACCGGCTAAAGCAATTGCGGCCAGGCCGAGACTGGTTTTGTTCGACATTGGTTTACGGTACATAGTGCTTCTCCAGATGCTTTGCGCGGCGACGCCGCGATTCATGCCACAGGGCGGATAGACCCTCAAGGAAGCTCGAGGCGAAGGGCGCAAGCGTCTTCCACTTCGACAGAGCGACCTTATTCGGGTAGGCCTATTTAGCGGGAGTCATGTATCGGCGATGTATCGGCGAGCGGAGCATTTGTAAGCCAATCCCAAGACTTAGCGTTTGGGTACATAGAGATACAAAAACCTACCTCAGCCTTTGCTCGTCAGTCAGGACAACAGCTTTAAAACGGGTGTCGCGGCTACACCGACGGCAGCTTGCGCATGCAACTGGCGCAGCAGCACCAGTGCGTCAGCGACGAAGCCGGTCACGTCTGAAGCACCAGCCTCCGCAGCCAAAGCGTGCAACTGCGCTCGACCATCCATGTCAGGGAACTGCTCGATCCGCTGCAACAAACGGAACGCGAGAGGGCTGACCTGGGAAAATTGGACCTGGCCACTCGGCACACGGCTGATCAGCAGCAACGTCGGTTGTTCTGGCGGTTCAGAAGGCAAGTGGCCTGGCGCGAGACGATGTACGGCCCAGGTGTAAGCCAGCGGCCAGACGAGCGGGGAGAGCCTGAGGGGACGGTCGAGTAAATGCGCCGCATCACTGGCCTTTAACGGCGCAGCGTCCAACTGTTGCAGCGCCATTTCCACCCACTCGTAATGAGCCAATTCAGGCAAGAACGGGTACCAGGGGTGTTCGTGGCCGGGCGAGTCTTCCAGGCTCGCTACGAAGTCTACGAACTCACGGGCAATTTCTCCGAAGCGTGGTGTCTGCGCGCGGTAGTCACGCAAAAAACGCCGTACCAGCGCACGCCAACCGGCATCACCCAGCACGGCAACCAGCACCGGAAACGTTCCGCCCAGCAACCCCAACAGATTGTTCAACACCAGGTTGAGATAGACCTGTGCTCTCTCGGGATTCATCTGCGCAGGCGGCGCATAACTGTCCGGGTCACGCAGGTACCGGGTGAGCGCGAGCTGCTGACTGTGCAAACTTGAAGGGGAGTCAGCCATCGACGGTCACCCGCACCAAAGCATTGGCGTCGCGTTGCAAGCGCCTGATGGTGTTCAGCTCTGCCACCAGTTCGTCGTAGGACGGAAAGTTGAAATCGCGCTCCAGCAGGGTTGGCTTCACGCCGAAAAGGTCATAAGCCTGGCCCAGCAATGACCAGACTACCGGTTTGACCGAGGCGCCATGGGTGTCGATGATCAGGTCATCAGCTTCGTCGTAATGGCCAGCCACATGCATGGCGACTACGCGTTCTGGTTCCAGGCCGGCGAGGAAAACCGCTGGATCGAAGCGGTGGTTCACTGAGTTGACGTACACATTGTTAACGTCGAGCAACAGGTCGCAATCGGCCTCGCGGAGCACTGCATTGGTAAAAGTGAGTTCGTCCATGTCCTGATGAGCAGCGGCGTAGTAGGAGACGTTTTCTACAGCAAGACGACGACCGAGAATGTCCTGTGCACGGCGGATGCGCGCAGCAACGTGATGAACGGCCTCCTCAGTGAATGGCAACGGTAGCAGGTCGTATAAATGGCCATCGTCACTGCAGTAACTGAGGTGTTCGCTATAGAACGGCACGTTGAAGCGATCGAGAAACCCGCGGACTTGCTCAAGAAAAGATTCGTCCAGCGGTGCACTGCCACCCAGCGACAGTGACAGGCCATGGCATGACAGCGGATAGCGTTCAGCCAGCAACTGCAAAGCCTCACCATGAGCGCCTCCGATGCCGATCCAGTTCTCTGGAGCAACCTCTAGAAAATCGAAATCACCGACTGGAGCGTCACGAAGCGTGTTGAGCAGCGCACGGCGCAATCCCAGCCCGACGGTCGCCTCAACGGGGAGCTGTGGATCTAAATGGGTTGGTGATGAAGTGTTCGTTTGCATGAGCTCAATACTCCGATTCGACGTCTGGAACCCCCGACCCACAGCACCTCCACGGCTACCGCTGGCAGCCGGGGGTTGTGAATCGGGTGATTGAAACCCGCCACGGTTCTGCTCAAACGAGGTTGATCACCACGTTGATGTTGTTCCGCGTCGCTTTGGAGTACGGGCATGTCTGGTGTGCGGTATCGATCAGCTCTTGAGCGACGTTGCGATCCAGGCCGGGAAGGAAGACGTTGAGGCGAGCCTGGAGGAAATACGCACCATCGGTTGTGCCTAGATCCACTTCGGCGTCAACGGCAAGGTCAACCGGGAGGGTGACTTTCAGCTTGCTCGCCGCAAGCCCCATCGCGCCGATAAAACAGGCCGACCAACCAGCGGCGAACAACTGCTCTGGGTTGGTACCGGCGCCAGAAGTGCCAGGCGATGACAGTTTTATATCCAGTCGGCCGTCGTCACTGAGGGCGGTGCCATTGCGACCACCCGAGGAGGTATGGACTTTGCCGGTGTACAGCACTTTATCAATATGGGTCATGATGAAACTCCTGATTACTAGTGGGGTTGAGAGCGATAACCTTGGTGAAGCGATAACACTCAGCGTGCATTCAAACGCTTGAGATACCGACCGATGCATGCATCCAGGCTCAGCTTGCCGGCGCCTGTGAATACCAGTGGCAGAAGTGCGACGAGATAGATCAACGGCAGCTTGAAATTGCCGTAGCCTTTGTTGCTGATGGAGTACCCCATAGCCAGTTCACTCAACGTCGACCACTCTGCTGGCCAGTGAACTGCGGCAGTTGCCACGACGGTGACCACTATGAGGATCAGTGCCGAAAGACGTGTTCCCAGACCTACAAGCAAAGCGATGGAACAGAGCAGTTCTGCCCACATGGATAATTGCCAATTGAACGTAGCCGGCAGTTGATTGAAGGGAAAAGGAAAGGCCCCTTGAATGCTCGGGAACCAGTTCTCACCGTTCCACTTTTCCCATCCCGCTTCAAAAAACTCCCAGGCCAGAAAAACGCGCAGGCTTAAAGGGGCGATCCAGTCCCCAGCGCGATCGAGATTAAGTTGCAGCCGATTCAAGACCGATGACGCGTTTGTATGCATTGGTTTAATCCTCCGACTTGTCGTCAAGAAAGTGGAAGCCGTTCAGGTGCTCCTGATGAGAGGTTTCAGGCACAGGAGCAACTGCGCTGGCCGTGGGCGCAGTTCATCGTGCTGGTGTATCTCGCTTGTGTCTGAGGGGGCGGGAAGATCAATGTTGTGTAACGTGTTTGCGTCCGTACACACTTGGATACAGAGCGATACCTGTGGAAGGCGCTATTTTGGAGTTGGGATATACGATCGGCTGCGTTCTGCCGGTGACTGGCGGGAGGATTTCGCAGGGCGAATGAACGTCGCAGATGAGGGGAGGGGCGAGGGCGTGGAAAGTACCGTTGAATGAGGTGGGCACGCCAGGTGCCCACCTTATCTGTCTGGAACCGCCTAAGGTATCAAACGCATCTCCCGCAGCCTGTCGAACACGTCAAAAAATGCCTGATCGCTCGCTTGGTAGGCAGTGAAGCCCATCAGGCGGCTTTTCGACATGTCCGTGACCACTTCGATTGGGCGGCCAAGGTCGGCATCGGTATGCCATGGGGAAATCAGACGTCCAATGTCGGACTCTTTCAAACCGTGCTCAGCGACTATTTGCGCCCAAACGGCTTGATCGTCCGCCATCTGCTTCTCTAGAGGCGAAGGTGACGCAGGATAATCAGCAGCAGGCAGGTCGAAGTATTCGGCAATTCGGCTCCACATCCATTTCCAGCGGAATACATCGCCATTGGTGATATTGAATGCCTGATTTGCCGCAGCCGGCGTGGTGGCCGCCCACAGTTGCTGTTTCGCCAACTGCCGCGCATCGGTCATGTCGGTGAGGCTGTCCCACTGCACTTTTGATCCTGGAAATACGAAAGGGCGATTGGTGTGTTTGCAAATCGAGGCATAGACGGCGAGGGTGGTCGCCATGTTCATCGCATTGCCCACGGCCACCCCCGTGACGGTATGCGGGCGATGCACGCTCCAGGTGAAACCGTCCTTTTCAGCTGCGGCGAAGAGTTCGTCTTCCTGAGCGTAATAGAAATTCTCGACATCCAGACGACCCTGTTCTTCGCGAAACGGTGTCTGCGGCAGGCTGCCTTTACCATAGGCTTCGAACGGGCCGAGGTAGTGTTTCAGGCCGGTAACCAGTGCTACGTGTTTGACGCTTTTCGCTGGGCGAATGGCGGCGAGGACGTTGCGTACCATGGCCGCATTGACGCGAATGTTCTCGGCCTCCGTGGCTTGCCGCGACCATGTGGTAATGAACACATGCGTGGGTTTCACATCCCTTAGCGCATGTTCCAGAGAAGCAGGATCCTGAAGGTCTGCCGCGACAGGAATCACGCCGTGCGCTTGCGATGGATGTCTCGACAGCGCGGCAACGTGCCACTGGTTGTCGATGAGTAACTGGGTGATGGCGCTGCCGACAATGCCGCTGGCGCCCACGACTAGAGCTGTCTGGGTCATAGGTTTCTCCTGGATTTGAGTTTGGGAGTCCTGCTGAGCAGCAGAGGTTCAACCTGAAAATCCGTTAGAGTGCGCGCTACTCCCCGTTAAAGCCTGTGAGAAAAATGACTCGTCCGCTGTTTGTCGCTCTGGATGGCCCCAAAGGCGTCGGCAAAACCTCGCTATTGGAGGCCATCACTGAAGTCCTGAGGGCAAACAACCAGAAAGTCATCCGACTGTGCGAGAAAAAAAGCGACCCGTTCAGGGGCGAGACAATGCATCTGGTGAACCGGCTCGTCCGCCATCCTGACCGGGATCTGGAACTGGAAGTTTGCCAACGCCTGGCTGATAGCCGCCGCTGGATCTCCCAGCACGTGCTGACCAAACAACCCGCCGACAGCATCATCCTCATCGATCGCTGGTACCCGTCCGATGCCGCGTTTCGCCGGATAGTCCCGTTTGCTGAAATCCTGCAATTGAACATTGACCGCAACGTACAGGTGCCAGACCTGCACGTCGGGGTGGTTACAGCGGCGGAGATTTCGTGGGAGAGGGCGGGGGCACGCCGGCGTGGCTTGAGCAGTACGGTGCTTCGCGGTCTGGAGGAGCATGTCGCTTGTACTGAGGCATTTGAGGTGGCCGCTGCCGCTCAGGGCTGGTTTTTGTGTCGGAATGAGGGAACGATCGAGGAGGCGACGGGGCGGGTGGTAGGGGAGATTAATCGGGTGGTGAACCGCCTGCGTGGTCACAGCATCGGTCCATCACGCTGAGCGGCGAGGACTTGAGCAAACATCGCGGCATTTGACGACTGAGCACACCAGTTCCAGGGATTACGTTCAGGTTCACAAGCGGCAATGTTTTCGATCTTCACAATGGTTCAGCACTCGTGGACAATCCGCGCTCTGTTCCGGGGTAGTTCAGCGGTAGAACACTCGGCTCTTAACCGGGTGGGCGCTGGTTCGAATCCAGCCCCCGGACCCACAACATCGCAGGCGCGGAAGGACTCATGCTCAGGGACGATAGGGAATCGAATGCGAACGCCGGCATAGGTGCCGGCTATGCAGCCTTTCAACTGTCTCGAGCACTCGCTGCACCGGGCCTCGACAATAACGGACAGACGAGCAAGCGCATCGAGCGCTGGCGCAATGTAATCGAGAACATATTGCAGGGATCCGCGTCGTATGGCTCACGAACTCCATTCGCGGATGTGCCTGACTGGATCACGCTGGAAGTCGTCACGGGAGGTTTCGCCACTGGGCAGTTCATGGCCGGCGGTGCACTGACCGAGTACGAGCGACAGCTGGCTGCTTCGATTCTAGGTATCCGTCCTGGCTTCGAGCGACTCGATCTCAATACTTGGCACCTTACGGAGGAGGGGATCGAGGTACTGCAAGCGAAGCTGGCGAGCGGGGATTATCGAATCGAGGTGCCCGAAGAAGCTGCACTGCTGACCGTGGCCTGGTTGCTGGGGCAGCAACGTACAGAGAACGCATGGGATCTGGTTGAAGCAATAGCGCCTTTCTTTCAACAGCTGCGATTCTTTCCGATGGCTTCTGACGGTTTGCCGCTTTCAACAGCTCAAGTGCAGGTTTTTACTGTCGGGGATGTCAGAGCCGTGCTTTCAAATCGCCCGGCACAGGCGCGCGTGGCAGTGCAGAAGCATGTCGTTGAAACTCGGTTACCGCTTTACGATTCGGCGGTGTCGCTTTTCCTTTTAACGTATCAGGATGATTGGCCTTGTCGCCGGTATCCCGAGGGCTGGTTTGAGCAGGCGAATACCCTGAAGCAGCAGTTCGATGCTTCTTGCCCCAGCGCTTCAGGTGAAGCTGAAAGCTCAAGGGATCGGGCAGGGGAGTTGTTTGCACTGCTGGGGAATTGCGCTAGCGATGCGGCGTCGCTTACGGGACGGCAAGTCGGACGAATTCGCAGGATCGTCGACGATTTCGTACGCAAGCATGGTCATCCCGAATCCGAATCTCATCAGAAGCACAGAGACTCTCAACGCAGTCACGTGTCCGCACCCGGTCACCATCTACTTGCTAAAGCGGTTGCCGCACGTCTGAGCATGTATCCCGGTTCGGACGGAGTTTCCGACTTTTCATCTCTGCTGCAACCCGTTACCTGCGAAGAAGCGAGCACATATTCGCTATTAACAGGTAGCGGCATTCCTCCTGATATTTGTCGACGCGTCGAGCGGTGTCGAAAGGGCACAATTGCCGAGTTGATCGATAAGGAATTGATTACATCCGGGGATACTGTGGCGCGGCTGCTGCCAGCGATTACGGCTGAGATCTGCAGCGCAGGATTTCGCGATACGTCGCTGCGGATGCTCTCTGTTGCAACCTATCGCGCCTTTCGACAACGCCGATCATTGTTGCTGTTGGATCTGCAAAGTCAGGTCAGGATGAATGAATTGCCGTGGGTGGCGGCTGTTGAAGACCAGCGAGAAACGGACGCGGTGGTCGCTGAAGCAGCGAAACAGTTCCTGATCGAATCCGCAGCAATGACTCTTTGCGCTTTTCCTCAAGCGATCCTGCCCAACAAACTCATTCAGGAATTTGCTGCGCTTGGTGCGATGGCCAAGCTGGATCTGCCTTTTGTGGAAGAGGTCGCCTCGGACATTTTCATGGGCACTTTCTCGAACAAGTACATAAGATCTGCCAGGCAGGCGGCATCTTTGACAGGTGGCACGCTATACGCCAATTACTACGACATTGATGCAAGCCAATTGGCGATGCTTCCTGATCAACCGAAATCCAGGCGGAAAAGGTTCTCCAGACCTGACGCTAGTTCCAGGGACGCATTGGCCAGATTGTGCGCTCAGAGGGCTGATGAGCGCTTGGGTACATGGCGGCCGGCGATTAACGGGAAAATCATCGAGCAACAACAGATCCTGACGACGCAAAACCTTGCGCTCTTATTTGGTGAGCTTGGGTTGAAAACGCTGTTGAAGGATCGCTTGGCTTCGATGGCCGAGGAATGCTTCAGATGGATATGCATACGCCAGCAGATGAAGTTGCGGTTTTATCACTCCAGCTTGGTGATGATCAAAAATACGGCGTACGCGTGGCGGCAGATGGTGTTTTATCTAGCGATGCTCGATGAGACAGAAAGGCGATACGCGATTGAACGTATCGAAGCGCATTTCGCGATTCAGCCTAGTGGATTTCTTGAAAGGTTCCTGCCGGCGATTAGAGGGTTGCGAGTAGCGGCTTCTGGCGCACCGTTGACCGAGGCTCGCCAAGCAAGCGAAGGTGCTCAGGTTTTTATCGGATGGACTACCGAGAGACATTGGTTGTTGAAGCTGCAAACGAATGGCGTTGCTTAGACTGAGAGGTTGGGAGTGGTGGATCTGATATCTAAAGCCTGAGGCCATTCGCATCCATCATTGAACAAGTGGGCGATTTCAGATGTTCATAAAGTGATCCAAACACCGATCAATGTTGGCCTTACCTACAGTTTTTTAAGTCCAGTGTTCATAGATACCGGTTCATGAGGACGGATTGGAAGCAGCAAGAAGAGAAGATTGATGCCTGACCATATTCCTTGTCACTGGTGAGGCGGAGCCCGTCTCACTGGCTCCGGCATCACAAGAGGCTACTGCGCTCGTCTAGGGCAGTAGGTTCATATCAGCATCAAAGAGATGGTTTCGAGAGATGTCACGTCCACCTCTTAAGCGATACGTTGCGGTTACACAAACGATAGTTTGGTTATTGGTCGCGCGGACTCCATCTATGCGCTCTAGATTTGGGTGGGCACTGAGCTCGTGACATTTTCGCTCCAGGGTATCAAAATTATCGCCAAGAGCAGCACGCAGCTCCTTCGCGGAAGATAATATTAGGTGCCGGTCAAAAATACCTGCTCCCGTTCGTTCGCACGCCTCCCGAGCAGTGCTCTTCTGGATGCACTTGAACTCAACTTCGTATCCGCGTACGGAACCTTCATAAATCTCGACAGGACGATTCTTCATTTTATAAAGAATCCGTGACTTCGTTTTCGGGGCAATACGTGGCCCTAGATAAATTCGCTTTAGCGCTGGGTCCGTATACAGCTTGCGACCCTCTCTTCCAGCGAGATATCGCCACTCATTTTCATGCTGCCACTCTTGTCGCTTCTGCATTAGCCGACCGTTGACTACATCCATTGGATCAGAATATCCAAGCAGTTCAAAGGTCACTGGAGGAGGAGCGATGGAGTTGTAGACAACGGGCACCAATAAATGCTGGTACAGATCTGCAATGGCTAACTCTTGAGTATCAAACTCTAAGCACATACCTTCGAAATTGCTAGCGTAGTACGCCCACAGTGGGTAGTCCAAATGGGTAGTCGACATGGATATCAAGCCTGATTTTTTTGCTGTCGCTGCTGCCCCTTCGAGAGCCTTGCTAGCAAACTCAAGAAGGTTTTTTGGCATCAAAACCGCCATCCGATCTTCGCGGGGATATTCGAACAGTGCCTCCATCGGGTCATTCATTTGATCAAAGCGTGGCGCGTACAGATAGCTGTTGAAGATAGCGTCAAGCTCTCGTTTCACGAGCTCTGCATTGCCCAGAGGGCGGTATCTATATAGTGTTGTAGGAGGGGGTATTTTATTATTTGAATTCACGGAAGAGCACCGTTTTGAGCATGAGAAATCGCGGCGATTGTATTTTCTAAAAAATTAAAATGCTAACCGTTGACCGCCTTTTGATCCGCGCGGTCGAAATATAAACTAGAGCGTGTCAGGTGCTAACATCCATGACTCCAAGACTTCGACAACATAATCCTCGATACCAACACCATCCGCATGAAGTTTAAGAATCTCTCGAGCCAAGCTCTTATTATTTTTTAACGTTTTGTTTGAATAACCTCCAAAGTACGAAGCCTCGCTAACCTGCGGCGGACGAATATTTACTATAGTCTGCCGAAACGACATTGGCGCCGCATCCTCGTTATAGTGAACATTAACCTGAATGAGATAAAGCGACAATCCATCAGGATCTGCGCTAAATTTCGAATGAAGCTTAAATCGAATCCTATCTGTTTCCTGGGGCTTGACTTCATGGTGGACTTTCTTCGTTGCTAAGCTTCCGGGGTTCTCGGAGATAGTAATATCATACGTCGCTGAGACATCCACAGCGCGATGATGCCTGTCCGTCAAAAGTTGCCAATGCTTAACAGTATAGAAGGATACTTCCTTGACAAAAGCGACTTCAGATCCCGCATTTCTGAGCTTTAATTCGACTTCGGTAGCTACCTCATCCCCATAATCTTGGTCGTCGTCCTGAACTTCGTAAAAGTCCACTACCTTGAGATTGTGAGCGGGTGGTGTAGACTCAAAAGAATTCAACACTTGCTTGATTTGATCGTTACTCAGTAAGAACAGCTTTCTTTCTAACTGGCTTGCTAAGAATACCTCAGCGTGGTCTAAACCATGCATGTGCTTTAGTTGCTCGACAGCTTCATAAATATGAGGAGAGACACCTTTAAACTTATCGTTTATGACGAAATAAAATTCTCGTACAGACGATATGTGATCCCAGAAGCTTTTTAGCTTCTCGAAATCATCATTGAGTTTTCTCAGCGCATTTTTCGTATTGCTGGTTAACGTTTCAGGAGCGTATGACTGATAGTATCGACCATTATTGGCCACCCACCCGTCATTCCCCCGATCACCAATATTCCCGTAGGCTTTCACCGGCTTAAACCCCGGGTCACTGTAGGACATGATCTTTACAAAAAGATCCTCATATTTCTGTCCTTCAGATTCGTGAACCAATAATTTAAAAGCGGTACGCATCTCACATCCTGTTTTTATCTTGAGACCAGAAACATAAATTTCTCGCCATACATGAGCTGATTAACCGGGCTAAGTGGAGTGTGCCCCACACGGTTCAACTTCTTACACCTCTCACAGCACGACAATCTCGTCTGCCTTCAGCCAGCCGGCTTCAATGACGTTCGTTTTGGCAGTCTCTGGCTGGGCGCTATAAATCACGATTGCCAAGCTCTCCTCTGCACGACTGCAGGTCACATAAAGAAGCCTGCGCGTGCGCGATAAGGAATCATCCTTGCCCGCGCGCTGATTCTTCATGTCGGTTGACGAAGCAGGCGTAACGCCGAGCAGCTTCTCATAGCTAAACAGAAAACCGCCTGCCTCTTCATCGTTCAGGATGACCATCACACGCGGAAACTCTAGGCCTTTCACCCCCTGGTGGGTGCCGAACGGTGAGAGCCCATTTGCGTAGCCAGCGAACGCCTCCATCTCCGAGTAAGAGCGTCCCAGGACGATCCGATAAGCATGAATCTCAAGCGCTTCGCGATCCGATGTTTCCGGGGCATCGTCAGCCGTTGCGCCCAGAGCCATCGCTTCGACGAAGCGAGCAGGCAGGTCTAGCAGGCCAGTCCTTTGAAGAACTTGAGCCACCTCCCCAATGAGTGGATCATTGTCCGTAAGCATCTCACAGAGCGACTGGGTCGCTTTTCCAGCAGCCTCCAGCACCTCTAGTTGGTTGGTGCCAGCCGACTCCAAGTATTTGGGATCAAGCAAGGGGGAGCGCAGCCGCACCGCTTCCATGAGCGTGAAATCATCCGCTCGAGCCGCTTCTACTATTGGGGCGACCCCCTCAAAGAAAAGCTTGAGTATGGGTAGCGTTCCGTCCAGTAGGCCCGTGTTTAGGTGTTCAACGGCATACAACGGCGTGAATACACCTTCAAACCCCATACGCCGCCCAGCCATCTTGTGTTCCAGGATGAGCGTCTTGCGGCCTTGCATACCGGTTGCCCACTGAACATCGCCGGTGACGTCAGCCATTTGCTTAGCAATCTGCTCTTCCAGGCTGAAATCCTGACCCGGTACCTGCCGTGTGCAGAACATTCGTACTGTGCCTCTGGCAGCCCCCGGCTTAGGTATTTGCTGATGACCATCAACGCTCGCACGGATCACATTGATTAAGTCGACAACTCGAGTTGGGCAGCGACGGTTCATGCGCTTTTCTGGCTTGGCCCAATCCGCAGGAATGGCATCATCCAACCCAACTTTCCCGTCGTTGTAGATGCGTTGCATCGTGTCGCCGAGAAGCCCTAGGCAGAACCTTTCAGGGATTGCCGCTTGAGCTTGCAGAAAGGTATCCATTAGCGGGCCGTACGTATCCTGACTTTCATCGATCAAGAGCACCGGGTGCCGGTCGGCCATCACATCAAGCAAGGGCGGCTTCGGGATGAACGCCGCGGCCATCTGGATGACCTCGCTATGGTTCAAAGATTGCCTGCTTCGGTTGTCTCCCGTCGGGCTATAGGTGAAGTCGGTGATTTCATCCAGGCTCGCGAGGCGACGGGCCTTGCTGTCCCGGCTCGCCCGATTAGCACGAGACGTCTTATTCTCTCCTTGCGCCCTACGGAGTTTGTCATCCAGTTCGTCAATGTCGGCGGCGAGCTTAACGCGCAACCAATCACGAATGTCATCGTTGAAGCCCTTGATCATCCTCCAGGAGAAAGCGTGGATCGTTGAGACTTCAACCAGAGGATCGTGCTCGAGTCGGCGCTCGATCTCCTCGCAGGCCGCATTGGTATAGGTAATGATCGCGATCTGCCGACCTTCAAATGTGAGACGTTGTCGCTCACGCCCTTTGAGCGATTTCACTGCTTCTACGAGCGAGTGGGTCTTGCCAGAGCCGGCCCCGGCGTAAAGGAAGAAGCTGCGTGGCTGCTCTAGGTTTAGACATTCCCTGATAACCTCATCAGCAGTCGGCTTCATTTCATCAACAACCTCGGTAATGGCGCTCACTGTCCAGTCACCTCGATGCTGGCCGTTGGAATTATCAGGAGTTCCTTACTCTTTTTCTTGAGCTTGGTCTCTAACCAGGTGAGCCCTTCGCGGATGTACTCGGGAATCGCCACCTTGGCAAAGTTGGGATCTCCCAGTATCTGTAAAGCAAACTCCGCCTTGTCTCCATTCTTGAGAGCGTCGAACAACGCCTGACCCAGATCGTCCGCGGTTTCCGACTCACGCAGCGCTTTGGAAACTGCCTTGGTCAAACCCCGGCCTTGCTTAGTCGCAAAATGCTTCACGTTGCTCAGTACCAGGCTGTCCTCGAAGGTATTGGGCAGGGCCTCTACATCAACTTGAGTCTTAGGAAGACGAATGGTGATGGGTGTCTGATACGCCACTCTGATAGCAAACAAATCATCGATCTGAACAGCTTTTTGCTCACTATCCAGATCCAGCAGAGTGTCCACGTCATGACCCAGTTGTCGGGCCGCCACCCAGTGCCGGAGGGTAGGGTTATTGGTTGACTGCTCTGCCTGGCGCCTAACCGGTACCGCTGATTTCTTGTGGCCAGCGTCCAGATCAGTGATCACCAAAGTCACGATGCCCAATGCGTCTACCAGCGGCCGGAGTCGGTGAGCGTGGCTGCCCCCGATATCCAAGATGGTGATGTAGCATCGATCCAGGAAGGGGAAGTGGTTGCGCAGGAAGTGAGGCAGCATCATTCGCTCTGCAGCACCTTCTACCAAAATGACCGCGTCGGCGAAGAAGAGATCGGCATGTTGCGCCCTGAGGTAACGGGTCACGAACTCCTTCGTTTGCTTGTGAGGGTTTTTCTGCCCGAAAACAGTGCTTAGGTTGGAGACGGTGGACACTGGAATAGGTACGCCGGCCATGCCCGCGGGCAGCCTACGGAAATACCGAAGATTCGCGTACTCCGTCTCATGCGCGACGTGGCTCGAATGAGAGCTGACAATCAGTTGAGTTTTGAGCTTCGGATATTTCTTAAGCAGAGGGTCATTACACAGGACGTGATACGCATGCTTGATGAAGGCTTGCTGCACCTGGACGTGTAGGTGAGCCTCAGGCTCCTCGATCAGCACTAGGTGGATTGGTTCGACACCAGTGTCGGACTGCTCCTCCGCGTTCTTGTACTTTCTCAGCCATTCATCTCGAAACGCCATCAACTGGAAAATCATTGAGATGAGGTTTTGGTAACCCAAACCGTTGGACGTCTCGGGCAAGCGCATGGGAGGGGCGCCGGGCGCGCCTGCGGCTGAGTCCAGCTCGAATAGTACTGCTGCTTCGTGGTTCATCCCGTCTGTAGGAGACAGCCGGGTTTCTACCCTGATAGCAGGGTCAGAATTGTTAGGGTATCCAAGGCCTGCGACTTCGTCGAGGGCAGGGGCGAAGCTGGAGGTGAGTCGGGAATCGAATGCAGATTGGGCAGCCTGGATGGCTGTCAGCGCCTCCAGGTCCGAGATATCTGGACTGTCACCCGGATCCAGATGCCGGTTGTAGTAAGTGCGCAATTGCTCCGTCAACTTTTTCCCCGAACCACCTCTGCCTTCGGTGATGGATTCTTCCGCGCTGTCTCCAAAGCCGCGTTGGGCGTTGATTTCGTGAACTCGGATGAGATCGGTCAGGGGGTTGCTTTCCAGCGGAATAGCGGTCACGGACAGTCCTTGAAGTTTGGCGTGACGAGTCTTGGGATCTGGTGCGCTGAGTTGCGTAGGATCGAGACGGTACCAGCGAATCGCGAACATCGTTCCCAGGCGCCGGTTGAGGTAATCGTGCAAACTTTGCGGCCACAGTTGCAGGGTGAGCGGAGTCTTTCCCACCTCGGCCTGTTTCTCAATTTCCTCTTGCAGCAGCTTTACGCGCTTCCGCTCCTTCCGGTAATCAGTAAAGAGCTTAGCCATGTCCTTTGGCTCGAGTCGGAAGCGCATGCCAACGTGGCCGCCTTTCCAGGCAAAATTGGGAATCAGATCTCTGATGTGGTGGAGTTCGCCTTGTGAGGCTTCCACCCACAGATCCAGGGTGGGTAACCAGTGCGCCCACTCGTTCGCCGCGGGGGCTTCGAGACTTTCATCATCAGCTTCCCAATCGACGCCAATGGCATCAATAGTTCTGAGATGCGAGAGCGTCAGATCTTGGAGCCGGAACGCGGTCGCTTTTGAAAGAAGGAACTTGCGTAGCGCCAACATCGCGGAGGATTTACCGCTGTTGTTCGCTCCGACCAGAAGGGTAGTAGTGCTCGCCAGGTCGATTCGAACTGACAGGAGCTTGCGGAAGTTCGCGATCTCCAGGTGCTGGATTTGCATAGCCTCTTCCTTGTGACCGCACTTTGGCGGTTTGCCAAGCCGATAGATGTGTGGAGACGACTCTAGCCCAATTACAACAGGACTCCATTAGGAATGTCATTTTTCCACTTCAGAGGGTACCGATTCACGGCTCGCTCAGCGTTGTTCATTGACTGTCGTAAGAAGGTAACGGCACTTCTAAATGCTCGCACCAAACCGCATGTCTTGAGGCAACTAAGAAGTTGCGATGACGGCCTTTGCATTTGGCTTAGATGCTCAGCCCGAGTTCAAGCCCAAATTTGTACCAAGGGCAAAGTTGTGTTGTCCTCCATCCTTCCAGTAGGCTTGACTGATAGTGGCAGCCCGCCAGTAACACGTTGAAGGACGCAACGCATGCCTGAATCCTACAAGCCAATGCCGGCAGTGCTCGATCGGCAAATCGAAAACGAAGCTCAGGATGCATTTGGTCACAGGCATTTTTCCCAGGCACTCCAGAGCCTGATTGAGGCCGATCACCATAAGCCTCCGTTCAGCATTGGACTACTCGGCGGATGGGGTACCGGGAAAAGCTCTATCAAAGAGCTTTACACCCAAGGCCTCGCCGACGGCGCATCCGACGGTTCCGGTAAGCCTTCACGTAGGTCTAGCATCAAGAGCATCACTTTTAATGCCTGGCGTTTCGGCGGTAAAGATCAGGACATCAAACGCGCGCTTCTGCGCCACGTTTTTATCGAGCTTGGGGGAGACGAACAGGCGCTTCATGACAAGCTCTTCCGAAACATCACACAGGTTGAGCATCAGTGGAAAGGATTTCGAGAGTACGCTTGTCAGTTGTGGCGCGCGTGGTCGATGCCGTTGCCTGCCTTCCTGGTGGCCATGCTGTTGCTTTTTGGTTTGCTGTGGGTTGGGCTAGCCGTCCTCCCTTGGAGCGACCCCTATGTTCGATCGACCTTCATCTTGGCAATAAGCGGTGCCTACAGCTATCTACTCAAGAACCTGAAGCCCTCAAAGGTCGATAGCTTCCGGTCGATCACAAAGGTTTCTCTTCCCAGCGCCAGCGCAGAACAATACGAAGAAATGCTCCTCGAACAGTTGAAGGCGTTCAAGGAGCCCTCAGGGATATTTCGAAAAGTAAACCCTTGCGAGCGCCTGGTGATCTTCGTCGATGATCTGGATAGGCTCTCAGCAGAAGAAATGGTACTCGGCCTCGACGCCGTCCGGGCGTTCATGGAAATCCCCCCTGAAAAGCTTCCACACGGGTTGGGCCTAGTGTTTGTGATCTCGTGTGACGAAGCAAAAGTTGCCGATGCGCTGGCGCGGGGTCGCGGCAAAAACCCTGAGCAGCCAGGTACCGTTTTCACGCACATGGACGCTCGTCGGTACCTTGATCGCATCTTCCAATTTCGACTTGAAATCCCGCCAGTACCTCGAGGCGACATGAGGCAATTCGCGCTGAAAAATCTCCTGTCATTTACTGAGATTGTCAGCGACCTGAAGACTTCGGGCTCCAGCCCCGAGCAAGTGATTGATCGGATGATTCATGTGAATGTCGCGGATCCTCGGAACGCTTTGCAAATCGTCAACGCTTTTGCACAGTCCTGGTGGTTGGCGAAACGTCGTGAGTATGAAGGCAGTGCAGGGGAGCGGCCAGGCGGTCTGCACGAGGGATCGGTGACTGCCCACCCCATCTCCTTGGGTGCACTCAGTGCAGCACGGGTGAGCTTCCCGGACTTCTATCGTGATCTTCAGGATGACCCCTTGCTGCTAGGTCGACTGACCCAGTTGCTTGTGAATGAAGGTTCGCTTCTGGATCAACCAGTTGAAGCCCAAGCGTTACTGGGTAAGCGTTATGTAACCTTGGACAAGGATAGTAAGACAACGACGATTCGCGATGACTGTAGGGACCTTCGTCAATTCCTGTCCAGCCTTGTTGGTATTCGTTGGCCGGACTCTCTTCAGAGTCTGCTTCTGCTGTCTGAAGATCCAATAAGTCGAAAGTTTGGTGCCGGGACCAGCGTTATATACAATCTGCTGATGTCTGGCGATACTCGTGGTGTGGTTGAGCAACTGTCAACGCGCGCCGATAATTCCGCCCTAAGCGATGACCACGCTCACCTGCTCCACGAGCTGGTCAGTGATCTACACTTGGAGACGACTGCCCGCCGTCATAATGCAATGCGGGTGATCGCCAACCTCCTTGATCGGCTACCACCGCGGACAGTGCGTCTGATGCTGGGCAAACTGTGCAACGAGCTCACGGCGTCACTCGATCTCCGGTCAATGATTGGTCTGGACAGAATTGGCAACATCGTCTCAAGTGCCAATACTCAGGAACAACGCCAAATCGCTGCAGAGTTGATTGACGATCTACTCTCGACCAGCCAAACCATCGAATTTCGCCTAGAAACCATGCAGACTCCGAGCTTGGACGAAGCCCGGGTGATGGTTAGTAAGGCCTGTGACATCGTGCTCAGCGTCCGCTCAGAGCACGGACTGCCAGCTGCTCAGGAACGCAAGTTGATCGATTGGCTCAAGGTCAGAGATGTCAATCTCAGTGGCGGCTCCTACCAGTTCGAGTTCCAAGAGCTGGAGCGGTGGTTAGATGATCATGAAGCTATGTTGCTATCGATGTTGGGTACGGACTACGTGACACTTGTTGCCGACGAGTTGGATGCAAACCGTGGCGAAGTGATGAAGTTGCCAGTGGTCGCAGGGCGAGTCGGTCGTCTGTTTGCCGAGTTGGTGTCCCAAGGTGAAGAGAGCAGATCCATTTTGTGGCCACTCGTGCTGAGATATTTGGCTCTACCGCGAATTGAGCTGCAGGCTTGCGCACTGACTGTGCTAGAGGCAGCACATCAAAAGGCGGACGCACAAACGCTTTCGGGATGCGTGATCGCGGTGGCGAAAAATCTTCTGGCTCATCCAAAACCTGAGATCGATTACCATCGAGGGTTCCAATGGACAATGGCTGTGGCTTCAGCTCGTTTTAGTGAGTTGACAGCAGACGCACAATCGAATCTTGTTTTACTGTGCAACAACCTATCCACTGGAGAAGACTATCAAGTCGATGCGGTAGCGCTTTTCGAGCTAATGATCCAGCGTGCCCCTGATCTTGCCGCCCAGGTCAGCACGAACTGGGTTGAGCGTTTGGCTGACGAACTGCCGATAGACTGCTGTCGCTCTCTGATGAAGGGCTTCGACAAATTGCCGGACGAGGTTCAAATTAAGATCACCACTTATTTCGACTCCGGGTTTACCGCTCCGATGCCTGAAGGCTTTGGCGAAATTTACACGATGGCCTCCGTGGAAATTCCGAGTCAATCCTGGGCTACCGGGAATCTGCAAGCACATCTTGATAGAGCGCTGAGCCGGCTGCCGTCATTCGTATCACGATCAGCCGACGATCTCGACAGCGTTATGGCCGGCCTTTCAAAAATCTACCTCAATGGATCTCCAGCGACAATCGCATCCTGTCTGCGTGATACGTTTTCTTCCGCTAGCAGCTACCCCGCTCAGAATAATCAGCTCCATCAGCATTTCGCAGACACATGGCCATCGGTCGATCAGGTACATCCAGGGTACGTGCCTGACACGATCTTTACGGAGGCGATCAGTACCGGCCGGCGCGACCTCAAGGAAGCGAAGCGCGGTTTGCTGGCGTCCCTTGATTCCATGATCACTGCCAAACGTGTGACTGCCGAGCGTGAAGCTGATCTCGTCGAATTCGCCTGCCAGGTATGGCAAACCCACCCAGCCGAAGCAGAGCATTTCTTCACCTGTGCCGCCAGGCATTTTTCGCCAAGTCAGATCGCCCAACTACCAGCGCCCATCAGTTGGAATTCGGAGCAAGAGGTGGCCTGGTTGGCAGCAGTCTGGAAAAAAGCGGTATCGGTGCTGGATCTGCCGAAAAGCGTCGCATCGACATTAGAGGTGCTTGCGCTAGCGCATTCAGGCACTGTGGACGCGCCCGATCAATTGTTGTCGTTGTGGTCGAAGTGCTTGGACAAGACTGCTTATCGAGTATTGGCGCAAACCCTACTTACCGCCGAAGCAACCGACGATGGACGACGCCGAATCTGGCGTCAGATCACATCACTTGATCCAATGCAGGCACCGCAAGAACTTATCGATCTTGGTATCCGGATCTTGGCACTCGGCTCAGCGCCGGAAACAGCCAGCGCGGTCAACGAAAACCTGGAGTCCTTCTGCGTCCGCCTGACCAACCAAGAGAGCAAGCTCGCTACGGCCCAGACCTTATTGAGAACACTGCCGCGCTGCTCCTCGATCAAGATCAAAACAAATATGGCTCGTTTGTCTTATAGCCTGGGTACCCATGCAGCGCTGGCATCGGTCGACGCATCCACACTCAGCGAAGAGGACATGCAGATAATCTCGGACACGTTTGGGAAGGGACGTGAATTGACCAAGCTGAAAAGCCGATTCGACAAGGCTTCAGAAGAATGACGGGCAATGTAATCACAGCAGGGGCATCCCCGATGCAAATGACAGCTGGCAAGCTCGCTGACTACCTATTTGCTCAATCGTCTGTGGGCCTGCCGGCAACTGATTGCAGCGCTGATTTTCATGCATGTACATGCTTCCTGCGAAGCGATGACCCAGCGGGCTGGAATAAGAGTAGTCCAATTGATTAGTAGGTCGCATTTATTGATTGCCGACGGGAGGTCGCGGGGAATACGACCCTGAGCACAACCAGCTCCAGATGTGCTACAGATTGCGTTTGCGCTGCCGATCATAGCCCGTGAGCGACCGGCGAAACTCGACGTTAAAGGCTACGGGGGATCAACGAAAGCTTGGGCAATTTAGAGAGGCGTAAAGCCATGTATCACTACTCGCTAGTGCAGCATACCGAGCCCACCGGTGTGTGGTTGTCATGCACCGATATTCCGGAAATGAACGCCGAAGGCAGTACGCTGTGCGAAGCATTTGCCGAAGCCCTAAATGGTTTGGAGTCGGCGCTGTCGTTGTACGTAGAGCAGCGGCGCAAGATTCCAGCACCCTCGGTGCCAAGCGCCCCTGCGATGGTGCTGCACTTGCCGGTGCTGACTGTGGCCAAGATCTTGCTATGGAATGCCATGTGTGATGAAGGCGTGAGCCGCGCCGAGCTTGCCCGTCGAATGGCTTGTTCGCGGCAGGTTGTCGACCGTTTGCTGGACTTCATCCACGCCTCGAAAATTGAGCAGATGGAGCGTGCGCTTGCATTGCTGGGTCGGCGTCTGTCGCTGGTCCTGGAAGTAGCCTAATGCCGGAATCTGCCTCGTCCCAAGCGCACCATTCACGCCTGCTGTTGGTCTGATATCACCGACGCTCTCGTGTATACCCTAAGGCCGCGCCGGGTAGACCTCGCTAAGGCGTACCCAGGGATGATTGGACCGAACAACTGTGCTATTTGTGTACCGCTGGAGCTAGGGGAGTATGCTTTTGACGTGAGGGCTCAGTTGCTAATGACTGCTCGCAACCTTGTGATCAGCTTGCGAACGCGGCAGTGGTATCCCAGTGTTGGGTAATTGCACGGACTTGCCCACCCATTTGCATTCGACCTGACCATCATTTGCATCGGATCTGACCATCAAGCGTGGCCATGACCGGCAGAAAACGGCCAGAAGAGGGCGATGACAATTAAATAAGTTTGTCCCTTTTCAGTTCCTTTCGGTCGTCATTTCGCGATGGAGCTTTACAGATGATAGGATGATGGCTTCTGGCCGGCATCGTGATAGGCCACTGATGAATTTTGGAATGGACATGTCTCAACAAATGGAAGTAAAAGACACTGAGTCTTCTAAGGGGTATTTTAAGGATGACGAGATGCATCGTCTCCTTCTAGAGACTGAGAGTCGGTACAGAAGTGCTATCGATACTGACGGGATGGACACTAGTGGTATCAATATTTTTATAATTAGATCACTAGCCGCGATGCGAAATAATTATATTGCTTTTGAGCGCGGCTGCCTGTTTAACATTGAAATGATCGGTCGTGAATTTAAAGAGAAATTGGAGACGATAGATCCTCAAGATTCCAAAGATTCTGAACTGTTGGCTGCTTTTATATTTCGCTTTGTGCAGGAGTATGAGGTATCGAATTCCAGCGGTCTTTCTGAAGAATTAGCACATGGACTCAGGATGATCCGGGGGCTGAATTTAGATCACCCTGCAGGAAGTCACATAATGTACGGTCAGCACTCAATGCTGATTGGAGTGTTGAAGAAGTATCTTCATCATGAGGATATTGTTGCTATAAAAAAACTTCCAGAAACTATTGAGCGTGCGGTGAGAGTTAATGCTGACAATGAGCGCACCCTCAACGAAGGACAGCAAAAAGTAGCACACTTGGCGGAAGGTCTAAAAAAACTTAAGATTGGTTCGGATTTTGTAGAGCTGGTATCAGGGTTTTCAAAAATGAGAGCTGGCAAGGCAATCGAAAAGCATTTCAATTTTGCGTGTTTACTGCTTTTGGCAGCGATGATGATCTCCCCGGCGGCGCTGAAAGTATATGTCTATTATGCTGAACTGAAAATCCCGGAGATTGATGTCTATACAGCTGTATCGATTGCTGCTTTGGAATTGGTGTTCGTATACTTTTTTCGCGTGGCGCTTCACAATTTTAGAGGCGTGAAAGCGCAGATGCTCCAACTTGATCTTCGTATAGCTCTACTTCAGTTTATTCAAAGTTATGTGAAGTTTTCAGGCGAGGCTAGAAAAACAGTTTCCAAATCCAATGGTGAAGGCTCTTCTAAGGAGCTGACTTTAGACCGATTTGAACAAGTGATTTTCAGTGGATTGGTAACTGGTGAAAATGAGTTGCCCTCGACTTTTGATGGTCTGGACGGATTAGCAAAAATCATCGAAAAGGTGAAAGGTAAGTGAGCCTGAGATAAAATGTAGTTTAAGTTAAAAATTTCCGTCTCTTGAATCAAGTGCGCGTTGGGAAAGGGGGCTGATTTACTTTTTAGTCCCCTTTTTTGCTATTAGAATCCGTTTTCTGAAAATAAAATCGTCCCCTTTTCCGCATTAGGTTTTTCCATGTTTAACAGAAGCGATTTTGACAAACTCTCCGGGGAAGGAATGACTTATTGGAACGCGTGCGATCGTTGGCGCGGTCTCTATTACGTCACCTATCCAGCAGTCGCCTTTGAATACCCCGACTCTGAAGAGACCATTCGCATAACTCGCGCGCCCAAACAGCAAGGCGAGAACGGATTGAAATTCTGGCTTCATGCGGAATGTGTAGCTTGGCATCCCGATAGAGAAAGCTACTTCCTGGGCTACGTTTCTGACGCTAAGTTTGAGGAGATTTCGGAAGCTGTTTTCAATCAGATGGTCGCGGATCAGGCGCGGGATTTGATTGCTCCCCTCAAACAGCCGCTGCATGAGCCGAACGGCTTCATCGGAGCGTTGTTGATGTATTCAATGAAGACGGAGTTCATCGTTTCACTATTCGCGGAGTATGAAGAGGAGTACATCCATTTTTATTGGGACACGACATCATGAGCTGCAGCCAAGGGCCGAAAGCGGATTAAGTCGAACCCCACACTGTTGCCGAGAAGCGGCCGTTATGAATGGCACGCGGATAGCTAGCGGCTACCTATCGCAAAAGATAAGCCATCGCTTCCAGGCGGATGGGACAGCGCGCCGTATGGTTTGATTTTTTGTACATCCGCCTATAAGCGTTCCGATAAAGCTATGACAGATAAGTGACGGCCGAAAATGGAAAGTCAAGGTCGATCGCCCGCTCTTGAGTCACGCTCTACCCATTTCCTCGTACGAAGCATCAACGAACATGATGTGCTCATCCCAAGCGGCTTCAGTTACATCCCGGATTATTTCAGCAAGAGTATCAACATCCACCCCCTGAGCTTCGATGCAGGCCAGGCGTCCGGGTGACCAGTCGATGACAGAGCACTGTGGATACTTCCCTAGCAGTGCGACCAGGGTCTTCTGAGGCGGCTCTTTGCAGGTGTACATGAAGTCAAAATACGGGGCGCTGGTATCCTGAAGCGAGTACACCAGAGCCCAAGCATTCGATGGACCGGAAAAGTACATAGTGACGTAACGATGTGCCCATTCTGGCCCTCCGTGTTTGATGAGGCGAAGTACTTCGACGATCGAATGACAATCGGGGATTCGGATCATGCGATCAGGGTCAAACGTCCGGCCAATCAAAGGTTGGGCTACTACTTTACTGAGCAGAAATGCAGTCATTTTTGCTTTTTTGTTCATCGTATTGTCTCGTGTTCGAATGTCCGCTTTTGGCCGTATGCAGTCGCATGGGAACGTCCGCTCTTGGTCGTTCTCTGCTGATCACGGTTACAAAGCGTGCCGGTCAAATCCGGTGCAATTGGTGTCAGAACGAATGAAAATGACTGGTCAGGTCGAATACAACTTGGTGGTGAAGTAGAGTGCAATTTCGCAAGTGTCATGCGGCACGTTGACCGGCCGCGATGGCAACCTTAAAACTTAACGCTTTCGCAACGGGGCTAGGATTTGTTCGACATCCAATCCTTTAAGCAGGCAATTATGTGTAATTGCCGACAGTGCTTCATAGAGTTGGTCCCGCATCTTTATTAACTCAGCATTCTCCATTTGCAGATTGGCAATTCGTTCTTCGAGGCTTCTTCGGCGGCGGGCACCGTCTGGATCTCTCCCACTCTCCTTGAGTTGTGCGATACGGGCGGATTCAATTCGCCTCCCACGATCACCTACCAGGGTAGCGCGGCTAGTCAGGCCCAATCGTCGCTGCACTTCGGGGCGTGAAATAGGCGCGAGCTCCAGCCCTAAGCTAATCATTTGAGCGAGGAGGGCGTCGATTGCCTCGTCCAAGTTGCTGCCTCTCAAGGTTTGCCGTTGCGCCATGGTCGCCTCTAATCATCCGAAACCGAACTGTGTCGTTTATCCGTGTCCGCAATTGTCATTGGGTGCCCATTTGGAAACACGCGTTGCATACCTACATCGGTCTCGCGTGCGAGGACGGATTTTATATTGTTTAGCTTGTTTTCCTGGTCCGCCAGCCATACATCGCCACCTGCCTCTCCGGCGCTGGCATCGCGCATGATCGTAATTGCGGTCGTCAGACTCTCGGCTTGTCTCTCAAGGTTAGCCCGCTCCGATGGAGTGCCCATCAGATAAAGATGCGAGCAGCCATTCCAGCACTGAAGATGCTTAGGGCAGGGCGCTTGGGAGAAATCGTGAACGCAGCCTCCGAAGGGTGTCACGTGCAACGCCGTCGCGTGTACGGTGAGAAATGCTTCTGCAGTAATTGTACCTTTATCTGCCAGTAACGCATGGTAACTGTCGGTCAATGCGCCCTGAATGTGCTTACTTCTTATACCTGTATGTAAGAAATCAATGCGCTCGTGATGACTATTGAACGCCAAAAACTCCTGATGTGCAGCGGTGTTTTCTTCAATGCTCGAGTGTTGATAAAAAGAATTCTGATCCAGGCTTTTTCGCCCCAACGCCAACGCTTGCTGAACATTACTCATTCCCGCCAAGTGGTAGATAGTGTTACGCCAATGACGAGGCTGATGGCTTGTAAGTTTGATAGGATCTCCGCTAGCCTCCACCAGCGATCGCCTGGAAAATATAGAAGAACGAAGAGGGTTTGCACCAAGCGCAATATTGATATCCGACAACGTCACGCGCCTAGGCAATATGTAAAATATGTTTGCGTCCCGGCCTCCGAAATGAAACTGTCCTTCGAAAGCGATCGCAAGCGTTTCACTGGTTTTAAGCTCGACACGTAGGGTTCCGTCTACATTTTTCGTTAAGACTGAATGCCCGCGAAGCTTTGGGACGAGTAAGCGTTCAATGTCGCCGGCTAAGTATCTACGCTTAACTGCTTTCGAGTGGTGTTTCTTTTCGTCATAGGGATGGATGCCATTTCGAGCAAAATACATAAAAAGGCTTCTATTCGTGTCTTTGTTTTTTGCGAACCCAAGCCAGTGATGAACTTCAATCTCTGTCAGTATTTTATTTGGTGAATAGTCCCAGAGGCGCCCCGGATGGGCCTCTTGCCACCTAGCGATTTCGCGTTGATCTTCCGTCAGTATTTTTAACCGCTCAACTGCACGCCTAGCCAATGGAATGTCACTTTCCGCTAACCAATGAACGCGAGACTGAAATTGCTTTTCCGCAAAGTATCTGATCCCGCACTCAACCAAACTATTTCCATTGCCATCCAAGACAACTTGCCCTGCAGAATTTTTTATGGGTCTCTCGACCCAACAATCATAAGGGATTACAGCTATTTCGTTACCACGTTGCCCCGTCGCTATCAATAAGTCGATCACACGTAGCAAAATTTCCTCGCCGTAACTAAGCGGATTGTTGGAGCATATAGCGTATGCTTCCATCGCCTCGCGAGAAGGCAATCTCTCATCAGATTTACGCTGTTTTACCGCATGATCAGGGTCATGTAGTGAGATGTAATAATTACGACGACTCTCGGGCTTTTCGTCATGTTTAAAGTGTATAGCGACATTGGTTAGTTTCAGTCTATCAATCGTATCCGCTACTACCTGAAGATTATTGAACGCGTCATAACAGTTCTTGTAGCCACTCTCCCGGAGAAAGGCGACGACGCGGTCGAAATCGCCTCGCGTCAATTGCGTGGGGTCAGATATGCCGCGCTCGAATAACGGGTTGTATAGCCGCCGAACTATAATATTGTATGCAGTAACCATCGAAAACTTCAGGTTTCGTGTACGCTGTAGATATACGAGCAATGCTTTGCAAAAATCTTGAAATGCGAGGGGTAGCGCACCTTTAGGAGGTGCTGCATAGTCATTCATCTCAGGCGACGGCCGGAGTGTTTCAAAAGTGATGCTGTGCGAACGTTGGCGTTGCGGTAACCAATTCTCAACTGACCACACCGTTGATTCCCAAGCCGCACTTATCGATAACGACTTAAAAATTTCTCGCTCGTGGCTTACAAAATCTTCAAAGCTGCACATCCTAGTCAGACTCATCTGCGGCCACCTCTCTATGTTGCCGGCAGCGTTCAATCGTAGCGCTTACCGCCAGTATGGTGGTCTGATGCTGGGCTAAGGGGCGATTGTGAATGAGGTCACCGGCTTTTTCTGCTATATCAATGAATCGCTGTGCTTCTCTTTGCAGCGCCTCTTTCACCTGCTCATGACGGCCGTCAGCAAAGGGGTGAAACTTCCTGCAGGTGTAACAGGCATAGACAGGATTGTAGGGGCAGTGGGTATGAACCGGGAGGGCGCAAGCACCGATGTCCCCGATGTACTGGGTATCGATGAGGCCGCTGATGGCTCTTTCAGGGACTATATTTCGACGTTGGACGATTTCCCCGGTTAATAAACTGTGCATGATTCGCTGATAGGAAGGGCTCTTTCCGAGCGCTTTCTCTTTGATTCGGGCAATGTTTGGAGTCGCTGTGATGTAAGCGCATGCTGCAACCGTGCTGTTGTGGCCGAGCAGTTCGGCAATCATATCTGCCGAAGCTCCCTGGTCCGCCAAACCTTGTCCGAGGTGATGACGCAACAACATGGTCACCTGATTGGGCTTGTTTATCCCTGCTTTATGTAGTTCATGTTTGAGGCCGATACCAATTTCCTTGACCGATAGGCGCCTCCCATTAAGACTTACAAATAATGGTCCGCAGTCGACACCAAAGCGACGTTGAATATCTGAAACATGTTTCGAAATTTTCTCACCTAGGCGAGTGGTTATTTTGCGGGGCCGTCGTTCAGGTCTGCGCTGTCCAATCTTTTTTTGGCCATGGGTAGCCATAGAGTGTAGTACTTTTCATGATCAACGCTTTCAATGACCTCAAAATCAGAAATATCTAGCGAATGAAACTGAATTGCGCGCGGCGCAAGTTCGAAACCTAAGTGAAGTACTATGTTAAACTGGACTTCCCCCAAAGTTTCAGATGAAAATTCTCGCTCAATGCGTTTGAGCAACCGAATTTCCTCATCTAATTCTAAGCCAGACTGCGAAAGGAAAATTCGCGCATATGGGTCAACCCGACCTGATTTTACATCCTTGATTGCTAGATAAGTATTTAGATCAAAACCTTTAATACCCCTATCTAGAGCCCATCGATAAAATCGACGAAACCCTCCAAGATCGTATCTTGACTTTTTTAACTCTTCAAGGACATTGATTAATACTGCTTTTTCCCAAGGAAGGCCGTTTGCTAGTTTGGTTCTAGACAAAGCATGCAAGGATTTTGCAAACATTTGAGCAGTACATGGTGCGTATTTTTCAAGCGCATAAGCCATAAAGCTTTTGCTAATCTCAATGAGCTCGGAGTTAAATCGAAGAGCAGCCCAATCAATTTTCATACACTTTCCACCGTCGTACCACGTCCAAACGCTCAATCGAGTATCGACGTATCTTGGCTGGTCATTGGTGCGAGTTCGAATCGCAACTTGAGCCGGGCCTTCAAACACGTAGGCCGGAAAAGAGGAGGAGGGGGAAGCGTGTTCTTGCTCGGCTGATTTGGTCACGGCGAACCTCCTTAACTGTCAAGTCGGCTCCAGGCTGCCGAGGTACGCTGGGCGTTGTGGAGGTTGGCCGACTCGGCGAGATAACGACTTGCATAACGCCGTGGCATCGTCGAAGTGTCAGACCAACCGCAAACTCGCCGCAGTTCGTCCGTGGCCCGCTCGAGGTCATACCCACGCTTCTCGACCAGGTAAGCCAAAAATCGGTCGGCAAAGGTGTGGCGAAAGTCATGCGCGGAAAGTGTAGGCAACAATCCCGGATGAGCCAGTTCAATGGTCAGGAACAGCCGATCAAGGACGTTCGACAACGCTCGGATCGACAGCGGGAGGCCTCGGTCCGAGATGAACAAATAGCGGTACAGCAATTTCATTGGTTTGCCGTTACGCCGTGGACGTCGTACGCTCTGAATATAACGCTCGTAGACCTCATACAATTGTGCGGAGATGCCTACGGTCCGCCCATGTGTTTTCAGCGCAGGCTCTTCAGCGCGCGGGTCGCCGGGATCATGTTCGCGGTCATTGATGCTGACATAGGCATGCTGAGACCCCTGATTGATATCGGTGGTGTAGAGCTTGAGAAGCTCTCCGCGACGGATACCGGTCTCTAGCAATAATTCAATCATCAGCCAATTGCGCAACTGCAATCGTTCCGGGAACGGATTCTCCGCGGTGCCCGGTCGAATCAGTGTGCGAACGATCTGAAGTTGGGTATCTGTCAGGCTGCGATAACGAGTGCGGTCGGGTCGGGCATTGATGATATGGCTCTCAAAGCGCCGTTCAACGACGTCGGCGACATCTGCAAATGCAACCTCGATGTTAGCCAGGGAGGTTGAAGTTTGACGAGCACGCGGGATGTAACGGGTGACACACCAGGACAGGTACAGCTTTAGCAATCGCAAGTATTGGTCACGGGTACGCGGATCGATCTGCGGAAAAGGTACCGTTGCAGCTGTGCCGATTCGGGCGACCAGGTTGTCGGCGTGACGGCCGCTTTGGAGCCAGATGGCGTAACCATCCAGTAAAGCCAAAATCGACTCGAAGTCGCAAGCCAAGATGGCCTCATCAATATTGAGGTCACGGCTTTTGCCATAGCTATAGAAAGCCTGGATCGCGCGCAAATGCGCCGCAGCCGTGTTGTACGCGCGGTACCGCAACTTGAGTTGAACGTAGATGAACGGGACAAGCATGGGCAACGGCGCCGCATCTCCGGTTTGCACGAGCAGCGGTACACGCTGACCTGAAGAGAAACGGCACTGAATCAGCTTCATCGGCAGCCACCTCATTGAATGACTCGCCATGAACACGGAGTACATGGCCCGTTGAGAGAGTGGACGGCAGAAGCGGGTTTGTCGAATCAGCGTCTTAGGCAGCTCGTGAACATCTATGACATGACATGTCGTTTAACATAATATACATTACGCGTAACAAAGTATTACAACATTAGCGTGGTCGCCCAAGAGATTTGAATCTGCGGTGGCCGCTTCAAGACCAGCTTTCCCTACAAACTGCATTCTTCCCAATCTACAGCCCTCGTCCATCATCACACGTCAGCTTTTCAATCAGCGCTCCATGCTGTGGAAACTGTGCCGTGAGTTTTGCGCGATTACCGATTTCCATGTCTGCGAAATCAAACCCAGGCGAAACCGCTTCGCTGATCAAGCCAAAGCCATTTGAGCCTTCCAGTAATCGAGAGGCTTTCCAAATTCCACCCGGTACGTGCAACTGCCGTTGCTGACCAGCCAAAACATCGCTGCCCATTACCAGCGTTTGCAATGAGCCGTCGGCGTGGATCAGGTTGTATACGATGGCGTCGCCCAACTGGAAATAATGCAGGATGTCGGACTGGTTGAAATGAAACTGGCCCACTGGCGATTGCTCAGTGAGCAGATAGTAGATCGAGGTCAGCAGATATCGCGGGCCTTGCTGCGTTTCGAGGCAGTCACGGTGATCGGCTTGATAGGTTCTGCGGTAATACCCGCCCTCGACATGAGGCTGTAGATTCAGCGCAGTAATCACATCAGTTGCGTTCGGCTTGCGCTGAATCATGACCTTCTCCATAACAGGTACTATTTTTTGTTAGCTCAACTAAACGGTCATTTAGTGTAGTTAACTTATTTTAGGCGACGATCGACGCACTTACCCTGCTCCATTAGAAGTCTACCGTCGCCGACAGCAGATACGTTCGCGGCGTCGAAAGCGTCAACCCCGGCTCACTATCATCCGATGCACCCGCCGAACTCCAATAGCGTTTATCCAACACGTTTTCGACATTGGCGCGCAAGGTGATCGTCTTCTCGTCCAGCTTGAAAGCATAGCGTGTACCTACGTCGAACCGTTCCCAGGAGTCGATTTCCTTGTCGTTCGCCTGATCCAGATACTGCGAACTCGAATAGATTCCACGGCTGGTCAATGTCAAACCCTGCACAGTCGGCACGTCCCACTCTGCACCAAGGTTGACGTTGTATTTCGGTGTCGCCGGTGCGCGGTTGCCGTCGAATGTGCCGTTGGTGGTGTGGGTCAGTTCGCTGTCGATGTACATCACACCGCCGAGCAATCGGAACCCCTTGAGCGGTTCGCCGAACACGCTCAGTTCTACGCCGTTGTTTTCGCGTTTGCCGTTCGGGCCGAAGACTCGTGTGGTGGCATTGGTTTCGTAGGCAGGCTGTTTGATGCGGAACACCGCTGCCGTCAGCGCATATGAGCCCGCGTCGTACTTGGCGCCGACTTCAACCTGGCGGCTGATGAATGGCGGGAAGATTTCGTCTTCGTTGATAGATGTCGATGGCGCGATCTTGCCTTGGCTCAGACCTTCCATGTAGTTGGCGTACAGCGAAAGTTTGTCCGTCGCCTTGAACAGAATCCCGCCCGATGGCGAGACTTTTTCCTCATCGTAAGCCGTGTCGCCCTTGATGCCGTCGCTCCAGTCATCGACTTTGACTCGCTGCCAGCGCGCCCCCAAAGTCAGCAACAGACGATCGTCGAAGAAGCCAAGCGTGTCGGACAACGCCACGCCGCTGAAGCGGTTCTCGGTATAGACCTTGGCGTCATTGCGGGTCGGCGTGCCGGGTCTGGCGATTTCCACCGGGTCGTAGAGATTGCTGCGCCCGGCCGCGTAACGGGCGCCGCCGTTTTCGAAGTCCATATAAAAGTAATTGGCCGCCAGGTTCACTTCATGGCTGACCGGCCCGGTCTGGAACCAGTTACGAACGCCAGCGGTAGCCGTGCGGACGTTTTCGTCGCGAGTGAAGTCGCGCGGCTGGACGCTGAAATCACCGGCATCGTTGGTCACCGAAACGGCATGGCGCAAGAAGTCGTGATTGCTTTTGCGGGCGCCGACGCCGCCATACAGCATGACCGAATCGCTGACATCGAACTCGCCGTTGACCGTGCCGAAAGTGTCTTTAGTGCGCGCCCGGCTCCAGGGTTGCGCATAGTTATCGCGAACATCATTGGCGTTCGGCACTTTGGCATTGGCGGCGACTTGCACGCGTTCCTGCGGTGCGTCGGTGTCGCGTTCGGTGTGGCCGATATCAGTGGAAAGTCGCAAGCGTTCACCACGAAAGTCCAGACCGAGCACCGCCATGTCGCGATCGACGCTCTGGTGATCCCATTCCGTATCTCCGGACTGCTTGACCCCGTTGAAGCGCAGGCCGAACTGATTGTCTTCGCCAAAACGCCGTCCGACATCCACCGCGCCGCCGACTTGGTTGTTCGAGGCGTAATTGGCTGTCAGCGAGGTGATCGGCTTGTCGGTCGCGCGTTTCGGCACGACGTTGATCCCCCCTCCTACACTGCCCCGTGGCGAAATCCCGTTGATCAATTGGCTCGGGCCTTTGAGGATGTCGACGCGATCAGCCATTTCCATATCAATGGTGTACGTCGGCAAGATTCCGTAGAGGCCGTTGTAGGCAACATCACTGTTGAACAGGCTGAAACCACGGATGGTGAATTGCTCGTAGCGGCCACCGGCCGGGTTGGTGGCGCGTACCGAAGGGTCGCTGCCGATCAGGTCGCCGAGGGTGCGCGCCTGTTGGTTTTTCACCGTTTCGCTGGTGTAGGTGGTCATGCTGAACGGGGTTTCCATGAAATCCCTGGAGCCCAACAGCCCTTGCGAGCCACGCCGTGCAACCTGACCGCCAGCAAACACGTCGGCATCCGCTGAGCCGCTCGCGCCGAGAATAGATGTCGGCGCAAGTTGCAAGGTGCTGCCTTGCGCTGCGGGCACCAGCGTATAAGCCTGATCGCCGACCGGTTGCAGCTGCAAACCGGAACCCAGCAACAACCGGCTGAAGCCCTCCTCTACACCGAACTCGCCGGACAATCCACTGCTGTTGCGGCCGCTGACCAGCGCCGGATCCACCGAAAGATTGACTCCAGCGAGACCGGCGAAGCGCGTCAGCGCTGTACTCAGGCTACCGGCCGGGACCTGATAACTGCGGCGACTGCCGTCGTCGGCCCAGCTCGATTGAATCAACAAGGGGCTGGCGCTCAGGCTCAGCAAAAGGCTCAACTGCAACAACGGACGCAAACGACCTGGGAATACTGCGGGCATTGGAAGAAGCTCTCGATTTTGTTCACTTGCCTGGAATGACCAGCGAGGCGAAAAAAAGGGACAGGCTTCAACCGGTTTTTTCTGCGCGCGGTACCAGCGACACCCAAAATCGCGTTCGCGTGTGCACGTCGACGGGCAAACTGGCTGCCAGCAGTGCCAGCACTTGATCGGTATCGTCGAGGCGGAAACTGCCGGTGATGCGCAGCGATTCCAGCGCCGGATCCCAGCGCAGCACGCCCGAGCGGTAGCGACTCAGCTCGCGAAGGAAATCACCCAGCGGCTGGTTTTGCGCCATCAGCACACCGTCGCGCCAACCGGGCATCAACGCATCGAATGCCGTCACCGCCCCCGCGCCCGAAGCTTGCAGGCTGACTTGCTGGCCCTGCTGCAATACCAGCGCCGGGCCGTGCAGCGGCTGCAATTGCACCGAACCGCGCAGCACGCAGACCTGGCAATCGCGCGCATTGAGGCGCACCGAGATGTCGCTGTGATTGACGATCATCCGCCAATAAGGCGCGTTGACGATAAAGGCTGAATCGCCCGCCACGTTGAGCGCCATCTCGCCACGAATCAGTGTCAACTGACGTGCAGGCAGATCGACATTCACCGCGCTGTCGGTGTTGAGTTGCAATGAAGAATCCTGGGCCAACTGCACTTTGCGCCGCTCGCCAGTGCTGGTGTGCAAATCGGCGCGCCAGGCCTCCAGCGGCAGCTCCCGACTGATCAACCACGCCGCCGGCACCAGCGCCGCCACGCCCAAGGCACGCTTGAGTACCGCGCGCCGCGCCGGATCCGGCCGATCCAGGGTGGCCATGGCCAGTGTCGGCGGCAAACCTGCGAAACGCTGGCGAAGCTGCTGGATTTTCTGCCAAGCGTTCTCGTGGCGACTGTCACTGGCGCGCCAATGCTGCAATCGGGCGTGATCTTCATCACT
The DNA here is from genome assembly GCF_025910115.1 of Pseudomonas sp. RG1. Classification (NCBI taxonomy): domain Bacteria; kingdom Pseudomonadati; phylum Pseudomonadota; class Gammaproteobacteria; order Pseudomonadales; family Pseudomonadaceae; genus Pseudomonas; species Pseudomonas sp. RG1. The sequence continues at coordinate 90,593 of NZ_JAPCIK010000023.1, forward strand.
GGCAGCGCCTGACTCGAGCAGTGCCAGCCATTGCGCCGCCGCCCGCGCCACTTCCCGCGTTTCCTCGCTGGGGGCAACGCGCATCACAGATCCACCAGCAAGCAATGCTCGTACGCCTGGGCCATGTAGCGTTTTACCGTGCGCTCGGAAACCTGCAAGCGCTCGGCGATCTCGCGGTAGCCGAGGCCCTCGAGTTGACTCCAAAGAAATGCCCGACGCACCGCACGCGGCAAGCCATCTAGCAATTCATCCAGCGCCTGCAAGGTTTCCAGCAGCAACCAGCGCTGTTCCGGCGACGGTGCGCACGCTTCCGGCAATTGCGCCAAGGCGTCGAGGTAGGCTTTTTCCAGATGGCGCCGCGTGTAGAAATTGCTCAGCAGGCGTTTGCCGACGGTGAGCAAATACGCGCGCGGCTCGCGCAACTCGGCCAGCGGCGGCGCGTTGCACAGGACGCGCAGAAAGGTGTCCTGACTGAGGTCCGCCGCATCCCACGCATTGCCCATGCGCCGGCGCAGCCAGGTTTCCAGCCAGCCGCGGTGCTCGCGATACAACTGCTGCAGGCTCTGCTCCGACGGTGACGTAGCTTCAATCATCTCAAGAGACCCTGCGCGAAGGTAGATTCAAATGAGACTGATTCTATTTAACTTCTCGAAGGACACAAAGCCTTTTTCTGCTCAGCGCTTGAGCGTTTCGCTCGGCAGCTCCTTGAACAGCGCGCGGTAACTGCTGGAAAACCGCCCCAGATGCCAGAACGACCAGCGCATCGCCACTTCCGCAACTGTGGTTTCCGTGGGCCTGCGCTTGAGCAATTCACGGTGCGCACTGTTCAGCCGCCGCAGGCGTAACCAGTGGCTCGGGGTCATCCCGGTGTAGGCCTTGAAAGCCTGTTGCAACTGGCGCAGCGGCACGCCGGCGACGTGAGAAAGTTCGAGCAGATTAACCGTGTCTTCCGGCGAATCAGCCGCCCACTCCCCCACTCTTTTGATGATCTGGCGTTCGTTGTTGCGTCGCTGCAACCCGCTGCGATCAAGGCTGGTGTGAGCGTTATCAAGGATGAACAGGCAGTCATCAAGCAACTGTTGAGTCAGGCGATCTTTATCAAGTGGATCAGCAGCTTGCGACAACTTCGTGAGAATCGAGCTTAACCAGCCGCTGAACAAAGCGTTCTGGCCGCAGTTCAGCGGCGCCATGAACAAACCTTCGAGCTTTGCCACTTGCAAACCGTGCTCGCGGACGAAATCCGGACCGAATACCACAGCGATTTCCCGGTAGTTCTCCGGGGTAATCCAGATGTTGCGGCTCTCTTCGTTGAGCAGATACAGCGCGTTGTCACTGCGATCAAAACAGAACGCCAGAGCCCCGGATGGCGCACTGAAATTCTGCTCGACCCGGGTGTTCATTTGTTCTTCGTAGACCTCGACGCCCTGCAGATCGAGATAGCGAATCTGCCCGGCGAAATGCCCCGGCGACATCTGCTGGTAATGCTGGATCCAGCCCGGTGTAGCGCGGATTTGCTCGGCCACGTCGGCGGTATTGAACGCTTGTACCTGAAGCGGATTGCACGTTGTCATGGGGTGACCTTGCGCACTCTTTTGGTGCGCTTTGGTGCTGCTGAAAGTGGATAGATGGAATCGCAAGCCGCGCCCAAGATAGTCGCCAACGCGCCACAGGGGAAGGGGCGGAAGATGAAACCCGCCCTCCCCGGCGTCTACAAAACCAATAACGAGGTCTTTATGAACGCCCCTTTCGATCAGCTGTTCACCTGGCTGAAAGATCACAAGATTACCGAAGTCGAATGTGTGGTCAGCGACCTGACCGGCATCGCCCGCGGCAAGATTGCACCGACCAACAAGTTCCTGCATGAGCGCGGCATGCGCCTGCCGGAAAGCGTGCTGCTGCAAACGGTAACCGGGGATTTTGTCGACGACGACATCTACTACGACCTGCTCGACCCGGCCGACATCGACATGGTGTGCAAACCGGTTTCCGATGCCGTGTATGTCATTCCGTGGGCCATCGAGCCGACTGCCATCGTCATCCACGACACCTTCGACAAATTCGGCAACCCGATCGAACTGTCGCCGCGCAACGTGCTGAAGAAAGTCCTGCAGCTCTACACCGACAAGGGCTGGAAGCCGATTGTCGCGCCGGAAATGGAGTTCTACCTGACCCAACGCTGTGAAGACCCGGACCTGCCGCTCAAGGCACCGCTGGGTCGTTCGGGCCGTGCGGAAAGCGGGCGCCAGTCGTTCTCGATCGATGCCGCCAACGAATTCGATCCGCTGTTCGAAGACGTCTACGACTGGTGCGAACTGCAAGGCCTGGACCTCGACACGCTGATCCACGAAGACGGCCCGGCGCAGATGGAAATCAACTTCCGTCATGGCGATGCGCTGGATCTGGCCGACCAGATCACCGTGTTCAAGCGCACCCTGCGCGAGGCGGCGCTCAAGCACAACGTCACCGCGACGTTCATGGCCAAACCGATCGGCGACGAGCCCGGCAGCGCCATGCACCTGCACCAGAGCGTGGTCGAGATCGCGACGGGTCAGCCGATCTTCGCCGATGCCGAGGGCAACATGAGCGAGCTGTTCCGTCATCACATCGGTGGCTTGCAGAAATACATCCCGAAAGTCCTGCCGATGTTCGCGCCGAACGTCAATTCGTTCCGCCGCTTCCTGCCGGACACCTCGGCACCGGTCAACGTCGAATGGGGCGAAGAGAACCGCACGGTTGGCCTGCGTGTGCCGACATCGGGGCCGGAATCGATGCGCGTGGAGAACCGCTTGCCCGGCGCCGACGCCAACCCGTATCTGGCGATTGCCGCAAGCCTGCTGTGCGGCTACATCGGCATGGTCGAGAAGATCGAGCCGAGCGCGGCGGTCGAAGGCCGGGCCTACGAACGGCGCAATCTACGCCTGCCCATCACCATCGAAGAAGCCCTGACGCAGATGGAAGAGTGCCCGAAAGTCGCCGAGTACCTGGGCAGCAAATTCGTCCGCGGCTACGTCGCGGTCAAACGCGCCGAGCACGAAAACTTCAAGCGCGTGATCAGCTCTTGGGAGCGGGAGTTCCTGCTGCTCAGCGTCTGACCGCGCGTCCGTCCCTGTGGGAGCGAGCCTGCTCGCGAAGACGGCCGCACAGTTGATCGTTCCCACGCTCCCGCGTGGGAATGCATCCCGGGACGCTCTGCGTCCCATCCTAAGCCGAACGCGGAGCGTCCGTTGCGACATTCCCACGCAGAGCGTGGGAACGATCATTACAAGAAGAGGTGTCGATATGCGTCTATTGAAATCCGTACTCCCGGTCGCACTGAGCGTGCTGTTCAGTGCCGTAGCCCACGCCGAGCCCCAGGTCAGTGTCTACAACTGGACCGACTACATCGGCGAAACCACCCTCGCCGACTTCCAGAGCAAGACCGGGATCAAGGTGATCTACGACGTCTTCGACTCCAACGAAACCCTTGAAGGCAAACTCCTCGCCGGTCGGACCGGATATGACGTGGTAGTGCCGTCCAACCACTTCCTCGCCCGCCAGGTGAAGGCCGGGGCGTTCATGAAGCTCGATCGTTCACAGTTACCAAACTGGAAGAACTTGGACCCGAAACTGCTTGAATTGCTTGAGAAAAATGATCCCGGCAATGCGCATTCGGTTCCCTATCTGTGGGGCACCAACGGCATCGGTTACAACGTCGACAAGGTCAAGCAAGTGCTCGGCATCGACCACATCGACTCCTGGGCCGTGCTGTTCGAACCCGAAAATCTGAAGAAGCTCAGCCAGTGCGGCGTGTCGATGATGGATTCCGCCGACGAAGTCTTCCCGGCCATCCTCAACTACATGGGCATGGACCCGCGCAGTGAAAACCCTGAAGACTACAAAAAGGCCGAAGCCAAGCTCCTGAGCATCCGCCCGTACATCACCTATTTCCATTCTTCCAAGTACGTGTCGGACCTGGCCAATGGAGACATCTGCGTCGCGTTCGGTTACTCCGGCGATGTGTTCCAGGCGGCCAACCGCGCCAAGGAAGCCAAGAACGGCGTGAATATCGCTTACGCCATCCCCAAGGAAGGCGCCAACCTGTGGTTCGATCTGCTGGCGATTCCGGCCGACGCGAGCAACGCCAAAGAGGCGCACGCCTTCATCAATTACCTGCTCGATCCGCAGGTGATCGCCAAGGTCAGCGCCACCGTCGGCTACGCCAACCCGAATCCGGCGGCCAAGCCGTTCATGGATGAGGAACTGGTCAACAATCCTGAGGTTTACCCGCCGCAGTCGGTGCTCGAAAAACTCTACATTTCCTCGACCCCACCCCAGGCGATCATGCGTCTGATGACCCGGTCGTGGAGCAAAGTGAAGTCGAACAAATGAATCAGCACAGCGCACAACACACCGGCTCTTATTACGCCGCTTCTGCGCGGGCGAGCACGCCCTACCCTGCGCTGGATGGTGATTTGCTTGCCGACGTCTGCGTAATCGGTGGCGGCTTCACTGGCGTCAATACCGCGATTGAGCTGGCGCAGCGCGGTTTGTCGGTGGTGTTGCTCGAGGCGCGACGTATCGGCTGGGGCGCCAGCGGGCGCAATGGCGGTCAGCTGATTCGCGGTATCGGCCATGAAGTCGAGGGGTTCGCTCGCTACCTTGGCCAGGACGGGGTGCGCTATCTGCAGCGCGCCGGCATTGATTCGGTGGAGCTGGTGCGCCAGCGCATCACTGAAAACGCCATCGACTGTGATCTGCGCTGGGGCTTTTGCGAACTGGCCAACACCGCCGCGCAATTCGCCGCGTTCAAGCAGGAACAGGACAGTCTCGCCGAACTCGACTATGCCCACGAAACCAGGCTGGTCGGGCCGGAGCAGATCCGTGAGCAAGTGGTCGACGCCGGTGTGTACGCCGGCGGATTGATCGACATGGGTTCAGGGCACTTGCATCCGCTTGATCTTGTGCAAGGTGAGGCGCGTCTCGCGGCAGCGCTGGGCGTGCGTATCTTTGAGCAGAGTCCGGTGCTGGAAATTCTCCATGGCCCGACTGTCGAGGTCCGTTGCGCCACGGGTTCAGTGCGCGCCGGCAGCCTAGTGCTCGGCTGCAACGCACATCTGGATGACCTCGAGCCGAAACTCAGCGGCAAGGTGCTGCCCGCCGGCAGTTACATCATCGCCACCGAGCCGCTGGACGAAAGCCGCGCCGCGCAGTTGATTCCACAGAACCTGGCGCTGTGCGATCAAAAAGTCGGACTGGACTATTACCGACTCTCGGCTGATCGACGGTTGCTGTTCGGCGGCGCTTGTCATTATTCCGGGCGCGATCCGGCGGATATCGCTGCCTACATGCGCCCGAAGATGCTCAAGGTGTTCCCGCAACTGGCCGATGTGCGAATCGACTACCAATGGGGCGGCAAGATCGGCATTACCGCCAATCGCTTCCCCCAGGTTGGCCGACTCAAACAGCACCCGAACGTGTTTTACGCGCAGGGTTATTCCGGCCATGGCCTCAACGTCACGCACTGGTGCGCGAAGTTGTTGGGCGAAGCCATTCATGCCGGGCACAGCCAAGGCATGGACGTGTTCAGCGGCGTGCCGCACATGACCTTCCCCGGTGGCCCGGCCTTGCGTTCGCCGCTGCTGGCGCTGGGCATGTTCTGGTATCGCTTGCGCGAAATGCTCGGCTGAGCCCGCCAAGATTCTGGCCCCTGTAGGAGCTGCCGAAGGCTGCGATCTTGGGACGCAGAGCGTCCCGGGCTGCATTCCCACGCAGAGCATGGGAACGATCAGGTCGCAACCTTCGCCAGCTCCTTGCACCGCAATCGCGTCCTATGCCAGCTATACACATTTGCTCTATCGCCAAGCACTTCTATATTGATGAAGTGCTTTTGCGTTCCTGACGCTCAGTGCCCGATGAATTGAGGAGGACATGGATGAAGTCGTCAGCCAGCGATGAGCCGCTAGCACCCGGTCAAGCGCCGATCAAAACCCGCCGTTTCGCGATTTCACTGGTATGGATCGTGCCGATTGTGGCGGTGCTGGTAGGGATTTCGCTGGTGATTCACAACATCCTTCAGGAAGGCCCGGTCATCACCGTTACCTTCAAGACCGGCGATGGCCTGACCGCTAACAAGACCGAAGTCCGGTACCGCAACGTGGTCATTGGCCATGTCTCCGACGTCGAACTGGCCAACGACCATAGACACGTCAACGCCACAATCAAACTCGCCAAGCAAGCCGAAGCCTTTACCCGTGAGGACTCGCAATTCTGGGTGGTGCGTCCGCGCATTGGCGCCGGCGGGGTCTCGGGCATCGATACGCTGCTGTCGGGCGATTACATCGGCGCCGACATAGGTCAGGCCAATACCCGCTCAAAAAACTTCAAAGGTCTGGAGAACCCGCCGCCGATCACCTACGGCGAACCGGGCAAACGCTTTACGCTGCACACCGCGGACCTTGGCTCGCTGGACATCGGCTCCCCCGTTTATTACCGCAAGATTCCGGTTGGCCAGGTCGTGTCCTACGCGCTGGACCCGGACGGCAAAGGCGTCAACATCGAAGTGTTCGTGCATTCGCCCAACGATGCCTACGTCACCGAAAACACCCGCTTCTGGAACGCCAGTGGCATCGACATCAATGTCGGCGCCAACGGCTTTGCGGTGAAAACCGAATCGCTGTCGACCCTGCTGGTGGGCGGCATCGCTTTCCGCGCCCCGGACTACAGCCCCGACGATAAGCCGGCCAGCGACGACAAGAGTTTCGAGCTGTTTGCCAACCAGACCGCCGCCCTCGCCCCGCCCGACGGCAAGGCGCAATACCTGGCGCTGCGGTTTGATCAGGCGTTGCGCGGCCTCAAGGTGGATGCGCCTGTCGAGTTTCTCGGTATCGAAATCGGCCGGGTGGTGGCGGTCAATCTCGACTTTGACGAGGTCAAGCGCACCTTTCCGGTGAATGTCGGCATCGTCATTTATCCGCAGCGACTCGGCCGTGCCCACGCGAAGATTCTCAAGACCTACCATGGCGACGAAAACGACGAGGCCACCGGCGCGCGCCTGATCGGCACGTTCATTGAAAATGGCCTGCGCGCCCAGGCCCGCAATGGCAACCTGCTCACCGGTCAGTTGTATATTTCGCTGGATTTCTACCCCAAGGCGCCGAAAGTCGCGTTCGACCCCAAGGCACGGCCGGTCACCATTCCGACCGTCCCTGGCAGCCTCGAACAGTTGCAGGAAAAACTCGAGGCGATGGTCAACAAGATCAACGCATTGCCGGTTGAACGCATCGCCAGGAACCTCGACGGCAATCTGGTCGAGCTGCGCAAGGGCCTGAAGCAGTTCAACGCCAGGACTCTGCCGGGTGTACAGAGCACCCTCGCCGATGTCAGCAAGACCTTGCAGTCGGCCAATTCGACCCTCGCCGAGGATTCGCCGCAACGTGAGCAACTCACCGAGACCCTCGACGAACTCGGGCGCATGTCGCGCTCGTTGCGAGAGCTGTCGGATTACCTCGGTCGCCACCCTGAGTCGCTGATTCGCGGGCGTCCCGACAACGCCGCGCCGCTGGACCTCAAAGGACCGCCACGCAATTGAGCACAGGAGCTGAATCCATGGCTTTACCGTTGAAGATCACCGTGCTCGCTGCCTTCGTGCTGCTGACTGCGTGCCGTAGCGACCCGATCAGCTTTCACACACTGACCCCGGCGCAACCGGGTGCCAGCCGCAACGGCGCCGACATCGCCATAGAAAGCATCAGCGTGCCGCCACAGGTCGATCGCGCGCAGATAGTGATTCGCCAGGGCAACAGCGGCGTGGCGATTCTGGAAACCGATTGGTGGAGCGCCACTCTCGCCGATGAGTTGCGCGGCGCGCTGATCGATCAATTGAGCAGCGGTGTCGGCCAGCAGCGCGCCTCCGTGCGTATCGACGTGCAGCGCTTCGATTCGATTCCCGGCCAGTACGCCTTGATCGATGTGAAATGGCGAGTGCGCCCGCTGGGTGCTGAAGACGCGGCGCTACTGACCTGTCGCTCGGTGTTGCAGACGCCTTCAGGGCCAAGCATCGACGAGCTGGTGACTGCGCAACAGAACAACGTCAAACGGCTTGCTGCACAAATCACTCAGGCTGCGACGACCGCGCGCAATTGCCCTTCATCGGGCTAATCGCGTCACAAATCGAAGCGATCCACTGCCCGCCGCCGCTCGTTGTCATCGCGCACATCGTAGTTGGCGGTCGTCTGGATATTGCTGTGATGCGCAAGTTTTTGCGCGATCGACAGGTCGTGCTCTTCGATCACCCGGGTGATGAATGAACGCCGAAAATCGTGGGGCATGATTTTTACCCCGACCTGCGTACCGCGCTGGCGGGCGATGTAGTAAATCGCGTGTTTGGTGATGCGCTCGCGGGTGATGTGGCTGCCCCGGCGAATGCGATTGAACAGGAATGCATCGTCGCTCTCGCCTTCCTTGAGCTGTGAACGACGCAGTTCCAGCCAGGCGTCGAGCTTGGCAAAGGCCCAGGCCGGCGCGTACTTGATCAGCTGTTTGTTGCCCTTGCCGGTGACGGTCAGGCTGCGTTCGTTGAAGTCGACCTGACTCAGATCCAAATCCACCGATTCCGACTTGCGCATGCCGGTGCCGTACAGCAACGCAATCACCGCCGCATCACGCAAACCCTGCGGGCGCGGGTCGGCAGCGCAGACTTCCATCAGTTCGTGAATCAGCGTGCGCTTGAGGTTGCGCCCCTGGGACAGCCGTGTGCCGGCTATGCCCTTGACCGAACGCATCTTCAACAGGTGATCCTGGCTGATCAGGCTCATGCGCCACGCCTCGTTCATCACCCCGCGCACGGCGTTGACGTACAGCGAAGAGGTGTTCGGTGCATAACCGTCGGCACGCAAAGCGGCGACCAGCGCCACCACGTCTTCCGGTTGCAGGCCGTGCCAAGGGATTTCTTCGATATCGACGTCCTCGAAACCGAGGCGGTCAGCGGCATCTTGCAGCACATAGCGCATGGTCAACTGGCTGGAAGGTGCCAGTCGTGCCAGGTAAACGGTCAGCGGATTGCTGGTGGACGGTGCAGGTTGGGTACTCGACAAATCACTCAAACGAAACGGCCTTGAAATAAAAAACGATTCAACAAAAACAATAAATGCATGAAATGAAACGCAAAAAAACGGCGTGACTCAATGACAGGGGTTGCCGCGAAAGGCCGACAACCTGCCGTTCGAGGCCGTAAAAGTCAATCGGGCATTCCCCGAACGGTCTGTTTGCTGCTTTATCAGCACGGTAGGCGAACTGAAACATCGCGCTCTTATGTTCGATGCAGGGACTGCGAACAGGAGTGCGGCATGAAGATCACGGTATTTGGCAGTGGTTATGTCGGTCTGGTGCAAGCGGCGGTGCTGGCCGAGGTCGGTCACGACGTTGTGTGCATGGATGTCGACGCGCAGAAAATCGAGCAGTTACGCCAGGGCCACGTCAGTATTTTCGAGCCGGGGCTGGCCAGCCTGGTGCGTGAGGGCCTGGATTCGCAGCGCCTGCAATTCACCACTGATGAGCGGTTTGCGGTGTTGCATGGGCGGGTTGCGTTCATCTCGGTGGGCACGCCGTCACGCGAGGACGGCTCGGCGGACCTGCGCTACGTGTTGTCGGTCGGCGACGCGATTGCCCGGCATCGCCAGCAGCCGTTGATCGTCGTGGAAAAGTCCACGGTGCCGGTGGGCACGGGCGACGCTTTGCGCAGCCACATCGAAAAAGCCCTGATCAAGATTGGCCGCCTGCTGCAGTTCGATATTGTCTCCAACCCGGAATTTCTCAAGGAAGGTTCAGCGGTGGCCGATTGCCGGCGGCCGGATCGTATCGTCATCGGTTGCGAAGGCGCTGAAGTGCGCGATGTGATGCGTGATCTGTACGCGCCGTTCAACCGCAACCATGACCGCATCCTGTTCATGGACCTGCGCAGCGCCGAGCTGACCAAATACGCCGCCAACTGCATGCTCGCGACCAAGATCAGCTTCATCAACCAGATCGCCGAACTCGCCGAGCACCTCGGCGCGGACATCGAATCAGTGCGCCAGGGCATCGGTGCCGATACGCGGATTGGCTATCACTTTATCTACCCGGGTTGCGGCTATGGCGGTTCGTGTTTTCCCAAGGACATGCGCGCGTTGATTCACAGTGCCGAACAGGCGCATTGCTCCAGTGATCTGCTCCAAGCGGTTGAGGCAATCAACCAGCGCCAGAAACACAAATTGTTCGAGCGCATCAACGCGTTCTACCGGGGCGATTTGCGCGGCAGGACCTTTGCCTTGTGGGGCCTGGCGTTCAAGCCCAACACCGACGACATGCGCGACGCGCCGAGCCGGGTTCTGCTCGAAGATTTATGGGCTGCCGGGGCCAGCGTGCGCGCGTTTGATCCGGAGGCCATGGTGGAAACCCAGAATCTCTATCCAAACGAATCAAAACTGATGCTGATGGGCACGCCGGAATCGGTACTGGCCGGCGCCGATGCGCTGATCATCTGCACTGAATGGCAACAGTTCAAGGCCCCGGATTTCGAGCTGATCAAACAGCGTCTTAACAGCCCGGTCATCTTCGACGGCCGTAACCTGTACGACGCCGGGCGCCTGGCGCGCAATGGTTTCCAGTATTTCCCGATAGGGCGCGGTGAATCGTGCAAGTTGCCGATCACCTTGCGGCACAGGCCGGCGGCTTCGGATGTGGCTTGAACCGGCCCTGTGGGAGTCATTGCAAATTGTGAGCTACACCGACCCTGTGGGAGCGAGCCTGCTCGCGAATACGGTATGTCAGCGACATTGGAGGTGACTGATCCGCCGCCTTCGCGAGCAGGCTCGCTCCCACAGGGAAGTCATGTGCGCCGAAGGACGCTGGTGTATCAGCTTGACCGGTGGCGGCTGCCCAGAGAGGATGGCGTTCGCCAGCCATTCCGAATAAGGACATTCCCCTTCCGTGGCCATGTATTCGCCGTTCATTCGCCGGTTGATGATCAGCTCGCTGACCGTGGTCATCAGCCGCGCCCTGGTCAGCCCGTTGCTGACGCTGTTCCTCAGCAACAAGCTTGGCCTCAATCCGCAGGATGTCGGCTTGCTGCTCGGCATCGCCGTGTTCAGCGCCACGCTGCTGTCGCTGTACGGCGGCTACATCATCGACAAGCTGGACAAGCGCCAGTTGCTGATTGTGGCCATGCTCTCCAGCGGTATCGGCCTGATCCTGCTGACCTTCGCGCAGAACCTGTATCTGGTCACCCTGGTGCTGATCATCAGCGAAACCGCGTCGGCGCTGTTCCTCATCGGCTCCAAGGCGATCCTCAGTGAAAACCTACCGGTGGGCCAGCGGGTCAAGGCGTTTTCCCTCAATTACACGCTGACCAATATCGGCTACGCCGTCGGCCCGATGATTGGCGTGGTGATTGCCGGGGTGCAACCGTCCGCGCCGTTCATCGTTGCCGGCGCGATCGCCATTGGCAGTATTTTTCTGCTGCTCGGCGCAGTCCGCGATGTGCGTCCGATAACAGCCGCCAGCGCGCCGCAGAGTTTCCTCAACACGCTGATGATCCTGAAAAACGACCGCACCATGGTGCTGTTCACCCTTGGCTGCCTGCTCAGCACATTGGTGCACGGGCGCTTCACCCTGTACCTGTCGCAATACCTGCTGGTCACCCACACCCAGCAACAGACCTTGGACACCATGGCCGCCCTGCTCGCCTGCAACGCAATCACAGTGATCCTGCTGCAATACCAGGTCGGTCGCTGGCTCAGCCGCGAACACCTGCGTCACTGGATTGCTGGCGGCACTGCGCTGTTCATCGTCGGGTTGATTGGTTTCAGTCTGGCGGACAGCCTGCTCGGCTGGTGCGTGGCGATGTTTATCTTCACCTTGGGCGAGATGATCATTTACCCGGCAGACTTCCTCTTCGTCGATACCCTCGCCCCGGAGACACTGCGCGGCAGCTACTACGGCGCGCAGAACCTGGCGGCACTCGGCGGTGGGGCGAGCCCGGTGCTGTGCGGGTTTCTGCTGATGCACACGCCGGCGCCGAGCATGTTCTACGCCCTGAGCGGCTTGGCGGCGCTGGGCGGTTATCTATGCTTCGTCAGCGCGCGGCGCACCACTTCAATGCAAAATTAGTGCACTAAAACTGCATTTATATGAATTTGTCAGCATCGAGTTTGATCGGCAAACTACGCGCGTTCCTCCCCCAATGTTGGAACGCTTCGAGGGCTTTCCGGATATGCCGGACAAGTCCTTTTTTTTGCCCCGGATTTTGTAAAGGATCAGTTCTACATGCTTGCTCGCTGGTTGCCCGCTGCCATCAACACCCGCCCCACTGAATGGAGCCGTGCCGCGATCGGCATGGCCTTGGGCACGCTGTTCAGTGTGTGGATGTGCGCGCAGGTGTTCGGCCATGACGTTGCGTTTCACCTGGTCGGCCCGCTCGGCGCTTCGGCGGTGCTGCTGTTCGCCGTGTCCTCCGGCGCCCTCGCCCAGCCATGGTCGATTCTCGGCGGCTACCTGTGTGCTGGCGTGGTCGCCTTGCTGGTCGCCCATGTGCTTGGCCGTACGCTGGGCAGCGCCTGCCTCGCCGCCGGCATGGCGGTGATTCTGATGTGCTGGCTGCGTTGCCTGCACCCGCCGGCCGGCGCATTGGCGTTGACACTGGTGCTCGCCGACCCTGCAACCATCGCCATGGACTGGAAAGCCATGGAGCCGGTGATGCTCGGCGCGCTGTGCATGCTCATTAGTGCGCTGGCCTATAACAACCTGACCCGCATCCGCTATCCGAAACGCGCTGCCGACCCGGCACCGCCAGTGGTCCCGGTCGACCGCCAGGCGATCACCGCCGAAGACTTGAAACTGGCGCTGGCCGACATGGAAGCTTTCATCGACGTCACCCCCGAAGACCTCGAACGCCTGATCCACGCCAGCGAACTGCACGCCAAGCGCCGCAGCATCAGCGAAACCTTCCGATAACCACGCAATTTCGAGGCATGTAAAAACGCAGATTCCCCCTGCACATATCCCCGTTGTACACGACAAATTTGCACTGTTACGATCCGCTAACGCCCGCGCGCGGGCTTTTCGAATAAAGACAATAAAAAAGCAGGGAGTTACAGATGACAGCTCAGGCTTCATCCCGGCGGACCCCGTCCATGGATGCCATACCAAACGACGTGCTGGCCGAGGTGCGCAACCATATCGGCCACCTGACCCTCAACCGCCCTGCGGGCCTCAATGCAATTACCCTGGACATGGTTCGTCTGCTGCAACAGCAGCTCGATGCCTGGGCGTCTGACGCCGATGTGCACGCCGTGGTATTGCGCGGTGCCGGGGAAAAGGCTTTTTGCGCCGGCGGTGATATTCGTTCGCTGTACGACAGCTACAAAAGCGGCGACACGCTGCACGAAGATTTCTTCGTCGAGGAATACGCCCTCGACCTGACCATTCATTACTACCGCAAACCGGTGCTGGCCCTGATGGACGGTTTTGTCCTCGGCGGCGGCATGGGTCTGGTGCAAGGCGCGGATCTGCGCGTGGTCACCGAGAAGAGCCGTTTGGCGATGCCGGAAGTGGCGATCGGTTACTTCCCCGACGTCGGCGGCAGCTACTTCCTGCCGCGTATTCCCGGTGAACTGGGGATTTATCTGGGCGTCAGCGGCGTGCAGATTCGCGCGGCCGATGCGCTGTACTGCGGCCTCGCCGACTGGTATCTGGACAGCAGCAAACTGGCCCTGCTCGACGAAAAACTCGATCAGATGGAGTGGCAGGACACGCCGCTGAAGTCGCTGCAGAACCTGCTGGCCAAGCACGCCGTGCAAACCCTGCCCGATGCGCCCCTCCACGCGTTGCGCCCGGCCATCGACCACTTCTTCGCCCTTCCCAACGTGCCGAGCATGATCGAGCAATTGCGCGCCGTCACTGTCGCCGACAGCCACGAATGGGCGGTCACCACGGCGGATCTGCTGGAAACCCGCTCGCCGCTGGCCATGGCCGTGACCCTGGAAATGCTCCGTCGCGGCAGGCACCTGAGTCTGGAGAATTGCTTTGCGCTGGAGCTGCATCTGGACCGCCAGTGGTTTGCCCGTGGCGACCTGATCGAAGGCGTGCGCGCCCTGCTGATCGACAAGGACAAGTCACCGCGCTGGAACCCGCCGACCGTCGCTGAGCTGGACGCTGCGCAGGTTGCGCGCTTCTTCCATGGTTTTGATGAGAGCGGGAGCTGAGTCATGCACGGTCTCGAACTGACTGAAGAACAAGTGATGATCCGCGACATGGCCCGGGATTTTGCCCGTGGCGAAATCGCGCCCCACGCCCAGGCCTGGGAAAAGGCTGGCTGGATCGACGACGCCCTGGTGGCGAAGATGGGCGAGCTGGGCCTGCTCGGCATGGTTGTACCGGAGGAATGGGGCGGCACCTACGTCGATTACGTCGCCTATGCGCTGGCGGTTGAGGAAATCTCTGCCGGTGACGGCGCAACCGGCGCGTTCATGAGCATCCACAACTCGGTCGGCTGCGGCCCGGTGCTCAACTACGGCAGCGACGAACAGAAACAGACCTGGCTGGCTGATCTGGCCAGTGGGCAGACCATCGGTTGCTTCTGCCTGACCGAGCCCCAGGCCGGCTCCGAAGCGCACAACCTGCGCACCCGCGCCGAACTGCGCGACGGCCAATGGGTGATCAACGGTGCCAAGCAATTCGTCAGCAATGGCAAACGGGCGAAACTGGCGATCGTCTTCGCGGTAACCGATCCGGACTTGGGCAAGAAAGGTCTATCGGCATTTCTGGTGCCGACCGACACGCCGGGTTTCATCGTCGATCGCACCGAACACAAGATGGGCATCCGTGCTTCCGACACCTGCGCGGTGACGCTGAACAACTGCAGCATCCCCGAGGCCAATCTGCTCGGCGAGCGTGGCAAAGGCCTGGCGATTGCCCTGTCCAACCTTGAAGGCGGACGCATCGGCATCGCCGCGCAGGCATTGGGTATCGCCCGGGCAGCGTTTGAAGCGGCGTTGGCCTACTCGAAAGACCGGGTGCAATTCGACAAGCCGATCATCGAGCACCAGAGCATTGCCAATCTGCTGGCTGACATGCACATGCAGATCAACGCCGCGCGGTTGCTGACCCTCCATGCGGCGCGGCTGAGGACGGCGGGCAAACCATGCTTGTCTGAGGCTTCGCAGGCCAAGCTGTTTGCTTCGGAAATGGCCGAGAAGGTTTGTTCGTCGGCGATCCAGATTCATGGCGGCTATGGCTATCTGGAGGATTACCCGGTCGAGAAGTACTACCGCGATGCGCGGATTACTCAGATCTATGAAGGGTCGAGCGAGATACAGCGGATGGTGATTGCGCGGGATTTGAAGAACTACCAGTTGTAATGGCGTTGGCCCTTCCCCTCACCCCAGCCCTCTCCCCAGGGAGAGGGAGCCGACCGAGTCGGTTACGGATTCAGCGGCAACCTTTCAGGTCGGCGTAATTCGCCCATATCACACGGTCAGTCCCCTCTCCCTGGGGAGAGGGCTAGGGTGAGGGGCTTTTGAAGCTCACACACTATTTGCCTTGGAATGCAGCCTCACGCTTGGCAATAAAGGCCGCCATCCCTTCCTTCTGATCCTGCGTCGCAAACGCGGCATGGAACACCCGTCGCTCAAAGCGCACGCCTTCGCTCAGGTTGACCTCGAACGCGCGGTTGACGCTCTCCTTGATCATCATCGCAATCGGCAGTGACTTGCCGGCGATCACCGCTGCAACTTTCAGCGCCTCATCAAGCAGCTCATCGCTCGGCACGATCCGCGCGACGATGCCGCAGCGCTCGGCTTCGACCGCGTCGATCATGCGCCCGCTCAGGCACATTTCCATGGCTTTGGCTTTGCCCACGGCGCGGGTCAGGCGCTGGGTGCCGCCCATGCCCGGCAGCACGCCGAGGTTGATTTCCGGCTGGCCGAATTTGGCGTTGTCGCCAGCCAGGATGAAGTCGCACATCAGCGCCAGTTCACAGCCGCCGCCGAGGGCAAAGCCGTTGACCGCTGCGATGATTGGCTTGCGTCGGTTGGCCACTCGATCGCTGTCGCTGAACAGATCGTCCATGTAGATCTGCGGATAGGTCAGCTCAGCCATTTCCTTGATGTCGGCGCCGGCGGCGAAAGCTTTTTTCGAACCGGTGAGGACGATGCAGCCAATGTGCGCATCGGCTTCCAGCGTATCGAGGGCGTGGTTCACTTCGCTGACCAGTTGCGCGTTCAACGCGTTCAGTGCCTGCGGCCGGTTGAGGGTGATCAGGCCGACGCGGTCGCGGGTTTCCAGCAGAATCGTTTCGTAAGTCATGAATAAAATTCCTTGTCAGAGATTGCGCGAAATGACCATGCGCTGAATGTCGCTGGTGCCTTCGTAGATCTGGCAGACGCGCACGTCGCGGTAGATGCGTTCCAGCGGGAAGTCGTTGAGGTAACCGTAACCGCCGAGGGTTTGCAAGGCCATGGAACAGACCTTCTCGGCCATTTCCGAGGCGAACAGCTTGGCCATCGACGCCTCCACCAGCGCCGGTTGGCCGCTGTCGCGCAAGGCTGCGGCGTAATGCACCATCTGCCGGGCGACGGCAATTTGCGTGGCCATGTCCGCCAGGCGGAACGCCACGGCCTGATGCTCGATGATCGGCTTGCCGAAGGTGTCACGCTCGCGGGCGTAATCACGCGCGGCCTCGAACGCGGCGCGGGCCATACCGACGGCTTGTGAGGCGATACCGACGCGGCCGCCTTCGAGGTTGGCCAAGGCAATCTTGTAGCCCTCGCCCTCCTCGCCCAGCCGATTGGCCACCGGCACTTTCACATCTTCGAAGAGAATCTGGCAGGTGTCGGAGGCGTGCTGGCCGAGTTTGTCTTCGACCCGCGCGACTTTGTAGCCGGGCGAGTCGGTCGGCACGATAAACGCGCTGATCCCGCGTTTGCCGGCGCTCGGGTCGGTCACGGCGAACACGATCACGATGCCGGCGTTCTGCCCGGAGGTGATGAACTGTTTGCAGCCGTTGAGCACGTAGTGATCGCCTTCCAGCCGCGCGCGGGTTTTCAGGCTGCTGGCATCGGAACCGGCCTGCGGTTCGGTCAGCGCGAACGCACCGAGCATGGCGCCGCTGGCCAATGGTTTGAGGAAGCACTCGCGCTGGTCGTCATTGCCGAACTTGAGAATCGGCACGCAGCCGACCGAGTTGTGCACGCTCATGATCGTCGAGCACGCACCGTCGCCGGCGGCGATTTCTTCCAGGGCCATGGCGTAGGCCAGGTAGCCGGTGTCACAGCCGCCCCACTGCTCCGGCACGAGCATGCCGAAGAAGCCCAGCTCAGCCATCTCGGCGATGGCTTCCTTGGGGAAACGGTGTTCGCGATCCCACTCGGCGGCGAACGGCTTGAGCCGCTCCTCGGCAAACTGCCGGGCCATGTCGCGGATCTGGGTTTGGTCTTCGTTGGGGATCATGGTGATTCCTTCAAATCTGAGTACGACATAGAACCCTGTGGGAGCGAGCCTGCTCGCGAAAGCGGTGTATCAGTCACGCATGTGCCGGCTGAAACGACGTCTTCGCGAGCAGGCTCGCTCCCACAGTTGATCGGCGACGCCTTCAGTAAACGCATTCCACAGCCATGGCCGTGGCTTCGCCGCCGCCAATGCAGATCGCTGCAATGCCGCGCTTGAGTTGTTTCTGCCGCAGCGCCGCGAGCAACGTCACCAGAATCCGCGCCCCCGACGCACCGATCGGATGCCCCAGCGCGCAGGCGCCGCCGTGCACGTTGAGCTTGTCGTGGGGAATCTCCAGGTGCGTCATCGCCGCCATGCCGACCACGGCAAACGCTTCGTTCACTTCAAACAGATCTACCTGATCCAGCGCCCAACCGGTCTTCTTCACCAGTTTCTGGATCGCGCCAATCGGTGCGGTGGGAAACAGGCCAGGGGTATCAGCGAACGCAGCGTGGCCATGAATCACCGCCAGCGCTTTGAGGCCCAGTTGCTGCGCGTGGGACTGGCGCATCAGCACCAGCGCCGCCGCGCCGTCGGAAATCGAGCTGGAGTTGGCCGCGGTGACCGTGCCGCCCTCGCGGAACGCCGGTTTCAGCGAGGCGACTTTGTCGAGTTTGGCTTTTGGCGGCTGTTCATCGTTGCTGATGACCACCTGCTCTTTGCCGACGGTCACCGTCAGCGGGACGATTTCGTCCTTGAAGCTGCCATCCTTGATCGCCTGTTGCGCGCGGGTGGTCGAGGCAATGGCGAAAGCGTCCTGCGCTTCACGACTGAAGCTGTTGGCCTCGGCGCAATCCTCGGCGAAGGTGCCCATCAGGCGGCCCTTGTCGTAGGCGTCTTCGAGGCCGTCGAGGAACATCGAATCGAGCACGCGGCCATGGCCCATGCGATAGCCGGCGCGGGCGCGATCGAGCAGGTACGGCGAGTTGGACATGCTTTCCATGCCGCCGGCAATCACCACGTCGGCGCTGCCGGCGAGCAGCATGTCGTGGGCCATGATGGTGGTCTGCATGCCCGAGCCGCACATTTTGTTGACCGTGGTGCAGCGCGTCGATTTATCCAGCCCGGCGCCCAGCGCAGCCTGACGTGCCGGCGCCTGGCCAAGGCCGGCGGGCAATACGCAACCGAACAGCACTTCATCAACCGCGTCGCTGGCGACACCGGCGCGTTCGACCGCAGCCTTGATCGCCGCCGCGCCGAGTTGCGGTGCGGTGAGGCTTTTCAGTTCACCTTGAAAACCGCCCATCGGTGTGCGGACGGCGCTGACGATAACAATCGGATCATTGGACATAGTCATGACTAATCCTCCTTACTTGGCGGCCATGCGCAAGGCGCCGTCGAGACGGATCACCTCGCCGTTGAGCATGCTGTTTTCGATGATGTGGCGCACCAGCGCGGCGTATTCGGCAGGCTTGCCCAGACGCGGCGGGAATGGCACGCCGGCGGCGAGCGAGTCGCGCACTTCCGGGGTCATGCCGGCCATCATCGGCGTTTCGAAAATGCCCGGTGCGATGGTCATCACGCGGATGCCGAAGCGCGCCAGTTCGCGGGCGGCTGGCAGGGTCAGGCTGGCGATTGCGCCTTTGGATGCCGAGTACGCAGCCTGGCCGATCTGGCCGTCGAACGCTGCGACCGAGGCGGTGTTGATGATTACTCCGCGCTCACCGTCAGCATTGGCTTCGCTCTCGCCAATCGCCGCAGCGGCGAGGCGCAGCATGTTGAAACTGCCGATCAGGTTGACGTTGATCACTTGCGCGAAACTGCTGAGTGCGTGCGGGCCGTTCTTGCCGAGGATCTTCTCGCCACGGACGATGCCGGCGCAGTTGATCAGGCCGTTGAGGCTGCCAAATGCGGCAACGGTCGCCTGCACAGCGGCTTCGGCGGCGGCTTCATTGCTGATGTCGGCAACCACACTTTGCGCACCGAGGCGCTGGGCCTGCGCGGCGACGGCTTCGGCGTTCATGTCGACCAGCATGACTTTGGCGCCGGCACTGACCAGCAATTCAGCGCTGGCGGCACCGAGGCCTGACGCGCCACCGGTGACGATAAAAACCTTGTTTTCGATCTGCATGACGGTGTTTCCTTGGATTCAAGCTGAAACGTTGTGCGCCGCGGCCTCTTGAGCCTTGGCGATTTCCTGGTTGCGCAAGATAAAGCGCTGCAATTTGCCACTCGGGGTTTTGGGCAACTCGCTGACAAATTCGATTTCACGCGGGTACGAATGCGCGGCCAGACGCTTGCGCACGTGTTGGCGCAGCTCTTCGGCCAACTCCGGCGCGGCGCGGTACTGCGCGCTCAGCACGACAAAGGCTTTGACCAGTTCGGTGCGTTCCGGGTCGGGCTTGCCGACGACCGCCGCTTCGACCACGGCCGGGTGTTCGATCAGGGCACTTTCCACGTCGAACGGGCCGACGCGGTAGCCCGAAGTGGTGATCACATCATCACTGCGGCCGACGAAGCTGATGCTGCCGTCCGGGTTCCATTCCACGGTGTCGCCGCTCAGGTAGTAGTTGCCGACGAAGGCCTTGGTCGGCGCGCCTTCGTAGCCGCCGAACCAGCACATCGGCGACTGCGGGCGGTCGATGGCGAGAATGCCCGGCTGACCGACGCCGAGTTCGTTGTACTGCTCATCGAGCACGACGATGCGATGCCCCGGCGAAGCGAAACCGGCGGCGCCGACATGCACCGGATGCTCGAGGCCGTGGTGGTTGCACAGCACCATGCCCAGTTCGGTCTGGCCGTAATGATCGTGAATGACCACCTCGAGGTTGTCTGCGAACCAGCGGATCACTTCCGGGTTCAGCGGCTCACCGGCGCTGCTGACGATGCGCAGTTTGCCCTTGATCGATCTGGCGAACTCCTCGCCACCGGCAATCAGCAAACGATAGGCAGTGGGCGAGCCGGTGAGATTGGTGATGCCATATTTGTTGATCACCCGGCAGGTGCTTTCGAGGGTGAACGGGCCATCGTAGAAGGTAATCGGGTGGCCCAGCGCCAACGGCCCGGTCACGCCGAAATAGATGCCATAGGCCCAGCCCGGGTCGGCGACGTTCCAGAACGCGTCTTCGGGGCGCAGGTCCACCGCATCACGGGTGTAGCTCTGGAAAGCGACGATGGCTTTGAGCGGCACTGACAGTGCCTTCGCCGGCCCCGTGGTGCCCGAGGTGAACATCAGCAGGAACGGGTCTTCGCCGGTCAGTAACACCGGTTCGCAAACATTGGAATAGTTGGCCAGCTCAGCCCAGAAACTGAAATCACCGCGAACAATGCCCTGACCTTTGGCGCCGGCCACGGTGACGATGGTCGGGCATGCGCTGACTTCACTGAGCTTGGGGCGATTGACCGCGTCGGTGACGACGACTTTCGCCCCGGAACTGTTCAGGCGATGTTCGAGGGCTTTGGGGCCGAACGCGGTGAATAGCGGCTGATACACCGCGCCGATGCGCCAGGTGGCGAGCACGGTGATGAGTAATTCGACGTTGCGCGGCAGCAGGCCGGCGACTTTATCGCCCTTCTGCACGCCCTGGGCGAGGAGGAAATTGGCGAAACGCGCGGCTTTGTCTTGCAGATCAGTGAAGGTGTAAGTCGCACTTGAGCCGTCGCGACCTTCCCAGAACAACGCAATGCGCCCGGGCAACGCATGGCGGTCGCAACATTCGATGCAGGCGTTGAGTGCCGCCAGCGTACCGCTGAGCGACGCGTCGACGGTGTGCTGATAATCGAACTGTTCGGTGGCAGACAAGTAATCGCGCATTGCCAGAATCCCTCGGTGTTTTTATTAGGCTGGGAACCGTAAACAACACAGGGATAGTCGCGCCGCGCGGGGCTTGGGGCAATGGTCAAAGTTATCAAAGTGGCTGACTGGTTTGGCCAAGCCTTTTGAGGGGAATGGTCACGCGGCCCTGGGTGGGAGCGAGCCTGCTCGCGCAGGCGTCGGGTCAGACCACCTCATTAAGGATCAGTGTGCGGTAATGCCCCGGGTTCGACCCGGACCACTTGCGAAACGCCTTGTAGAACGAACTGGCATCAGCAAAACCCAGCCGTGCAGCAATCTCGACGAAACTGATCGAAGGCTCTGCCAGCCAAGTGATTGCGAGCTCCTTGCGCACACTGTCCTTGAGACCCTGATAAGTCTGCCCTTCCTCGGCCAGACGCCGGCGTAATGTCGACGCGGACATGCACAGTTGCTGGGCCAGCGCCTCGGTTTCCGGCCAGTGCTCGGCGGGCACTTGCCGCAGATCCTGCTTGATCCGGCTGGCGAGGCTGTCGGGGTCGCGGTACTTGACCAGAATGTTCGCCGGCGCCTGGGCCAGGAAGCGCTTGAGTTCTTCGGCACTGCGCTTGATCGGCAGATCGAGACAATCGGCGGAAAAGATCATTCGTGTGCGCGGACGTTCGAAGCGCAGGTTTTCCGAAAACATCACCCGATAGTCGTCAGTGAAATCAGGTTCGGCGCAGCGCAGTTCAATCGCCAGAATCGGAATCCGCCGCCCGGCCAGCCAGCACGCGACGCCGTGCACGATCATCCAGTAAGTGAAATAGGTGAAGGCGCGGCGCGGTTCGGCGTCGTCTTCGAGCAGGACGATTTCCGCCAGGCTCTGCTGATGCACCAGTTGCGCCGGCAGTTTTTCCAGCATCAGCGACAGGAACGTCAGACCGGTATCCAGCGCCGCCGCCAGCGTCGGTTGCGCCATTGCGCTGCGACACAGAAACGCCAGGCTGCCGGACTTGAGCGGGCGTGGGTCCATGCCGAAGAACTCGTCATCACCGCGTCGTGCCAGCAGGCGCCAGAGTCTGGCGTATTGCGAGGCCGGCACCCTGCCCTCATCGGCCGCTAACAAAGCCGGATCGATGCCGACCTTGCTCAACGCCTCATCCGTCGCCGCGCCCGGGGCGCAACTTTGCAGCAGCGCTTCGCGCACCAGTTGAATGGCAATGGTGTCTTTTTCCGCCATGGAGCGAGGTGAGCCTTGTTGTTTTTTGGGTGGTGGGCATCTTACCTCAGCTCCTGATTTCACCGCAGGACCAATGTGGGAGCGAGCCTGCTCGCGAACGCGGTGTGTCAGATAAACAAATGTCACAGGCACACCGCATTCGCGAGCAGGCTCGCTCCCACAGGAATCACAGTTGTTCAGCTAAGGTTCAGCTAAATGTCAATGTATGCCATTTGGGAATGAGTGTCATTATGTTACAACTTAGCCTCCTATCTAAATCGCTGTGGCTAGCCAATGCTCGTTCCCTTTTTGATCATGTTGCGCGAAGGCATCGAGGCCGCGCTCATCGTCGGCATCATTGCCAGTTATTTGCAGCAGACCGGCCGTGGCCAATGGATGCCAGCGGTATGGATCGGCGTCTTCCTCGCCGCCGCCCTTGCCCTGCTGGTCGGTGGTGGTCTGGAGCTGGTCAGCGCTGAATTCCCGCAAAAGCAGCAGGAGTTGTTCGAAGGCGTGGTCGGTCTGGTCGCCGTGGGCATTCTCAGTTCGATGGTGTTCTGGATGCGCAAGGTCGCGCGGTCGATCAAGCACTCGCTGCAAGCCTCGCTGGATCAGGCGCTGACGCAATCCAGGCATCAGGTGATTGCGTTGATCGCCATGGTCTTCTTCGCCGTCGCTCGCGAAGGCCTGGAAACGGTGTTCTTCCTGCTCGCCGTGTTCCAGCAGAGCGAAGGCCCGGGCGCACCGATTGGCGCCCTGCTCGGCCTGATCCTGGCGGTGATCGTCGGTTTCCTGATCTACAGCGGCAGCATGCGCCTCAATCTCTCGGCGTTCTTCAAGTGGACCGGATTGTTCATCCTCGTGGTCGCCGCCGGGATTCTCGCCAACTCGGTGCAGGCGCTGCATGAAGCCGGGCTGTGGAATCACCTGCAAACGGTGCTGTTCGACTTCAGCGCGACGCTGCCGATGGACGGCCCGCTGGGCTCGGTGCTGGCCGGCATGTTCGGTTATCAGGATGCGCCGACCGTCAGCACCTTGGGCGCGTACCTGATTTATCTGCTGCTGGCACTGGTGATGTTCTTCATGCCCGCGCCTCGCCAGGCGACGCCAACCACTTCCGTTTCCAGCCAATAAGGCCCTTCATGTCTACTATCCAAACCCCTCCGGCCCTGCGTTGGGCGCTGGCCGGCTCGGTGCTGCTGATGATCGCCGCCGGCGGGCTGTTCTGGTACGCCTCGAACATGGCCGCCGCCAAGCGTCAGCACAACCACGACGAAATCGTCGTCAACATCCATCCACACAGTTGCGAGCCGAACGCACTGACGGTGCCGGCCGGCCGCGCGAGTTTCCGCATCGTCAACCGCTCCGAGCGTGCGGTCGAGTGGGAAATTCTCGACGGCGTGCTGGTGGTCGAAGAGCGGGAAAACATCGCGCCGGGCCTGAGCCAAGTGATCAACGCCAACCTGCAACCGGGCGACTATGCGATCACTTGCGGCCTGCTCAGCAACCCGCGCGGCACCTTGCACGTCACACCCACGGCCGCTTCCGATGCCGCCGCCAAGGCCAAGCCGTCGATGGTGGCGTTCGTCGGGCCGCTGTCGGAATTTCGCGTGTATCTGGCCGTTCAGGGCAGCGCGTTGATCAAAGCGGCGACGGCGCTGAATCAGGCGATCGCCAGTGGCGATCTGGCGCAGGCGCAAGCGTTGTACCTGCCGGCGCGTGCCGCTTATCAGCGTCTGGCGCCGGCGGCGCAGCGCCTGGCCGAGCTCGACAATCAGATCAATGCCCGCGCCGATTATTTCGAAAAGCGCGAGCAGGATCCGGCCTTTGTCGGTTTCCATCGCCTCGAATACGCGCTGTTCCAGCAGCGCAATCTCGACGATGTCACGCCGATTGCCCAGCGCTTGCACGCTGACGTCACCACCCTCAAGCAACAGTTGCTCGCGCAGTCGCTGCCGCCGGAGCAATTGGTGAGCATCGTTGTGCGCAACCTCAACAGCCTCGCCGAGGTGCGCGCCGGCAGCGGCGAGGAAGAACGCTACAGCCACAGCGATCTCAACGGTTTCGCCGCCAACGCGCAGACCGCGCGCAAGGTCGTCGACCTGTTGCGGCCGATGCTGAGCAAATCCTCCGCTGACGTGTTGGCGAATGTCGACCAGGCCATGAGTGACTTCGACAACCAGCTCAACGCGTTCAAATCCGCCGATGGCTACGTCAGTTACGACGCCGTGACCGCCGCGCAACGCCAGCAGATCGCCGCCAAAGCCAAGGCTCTGGCCGCGGCAATGGATGGCATCGACCCCGCCCTCGGCCTTTCCGGCCTGTAAGCAGAAGACCACGACAGATGAACGATTCAGAACCTCTCAACCTGCAACGACGTCGCGTGCTGATGGGCATGGGCGCCGCTGGTGTCGCCCTTGCCGGATCGGCGCTGAGCTGCCCGGCCATGGCCGCGCAGCCTGCGCAAGTCACCGAAGCGCCGAGCAGCGACAAGACCGAAGACCGCCACGATTTCCACGGTCTGCACCAGACCGGCATCGTCACCCCACGCCCGGCCTCCGGGATGCTGGTGGCGTTCGATGTGCTGGCCAGCGATCGCGAAGACCTCGAGCGGCTGTTCCGCACCCTCAACGAACGCATCGCGTTTTTGATGAAGGGCGGCCCGGTCGCGCAGATCGACCCGAAACTGCCACCGCTGGACTCCGGCATCCTCGGCCCGGTGGTCACCCCGGACAACCTGACCATCACCGTTTCTGTCGGCGATTCGCTGTTCGACGAGCGCTTCGGTCTGGCGGCGGCAAAGCCCAAGCGTCTGCAACGCATGGTCGGTTTTCCCAACGATGCGCTGGACGCCGATTGCTGCCATGGCGATCTCAGTCTGCAGTTCTGCGCCAACACCGCCGACACCAACATTCACGCCCTGCGCGACATCGTAAAAAACCTGCCTGACCTGCTGCTTGTGCGCTGGAAACAGGAAGGCAGCGTGCCGCCGCAAGCGCCGGCCAAACCCGGCGTACCGGCGCAGTCGGCGCGCAACTTTCTCGGTTTTCGCGATGGCTCGGCCAACCCCGATTCCAACGACGCCAAGGCCATGGAGCGGATTGTCTGGGTACAACCGGACAGTGACGAACCGGCCTGGGCTGCCCACGGCAGTTATCAAGCGGTGCGCATCATCCGCAACTTCGTCGAGCGCTGGGATCGCACGCCGTTGCAGGAGCAGGAAAGTATTCTCGGCCGGGTCAAGAGCAGCGGCGCGCCCATCGGCGGCCACAAGGAAAGCGAAGTGCCGGATTACAGCAAAGACCCGGCCGGCAAGCTGACCAGGCTCGATGCGCACATTCGTCTGGCCAACCCGCGCACCGCCGCGACCCAGGCCAATCTGATCCTGCGCCGGCCGTTCAACTACTCCAACGGCGTCAACAAGAACGGCCAGCTCGACATGGGCCTGCTGTTCATCTGCTACCAGGCCGATCTGGAAAAAGGCTTTATCACCGTGCAAACCCGACTCAATGGCGAGCCGCTTGAGGAATATCTCAAACCGGTCGGCGGCGGTTACTTCTTCACCCTGCCCGGAGTGACCGGCGAAGACGATTTCATCGGTCGCTCGTTACTGGCTGCGACCTCCCAAAACAAAACCGCATGACACCCAACCGACACTGGAGCCGCCCCATGAAAAAAACGCCACTCGCGTTATTGCTGACCCTTGGTTTGCTCAACACCCCGCTGGCGGCGTTCGCCGCGACCGCGCCGCTGGATCTGGTGGGGCCGGTGTCGGACTACAAGATTTACGTCACCGAAAAGCTCGATGAACTGGCCAGCCACACCCAGCAGTTCACCGACGCGGTGAAGAAAGGCGACTTGGCTACCGCGCAGAAGCTCTACGCGCCGACGCGGGTCTATTACGAATCGATCGAGCCGATCGCCGAGCTGTTCAGCGATCTCGATGCGTCCATCGATTCTCGCGTCGACGATCACGAAAAAGGCGTAAAGGCCGAAGACTTCACTGGCTTTCACCGGATCGAGTATTCGTTGTTCGCGGAGAAATCCACCAAAGGCCTGGACGCATTGGCCGACGGTTTGAACAAAGACGTGCAGGATCTGCAAAGCCGTGTGGCCGGTCTGACCTTCCCGCCGGAGAAAGTCGTTGGCGGCGCTGCTGCGCTGTTGGAAGAAGTGGCGGCGACGAAGATTTCCGGCGAGGAGGACCGCTACAGCCACACCGACCTGTATGACTTCCAGGGCAATATCGACGGCGCCAAGAAAATCGTCGACTTGTTCCGCCCGCAGATCGAACAGCAGGACAAGGCGTTCGTAGCGAAAGTCGACAAGAACTTCGCAACGGTCGACAGGATTCTGGCCAAGTACAAGGCTGCGGATGGCGGATTTGAGACCTATGACAAGGTCAAGGACAACGACCGCAAAGCGCTGGTCGGGCCGGTGAATACGCTGGCGGAGGATTTGTCGATGATGCGCGGGAAGTTGGGGCTGAATTGACAGAATTGGTTCGTCAGTAGCAAAGATCGCAGCCTTCGGCAGCTCCTACATTGGGCGGTGTACATCCTGTAGGAGCTGCCGAAGGCTGCGATCTTTTGCTTTTAGCGATCAGAGAATCCGGTAGAGCAACCGTTCAATCCTCACCCGACTCACCCGCTTGAGAAACTTCGCCACCCCTGCCGGGTAATCCGGCAGCGTTTCAAGCGTCTGGAAGTTATCGATCCGCGTGGTATGGCGGAAGATGTTTTCCAGCTCTTTCGCCCGTGGCTCCAGCCACTCGCCTTTCGGGTCTTCGATCAGCAGCGCGTTTTCCAGGTCGAGGCGAAACGCGCGCGGATTGAGGTTGTTGCCAGTCAGCAAGGTGTAGCGCTGATCGATCCACATGCCCTTGAGGTGATAGGTGTTGTCACCGTCGCGCCACAAGTGCAGGTTCAACTGGCCACTGTCGATGCTGTGCTGATGGCGTTTGGCGAAGCGGCGCAGGCTGATCTCGTACAGATACGGCAGCGCGGCGATCACCTTGAACGGCTCGCTGGGCGGAATGTAGAAATCGTTGGCGGTCTTGTCGCCGACCACGATATCGATCTTCACGCCACGGGCCAGCGCGCGGTTGATCTCACGAATCACACCCAGCGGCAGGTTGAAGTACGGCGTGCAGATAGTCAGCTGCTTTTGCGCGCTGGCAATCAGTTCGAGAATCGCCCGGTTCAGCGGGTTGTTCTTGCCGACGCCGAGCAGTGGCGTGACCGACAGCCCTTCTCGGCTGGTGCTGCCGGCGCCGGTGTCGTAAGTCGCATACTTGAGGCGACTGCGCAGGTCGCCGATGTCGTTGCGCAGGCTGCGGGTAGTCGGCAGGTTGGGCAGGTCGAGACGGTGCACGGCTTTCGATTCGATCAGGCCATGCTTGACCAGGTGATGCATCGAATCCGCAAGCTCGCGACTGTGCAGCACGTGGTAACGGTCGAAACGGTACTTGTCGAGTTTGTGCAAGTAAACGTTGTTGAGGCTGGCGCCGCTGTAGACCACCTTGTCGTCAATCACGAAGCCTTTGAGGTGCAGCACGCCGAACAGCTCGCGGGTCTGCACCGGCACGCCGTAGATCGGCACTTCGCTCTGGTGCGTGCGGGTCATGTCCTGATACCAGGCGGCGTTGCCCGGCTGTTTTCCAGCGCCGATCAGGCCGCGCTGGGCGCGCAACCAGTCAACCACCACGGCGATTTCCAGCTCGGGACGCTTGAGCTTGGCCGCGTGCAGGGCATCGAGGATTTCCTGACCGGCTTCGTCCTGCTGCAAATACAGCGCGACGATGTAGATGCGCTGGGTCGCTGCGGCGATTTGCTCGAGCAGGCAGCGTCGGAATTCGGCAGCACTGGACAGAATGCTCACCGCCTCGGCGGTCAGCGCGAAGCTGCGCAGTTTAGGCAGCAGAGAACGTTTGAAAAGCAACGGCATAAGGCTCGCAAGGTTCGATTCCGAAGAGTTTGAGAGCTTACACCATCGTCTGCGCCGGGTCTTGTCAGTGTCTGTGAACGCCCGGAACCTGATCGTTCCCACGCTCTGCGTGGGCATGCCTCAATGGACGCAGAGCGTCCCGGGCTGCGTTCCCACGCAGAGTGTGGGAACGATCATTCAAAGCGCCTTCAGGACGCCGAAGAAATTCGCTTGACCAAGGAGAACACTCGTTCTACTGTTCGCCACATGAACGAATCAATCAGCAATGACACACGCGACATCATTCTGGATGTCACCGAAAAGTTGATCTACAAAAGTGGCATCGCTGCCACCAGCATGGATCTTCTGGTGAAGACCGCCGGCGTCTCCAGAAAAAGCATTTACCGTTACTTTGCCGATAAGGACGCCTTGGTGGTCGCAGCCCTGCAACGGCGGGATATTCGCTGGATGCACTGGTTCACACATGCTGTCGATCAGGCCGAAACCCCGACCGATCGCCTGCTCAACCTGTTTACCGTGCTCAAGGGCTGGTTCGACTCGGAAGGCTTTCGCGGCTGTGCCTTTATCAACACCAGTGGCGAAACGGGTGATCCGCAGGATCCAGTGCGGCTGGTGGCCAAAGAACATAAACAGAAGCTGCTCGACTACGTGAGCAAGCTGTGTACCGAATATGGTGCCGAGGATCCGCAACTATTGGCCAGACAGTTGCTGATCCTGATTGAAGGCGCCATTACCGTAGCGCTTGTGATGGGTGATCACAGTGCCGCCGATAATGCGCAATGCATGGCGCAAAAGTTATTGGGCCTGTAACTCTTAATAAGCCGGACTTGTTGTTCATACATTAAATGAATCAGGAGATTGAACATGTCGACTGCACCCCAGGTACGTCCGCCATTGCCGCCATTCAACCATGCGT
The DNA here is from genome assembly GCF_025910115.1 of Pseudomonas sp. RG1. Taxonomy (NCBI): domain Bacteria; kingdom Pseudomonadati; phylum Pseudomonadota; class Gammaproteobacteria; order Pseudomonadales; family Pseudomonadaceae; genus Pseudomonas; species Pseudomonas sp. RG1. The sequence goes on from NZ_JAPCIK010000023.1 coordinate 119,888, forward strand.
CAGCGATCGAGAAGGTGCGTCTGGCCGAGGATGGCTGGAACAGCCGCGATCCGGAGAAGGTGTCGCTCGCTTACACCCTCGACACCAAATGGCGCAATCGCGCCGAGTTCGCTAACAACCGCGAAGAGGCCAAGGCGTTTCTGACGCGCAAATGGGCGAAGGAACTGGATTATCGCTTGATCAAAGAACTCTGGGCCTACTCCGATACGCGTATCGCGGTACGTTATGCCTATGAATGGCACGACGATTCCGGCAACTGGTTCCGCTCGTACGGTAACGAGAATTGGGAGTTCGATGACAACGGCCTGATGTTCCAGCGCTATGCCTGCATCAACGACATGCCGATCAAGGAAAGCGAGCGCAAATTCCACTGGCCGCTGGGCCGCCGGCCGGATGATCATCCGGGGCTGAGTGAACTCGGTCTCTAAAGCCAACCCACCCCTGTGTAGGAGCTGCCGAAGGCTGCGATCTTTTGATCTTGATTTGATCGTTCCCACGCGCCCCAGAAGATCGCAGCCTTCGGCAGCTCCTACACAGGAATGTATTCCAGACTGTAATTGAGGACGGCATGCTCTGGCTCGCCGCAACAGTTCGATACAGGTAACATAACCGCCCTCCCCGCAGCCCACGTTCTGCGCCTTGCCGAATAAGCCGAATCCATGCCTTTCGAACTCAGCGTTGACCTCACCACCCTGGCCATTCTGGCTGCTGTTGCTTTCCTTGCCGGTTTCATCGATGCCATCGCTGGCGGTGGCGGTCTGTTGACTACGCCGGCGCTGCTGACGGCGGGCCTGCCGCCGCACCTGGTGCTGGGCACCAACAAGCTGAGTTCGACTTTCGGTTCGGCGACCGCCAGCTTCACCTTCTACAAGCGCAAACTGTTCCACCCACGCCAGTGGACCCACGCGATTGTCGGCACCCTGGTCGGCGCGCTCACTGGCGCGGTGGTTGCGCATTACCTGCCGGCCGAGTGGCTAAACAAGATGCTGCCGGTGATCGTCTTCGCCTGTGGCCTGTATTTGCTGTTTGGCGGCACGCCGAAAGCGCCGCTGGACAGCGACGCGCCGATCAAAAAGAAATGGCAATCGACCCAAGGCTTCAGCCTCGGCTTCTATGATGGCGTGGCCGGTCCCGGCACGGGGGCGTTCTGGACAGTCAGCAGTCTGCTGCTGTACCCGATTGATCTGGTCAAGGCCAGCGGCGTGGCGCGCAGCATGAACTTTGTCAGCAACATCGCGGCGCTGTCGGTGTTCATCTTCTCCGGTCAGGTCGACTGGATCATTGGCTTGTGCATGGGCCTGTCGGTGATGGTCGGAGCGTTCTTTGGCGCGCGTACCGCGATCAGCGGCGGCGCCAAATTCATTCGTCCGGTGTTCATCACCGTCGTGCTCGGCTTGACCGTGCGCTTAGCCTGGCAGCACTGGTTCAGCGTGGCCTAAGCGCCGCGCCACATAGACGTCGATCAGGTATCGAGCAATCGAACGCGACGCTGGCAACGGCGGCAACTCGTGCACGTTGAACCACTGAGCGTCCTCGATCTCGTCTTCCTGACAGACAATCTCGCCACCGGCATATTCGGCATGGAAGCCGAGCATCATCGAGTGCGGGAACGGCCAGCACTGGCTGCCGATGTACTGGATGTTCTTCACTTCAATCTGCACTTCCTCGCGAACTTCGCGAATCAGGCAATCCTCGGCTGATTCCCCCGGCTCGGCGAAACCGGCCAGCGTGCTGTAAACCCCGGAGACGAAACGCGGCGAGCGTGCCAGAAGGATTTCGTCGCCACGGGTAATCAGCACGATCATGCTCGGTGAAATGCGCGGATAACTGCGCAGCTCGCATGGCTGGCAATACATCGCTCGTTCGCGCGGTACTTGTGTCATCGGCTGGCCACAGTTGCCGCAGAAGCGATGCTCTCGTGCCCAAGTGCCGATCTGTGCGGCATAACCGAGCACTTTGTACAGCGTGTGATCGCCTTCGAGCATGAACGCTCGCAGGCCTTTCCAGCCGCAACCGGGCACATCGCTGACGCTGCGCAACTCAAGCAGATAGACCGGTTCGCCATCCAGATGACCAATCCCATGCTCGGCGAGGACTGAAAGGTCCTGGCGCTTGAGCCATTCGCGCGGGAACAGTGCGCCATTGTCATCGAACAGAAAGCCTTCCGGGCTGCGCGCTACGGCCCAGCCGCCGGTTTGATCGGTGTCCAGTACTGCAGTGGTCCAGCGAGAGGTCATGGTTAACTCAATCCAGAAATTCGGGTTTCTGTTTGCTCATGTGGGCGGCCATGGCCACGCGCAGATCGTTAGATTGCAGCATGGCGGCGTTCCAGGTGGCAACGTATTCGAGACCATCGTCGATTCGGTGGTCGCGCATGTAGCTGATCATTTCCTTGGTGCCGGTCACGGCAATCGGCGACTTCGCCGCGATGTCGCGGGCAATGTCGTACACGCCTTCGAGCAGTGTGTCTTTGTCGCTGTAGACGCGATTGACCAAGCCCATGCTGCGTGCTTCCTCGGCGCCAAAGGTGCGACCGGTGTATGCCAGTTCACGCAGCATGCCGTCTCCGATGATTCGCGGCAACCGTTGCAGCGTACCGACGTCAGCGGCCATGCCGATGTCAATTTCCTTGATGGAAAATTGCGCGTCCTCGGCGGCATAACGCATGTCACAAGCCGAGATCAGATCGATCGCCCCGCCCAGGCAATAGCCCTGAATCGCAGCAAGCACCGGTTTGCGGCAGTTGTCGACGGCGTTGAACGAGGCTTGCAGATTGAGGATCTTGCGCCGCAGCAGGCGCGCATTGCGGCCCACGTCCTTGCCCAGCTCATTGGCGACACCGGCAAGCATCATCAGGTCAATGCCGGAGGAAAAATGCTTGCCGTTACCGCTGAGGACGACCACGCGGACTTCGTCGGTATCGTCGATCCATTGGAATATCTCGACAATCTCGCTCCAGAACGCCGCGTTCATTGCGTTGATCTTTTCCGGGCGATTGATCTGCACATGCGCGATGTTGTCGGCCAGTTCGACGCTGAAGGCGGAGTATTGAGTCATGGCAGTGATCCTTTACCGGGCTGGGAAATAAGGCCCGAACTATAACAAGGCAACGGGGCGGCGGTTCGGCCAAATGCGGGACTGACTGGCGCGGCTGATTGGGGAGCAGCCGAAGGCTGCGATCTTTTGGGACGCAGAGCGTCCCGGGCTGCATTCCCACGTAAAGCGTGGGAACGATCGATTGGCTTATTTCAGCCCCAGCCTGTACAGCGAGCCATTCTCTTCATCCGACAGCACATACAGATAGCCATCCGGCCCTTGGCGCACATCGCGGATCCGCTTGTTCAACTCACCCAGCAGACGCTCTTCATGCACGACCTTTTCGCCATCGAACTGCAGTCGAATCAGCTCCTGGGACACCAGTGCGCCGATAAACGCGTTGTGCTGCCACGGCGTGAAGCGATCGGCGTCGTAGAACGCCATGCCGGTAACCCCGGGGGATTTTTCCCAGACATGGTGCGGCGCCACGGTGCCTTCAGCAGTTTTGCCCTTGGCCTCTGGAATCGGCTGCATCGAGTAATTGATGCCATGGGTCGCCAACGGCCAGCCGTAGTTTTTGCCGCGCTCGATGATGTTCACTTCATCACCGCCACGCGGCCCGTGCTCGTTTTCCCACAACGTGCCGGTCCACGGGTTGAGCGCCGCGCCCTGCGGGTTGCGCAGGCCATAGGACCAGATTTCAGGCCGGACACCGGATTGGCCAACGAACGGGTTATCGTCCGGCACTTTGCCGTCCGGGAAGATCCGTACGACTTTGCCTTGCAACTTGTCGAGGTCCTGCGCCGTCGGCCGATCGTTGTTTTCACCGAGGGTGATGAACAGATACCCGTCGCGATCGAACACCAGCCGTGAACCGAAGTGGTTGCTCACCGACAGTTTCGGTTCCTGACGGAAGATCACATTGAAATCCTTCAGCGTCTTCAGGTCATCGGAAAGCCGTCCGCGCCCTACCGCCGTACCAGCCTTGCCGCCCTCACCACCGCCTTCTGCGTACGACAGGTAGACCATGCGGTCCTGCTTGAAGTCTGGCGACAGCGCCACATCGAGCAAACCGCCCTGCCCTTTGGCCCAGACCTGCGGCACGCCACTGATCGGCTCCGACAGTTTGCCGTCCTTGCTGACGACGCGCAGATGCCCCGGGCGCTCGGTCACCAGCATGCCCTTCTGATCAGGCAGAAATGCCAGCGCCCACGGATGTTCCAGGCCTTGGGCAATGGTGGTGACTTCAAGAATGCCCTGTTCGCTTTTCAGCTCTTTGGGCGCGGCGGCGAAGGCCGGGGCACTGATCAGCGCGGCGGCGCAGCAGGTAGCTAGTAGGGTTTTACGCAACATGCACGATTCCTTTTGTTCGTGTGAAAGGCTGACAGAACATCAGTCCTGCCGTTCAACGGTTGCTGCCGGTGCCCCGTGGGGGCGGGTTGGGAATGAAGGTTGGCGGATTGCTCGGTACCGAGCGAATTGGCTGGCCATTGCCGATGCCGCGATTTTCAACGGTCGGCTGACGTGGCACGGGAACGGTGTTCGGCCCGCGAAGGGGCGGAGCGCTGGGCTGGGTGCCCTGCATGCTGTTGGGATTGGCCCGGCGGATCGGGCTGTTGTAGGGATTGTTGCTGTTGCCGGTAGGGCTTTGCGCCAGCACGACATCGGCATGAACCAGGCCGCCACTGAGGGCGAGGACGGCGATGCCAAGCAGAAACCGGTTCATGGGAAATACCTCTCGATGTGCGTGGACTAGAGCCTTGGAGCCCACGCTACGCCGTGGGTTCGGATTTGTTAACCCTCGCGCCTTAAACAACATGTAACACGGCTTGACCGTACCGCTGGACGCCGCGCAATCACTGGAAACTTTCTCACCGCGCCACGGGTCACCTGATCATCACTCGGAGGACAGGTCATGGCTCGGGCAATCTGGAAAGGCGCAATCAGTTTTGGACTGGTACACATCCCCGTGGCGCTGGTTTCAGCGACGTCGTCCCAAGGCGTGGACTTCGATTGGCTCGACAGCCGCAGCATGGACCCGGTGGGCTATAAACGCATCAACAAGGTCACCGGCAAGGAAGTCACCAAAGAGAACATCGTCAAAGGCGTGGCCTATGAAAAGGGCCGATATGTGGTGCTCAGCGAGGAAGAAATCCGCTCGGCGCACCCGGTTTCCACGCAGACCATCGACATTTTCTCTTTCGTCGACGCCGAGCAGATTCCGCTGCAGAACATCGATACGCCCTACTACCTGGCACCGGACAAACGCGGCGGCAAGGTCTACGCGTTGCTGCGCGAAACCCTGAGCAAAACCAACAAGGTCGCCCTCGCTCGCGTCGTCCTGCATACCCGTCAATACCTGGCTGCGTTGATGCCGCTGGAGTCGGCGCTGGTTCTGGTGAAACTGCGCTGGCCGCAGGAAGTGCGCAGCCTTGATGAACTGGCGCTGGGCAGCGAAGTGACGAAGCCGCAACTGGCCAAGGGCGAGCTGGACATGGCCAAACGTCTGGTTGAAGACATGACCTCGGAGTGGTCGCCTGAGGACTACAAGGACGAGTTCGAAGACAAGATCATGGCGCTGGTCGAGAAGAAAGCCCACGAAGGCAAGATCGAGGACGTCGAGACCGCCACTGGCGAGAAAGAGCGCAAGACTGCCGACGTTATCGATTTGACCGAGCTGCTTAAACGCAGCCTCGGCGGCAAGGCACCGGCCAAGCCCAAGGCCAAATCAACCAGTAAGGCGGCGCCGGCGAAGAAGACTCGGAAGGCGTCTGGGGAGTAAGCGTTGGGCCAGATAGAGGTATGTTGGAATTGAAGCCGCCTTCGCGAGCAGGCTCGCTCCCACAGGGGTACGCATTCCAAATTGTGGGAGCGAGCTTGCTCGCGAAGAGGCGGTACTGACTCCGGAAATCTTCAGATCAGAATAAAGATCGCCAACAACGCAGCAAAAATCGCCCATTTTTCCAAGTAGTAACGCGTACGGTTGCGCTTCTTCAGCTCTTTGCCGCGCAAACGAATCTTGTAGATTTTGGTAAACAAGCGGTTGATACCACCAGTCTTGTCCCCCGCATCATTCGGCGCGCCTGCCGCTGACATCACGGTGCGGCTGAACCAGCGGTTGAACGCGGCGGCCCAGCGGTATTTCAGCGGCCGCTCAATGTCACAGAACAGAATGATGCGGTTCTGATCCGTGGTGTTTTCGGCGTAATGAATAAACGTCTCGTCGAACATCACCGCTTCGCCATCGCGCCAGTGATAGTTCTCGCCGTCGACGTTGATGTAGCAGCCAGGATCGTTCGGCGTATCCAGGCCCAGGTGATAACGGTAGGAACCCGCGTACGGATCGCGGTGGCGCACCAGCTTCGAGCCCGGTGGCAGCTCGGCAAACATCGCCGCTTTGATCGAGCCGATGCTTTGCACCAGTTCGGTGGTGCGCGGGCACAGCTTCATCGCCGATGGGTGACTGTCGCCGTACCACTTGAGGTAGAAGCGCTTCCAGCCAGTCTTGAAGAAGGAGTTGAAGCCGACATCGTCATACTGATTCGAGCGCTTGATCTCGCCGGCACGCAGCAGATTCTGGCCTTCCTCGCGAATCTCTTCCCAGTGCGCCTGCAACGGGCTCAGATCGGGAAAGTCTGCCGGGTTCAGATAGGGCTTGTTGGGAATCTTCGAAAAAAGATAGAGAAAGCAATTGATCGGGGCGAGAAACGTCGAGTGGTCACTCAGTTGCCGCCCCAGTTTGTGGCGCACGCGTCCACGCAAGTGAACGTAAGCAATGGAGATGACATAAACAGCGGCAATGATGAGTTTCACGGAAAAGAGTCACACGTCAAAAGTGAACAAACTGCGCGCGTGGCGACCTGAGGCCCAGCGTCTTATGCAGCGGTCTTGATGCACAGGGCGCGTCCTTGGCCCGCGCCGTTTCCGGGCGCTCGGTGAAAGGGTGGCATTTTAGCCACAGTTCGTAACCGATAGTGAACCCTCAACTGTGAAAAACTGTCTTGCGCGTTTGCGTGTAAAGCTCCAGCACACTTGAATCCATACAAACGCCCGTTGCTCATTTCGATGGAACCACGCTTGGCACGCGCTCCTCTATCGCTTACCAATAACGGAGGAACCCCCATGATCGCCCCAGAAACCGGTATGAAACCAGGTCAGCGCTATCGAATTGAAAGCGTCGAGCGCGCGCCGCAATTCTCTGGCTTTTTTCTCGATGGAAAGTATTACCTGGGACCTGAGTTGCAGACGGCCATCGGCTGGCTTGAAGGGCAAATATTCTTCTACGACCAGCTCGACCCGACCGGTGAGCCGGTGTATCCGGGCAGAATTGCCGGCACGATCGAAGGGCTGACGCTGGTAATGCCGGACGGCTTACGCTTGGAGATCGAAGAAGCGCCTTATCTGGCGGAACCTGCTGCGCCAGTGCGCGCTTCCGTCGCCGGGCGCATCGAGCGTATTTCGCGGCAGCCGATCCGCCCTTCGCCGCTATTGGTAGCCGGGGCTGCGATGTTGGTAGGGGTTTGCCTGCTGACGATCTCGCGCATCAGAAATCGCTGAAGGCCACCGCGCGAGCAGTGGCCCAACTATCGGTCACTGCTCGCGGGTTACCGTCAGTGCGACCACGGCGATTCGCTCGGCGCGTTCGTATTCAGGCTTGAGCAGTTCCTCGCTGAACACGTCCGGATCAAGCTCACGATAAGTCCAGCCAAACCGTTCGCCCTTGAACAGAGGCGCCACGGCCTCGCGGAACGGATCCTGCCCGGCGACGATCGCCACGCCGGTGTACACCAGCAACGTGCCGCCGACTTCCAGACGCGGTAATGCCTCACGGACGATCCGCACCGACAAACCCTCACCCAGCGCCCCGCCACCGTGGCGATAAGCGCGCTGTTGTTCGTCGTTCATGTACGGCGGATTGGCGATGATCAAATCGAACTGCCCTTCGACACTGGCGAGCAGGTCGCTGTGATACACCGACACATTGTTTGCGCCCGCCAGCTCGGCGTTAACCGCACTCATGCGCAGCGCCCGCAGATTGATGTCGACCGCCAGCACGTCGGCATCAGGACGAGCCTTGGCCATGACCACCGCACCGGCGCCACTGCCACAGCCGATATCCACCGCGCGTCTGATCGGCGAAAAGCGTTGCTGCAATTGCGCTTCGATGGCCTGAGCGAAACGATAAGTGTCAGGGCCGAAAAACACCGCATCACTCGCCGTCGTCGGGAACGCCGAATGGGCGAACAACCGGTCATTCAGCGTCGACCAGCGCACATGGCTGCGCCACACGGCGCCATCGCGTTCGACTACGCCGGCCTGCTCCAGCGTGGCCAGTTCCTCTGCGCGAAATAGCTCTGAAGGAAACGGCATCGACCAACCAAACACATCGCGCAGATCCTTGGCCAAAGGCGTGGCAAAGCGCTGCAGAAATCGTTCGTGAGTCAATGGCGTTGGAGTAATGAAGTGATAACCACTGTCGAGCAGGCGCTTGCCCAACTCGAACAGGGCTCTATCGGATGTTTCTTGTGCCGACATGAAGCCTCCTTGTTTCAACGCAAGCGGGCGCGCAGTTGGATGAAGCGACGCGTCGCGAAAAGTCCGGCCGGGCGCCAGTGTCGCTGCGGTTGCAGCCAGGGCATCAACAACGCCATTTGCTCGGCGGCAGGTTTGTCGGCCAGTGCCGCTTCCAGATTGAGCAGATCGGCATCATCGTCGAAGGTTTCCTCTACCGCAGCTTCGCGGCGCACGTAGGGCCGAGGCCGGGATGCCGGGCAATCCTGAGTGATCCAGTCGCGCAGCAGCTGTTTTTCATAGCCGTTGAACACACCGAACATCGCCGCGTCGCTGCCGTCGATCAACCGCCAGAAACGACTTTCTTCCACCGCCTCGCCGCGCTTGATCCAGCTTTTGCGCTCCAGCGCCGACAGAAACTCGCCCATCTGTCCCGGCGTGGCCAGCCATTGATTGATGGTGCGGTTTTCGATGCGGCAGTAGTCGGAATGCATGTGCCGGCCAAACACCGCCTTGCGCTCAAGCATGGCGATGACTTCATGGTCCAGATCGAACTCTGTGATCACGGCGGTTGTGCCCTTGCCGATGTCATTGAGGCGATAACCGACGGCCATGCGCCGATAGAACTCATCGCGCTCTTCGCCCAGCGGCATCAGTTCGAGCATTGATTGCACAGCCTTGCGCGCGTGGCCGGTGCTGGCGTTGTCGATGGTCACATGCAGGCGGAAATAGTGCGGATCGATGCCCAGCTCTGCCAATTCATAAGCACTGATCAGCAGATGCAGAGGCAGTTGTTCGTAGCCGAGATTGAAACCGATAACTTCAGGCAAAAACTGCCCGCCGAAACGTCCCAGCGCCAACTGCACCGCGCCTTGCAGAAAATACTCGTCGGCAAGACCGCTCAGATCGGAGCAGTCATGCTCGGCGAGCAGCTTGCGATAAATCACCACATGATTCTGCCGTGGCACGCCCTCACCCAGCTCTTCCAGATAGGTATCGAGCAAATCGTCGAAACGCGGGTTTTGCCACTGCGGCAACAACCCGGCCAGCCAGGCGCCATCGACCTCTTTGGTCGGTGCCACATGCAGAATGAAATACAGCGCGTGGGATTTGTTGCGGAAATAGCGGCGCGGCGCGCCCTGCTGACGTTGCTCAAGGTAATCGGCGTACTCGGCCGCCACGCTGGCGCAGCGGGTTTCCGACCATTGCAGCAGGTCTTCGGCGCTGGCCGGCAAATCGTCAGACAGCGCAGCCGCCTTGCTCAGTTGCCGGCGCAGAAAGTCCAGTGCCGCGCGATCAACCGTGGAGTCTTCCGCCAGCAATCGGTCATAGAGCCGGCGCTCGGTATCCGCCAGCGTGGATGTTTTACCCGAAGACTTCCTGGTCGGGATTTCGATCAGCGACATGACTCATTCCCCTGCGTTATTGGCATTGCCTATAAACGAAAGAGTGATTGGCGCTGAAAAAAATTCCTTTTTTGTGCGAGGCGATGCGCTCAGTGGTGTGCGCCGGTTGGCTAACCCAAAGCCGTGTCGAGAAACATCATCACGCCGAAGCCAAGCATCAGCCCGAGCGTGGCCGGTGTTTCGTGGCCGTTCCGGTGAGTTTCCGGAATCACTTCGTGGGATACCACGAAAATCATTGCACCAGCGGCCAGGCCCATCGCTACCGGGAAGCCCAAGGCGAAGCTGTTGGTGATGCCCAAACCGATAATCGCGCCCAACGGTTCCATCAATCCTGACGCAGCGGCAATCAACGCTGCACGCACTGCGGAAATGCCGGTCACCCGCAGCGCCAGCGCAACAGCCAGTCCTTCTGGAATGTCTTGAATGGCGATCGCAGTGGTCAGCGGCAAGCCGATTTTCATGTCGCCGGTGGCGAAGCTGACGCCGATCGCCATGCCTTCCGGCAGGTTGTGCAGGGTGATCGCCAGCACGAACAGCCAGACCCGATTGAAGCGCTTGGCTTCAGGCCCGCGCCGGCCGCTTTTTTCATGTTCGTGGGGGACGAAGCGGTCGAGGCCGACCATCAACGCCACGCCCAAGGCCATGCCGGCCACAACGACGGCAGCGGCGAGCATGGGACTGCTCACCGCCTCCTTCGCCGCCGCAATGCCCGGCAGGATCAATGAAAAGGAACTGGCTGCCAGCATCATCCCCGCCGCAAAACCAAGCATGGTGTCCTGGGTTCGCGAAGTAATCGCCCGCAACGCCAGGGCCAATAACGCACCGACTGCCGTGGCGGCAAAACCCGACAGCCCGCCAAGTGTGGCGAGGCGCAAGGTGTCGCGGCCCGTACTGACCAAACCGGTGTAGCCACTGATCAAGAGCAACACGGTTACACCGACCAGGGTCAGCCAGAAAATGCGCCCTCCCCAGCCCGTCCGCGAAAGGTTCACGAACCATGCGCGTACGGGAGCTGCGAATGAAGATGACGGTAGCGCCATGAAAACTCCTCGGTTTCAGGTGGCCGGTGCGAACGGCGTGGTTTCATCCAACTGCGCCAGCGGAACATCGCTGCCACCCGGGGTCAGAATCACCTTGCGGCATTCTTCCTGCTTCTTATTGAAGATCTTGTAGCCCTCGGCCGCCTGCTCGAGCGACAGCCTGTGAGTGATGATCGCTTCGGGCTGCAACTTGCCGGTTTCAATGTAGCCAAGCAGCTCCGGCAGAAAACGCTGTACGTGAGTCTGGCCCATTTTGAAGGTCAGGCCCTTGTCAAAAGCGTCGCCGAACATAAAGCCATGGATAAACCCGGCATACACCCCCGGAACGCTGACCACGCCGCCACGGCGTACAGCGGCGATGCACTGGCGCAAGGCCTTGCCGCTGCTGCCTTCAAGCTTGAGTGTAGCCATGACCGTTTCGGTGGTGCTGCCCTTGGCTTCAAGGCCGACGGCATCGACCACGGCATCGACGCCGCGATGGCCGGGAGTCTGGCTGGTAATGGTGTCGGCCGGGTCATCGTCTTCATCGAAGTTGATCGGAATCACGCCGTAGGTGCGCTGGGCATAATCGAGGCGGTACTGATGGTGATCAACCATGAAGATCAGCTCAGCACCGAGCATTCTGGCGCAGGCTGCGGTGAGCAAACCGACCGGCCCGGCGCCATAGATGGCCAGACTCGAGCCCTGTTTGACGCCGGCGTTGATCACGGCTTGCCAGGCAGTCGGCAGGATGTCAGAGAGAAACAGTACTTTCTCGTCCGACAGCGTGCCCGGCACCTTGAACGGCCCGGTATTGGCTTTCGGTACCCGCACCAGTTCCGCCTGGCCACCGGGAATTCCGCCATACAGACGGCTGTAGCCGAACAGCGCTGCTGGCGGCGGAATCATTTTCTTGTTCAGCGCCGCGCCGGGACCTTCATTGGTGGTCTCGCAGGCGGCGTAAAGCTCTTGCTGGCAGAAGAAGCAATCGCCACAGGCGATCACGAACGGAATTACCACGCGGTCGCCGCGCTGCACGGCCGTGACGGCTGGGCCGGTTTCTTCGACGATGCCCATGAACTCATGGCCAAAGATATCGCCGTGCTCGACGGTGGGTATTTTGCCGCGGTACAGGTGCAGGTCCGATCCGCAGATGGCGGTAGCGGTGACGCGCAGGATGATGTCGTCGGCGGCTTCAAGTTTCGGGTCCGGTACGGTTTCGACGCGCACGTCATGGGCGCCGTGATAGGTCATTGCTCGCATGGCTTGGTCCTCACTCGTTTGAACGAAAATGGCTACTGCTCCACTTTCCGAAGTGAAAATGGCCGAGTGAGTTCATTCGGGTTTTCGAGATTTTGATCAGCGGATATCGGTGACTTCTCGGACGAGCCGATGCGTACGCCCGTTTGCCTGCCATATAACTGCCGTCTGAGTTATGCGACAATGCGCGCCAATGTCCAACAAGAACCCCGTACTCGTCGCTCAGCAGCTTGCCTTCAACGGCCCCAGTTGCGGACGGCTTATGCGCGTTGGCTCAACTCAAGCACAGACTGGGGGGAGCTGGAAAAGCTCCAGATTGGTACGCAAGTTTGTACCAGGCACCACAGACCAGCTCTAACCCATTGATAGGTAAGGTAATTGATCTCCACAGCTAACATCACGATGCAGTTTGGCGCCAAGCCGCTGTTCGAAAACGTTTCGGTCAAATTCGGCGCAGGCAATCGCTACGGCCTGATCGGTGCCAACGGTTGCGGCAAGTCGACCTTCATGAAAATCCTCGGCGGCGATCTCGATCCGTCCGGTGGCCAGGTCATGCTCGAGCCGAACGTGCGTCTGGGTAAGCTGCGCCAGGATCAGTTCGCCTACGAAGAATTCACCGTGATCGACACCGTGATCATGGGTCACGAAGAGCTGTGGAAGGTCAAGGCCGAGCGCGATCGCATTTATTCGCTGGCGGAAATGTCCGAAGAAGACGGCATGGCCGTTGCCGAGCTGGAAACCGAGTTCGCCGAGATGGACGGCTACACCGCCGAATCCCGCGCCGGCGAATTGTTGCTGGGTCTGGGCATTCCGCTGGAACAGCATTTCGGCCCGATGAGCGAAGTCTCGCCAGGCTGGAAACTGCGCGTGTTGCTGGCGCAGGCACTGTTCTCCGATCCGGAAGTGCTGTTGCTCGACGAACCGACCAACCACCTGGACATCAACACCATTCGCTGGCTGGAAAACATCCTGACCCAGCGCAACAGCCTGATGATCATCATCTCCCACGACCGTCACTTCCTGAACAGCGTGTGCACGCACATGGCTGACCTGGATTACGGCGAGCTGCGTCTGTTCCCGGGCAACTACGACGAGTACATGACCGTGGCGACCCAGTCCCGCGAGCAGCTGCTGTCGGACAACGCCAAGAAGAAAGCGCAGATTTCCGAACTGCAATCGTTCGTCAGCCGCTTCTCGGCCAACGCCTCGAAAGCCAAGCAGGCCACCTCCCGCGCCAAGGCGATCGACAAGATCCAGCTGGCCGAGGTCAAGCCTTCCAGCCGCGTCAGCCCGTTCATTCGTTTCGAACAGAACAAAAAGCTGCACCGTCAGGCGGTCATGGTCGAGAAAATGGCCAAGGGTTTTGATGGCAAGCCACTGTTCAAGGACTTCAGCTTCCAGGTTGAAGCCGGCGAGCGTGTTGCGATCATCGGCCCGAACGGTATCGGCAAGACCACCCTGCTGCGCACCCTGGTCAACGAACTGACCCCGGATGCCGGTAGCGTGAAATGGACCGACGCCGCCGAGCTGGGCTACTACGCTCAGGACCACGCTCACGACTTCGAAGACGACGTCACCCTGTTCGACTGGATGGGTCAGTGGACCCAGGGCGAACAGATGATTCGCGGTACTTTGGGCCGCATGCTGTTCTCCAACGACGAGATCCTCAAGTCGGTCAAGGTCATCTCCGGTGGTGAGCAAGGTCGCATGCTGTTCGGCAAGCTGATCCTGCAAAAGCCGAACGTGCTGATCATGGACGAACCGACCAACCACCTGGACATGGAATCGATCGAGGCGCTGAACCTGGCGCTGGAAAACTACCCGGGCACGCTGATCTTCGTCAGCCACGACCGTGAGTTCGTATCGTCCCTGGCCACACGCATCATCGAGCTGAGCCCGAACGGCGTGACCGACTTCAGCGGCACTTATGACGACTACCTGCGTAGCCAGGGTGTCGTTTTCTAAGGGCAGCTTTTAGTTTCAAGCGGCAAGCTGCAAGTTAAAAGCCCTGTCCTCTGTGACGGGGCTTTTTGCATTCGGCGTTTGGAAATTGTGGGTGCGCAGATATTCGCGAGCAGGCTCGCTCCCACAGGGGAATGCATTTCAAATGTGGGAGCGAGCCTGCTCGCGAAGGGGCCCTCAGCAGCTCCATCAATCCCAAGGGAAAGTAGTTAGCCTGCTTTCTTTTATCCCGGCCCCGCGCCATGATGTCGACAACTCTCCCACCGCCGCCCGCGAACGAGTGCTCATGTCTGCGCAGCCACTGCCACCGCAAAGCTCCCTGGCGATCACCCTGCAGATCGTCTCCATCGTTTTCTATACCTTCATTGCCTTTCTCTGCATCGGGTTACCGATTGCGGTGTTACCCGGTTACGTCCACGAGCAACTGGGTTTCAGCGCGATCATTGCCGGCCTGGTGATCGGCTCGCAGTATCTGGCCACCCTGCTCAGTCGGCCAATGGCCGGCCGCATGTCGGATACCCTCGGCACCAAGCGGGCGATCATTTATGGCTTGTGGGGGATTGTCCTCAGTGGCGCGCTGACGTTGCTGTCGACCTTGCTGCAAAGCTTTCCGCTGACCAGCCTGTTGATCCTGATTGCCGGGCGCTTGTTGCTCGGTATCGCCCAAGGCCTGATCGGCGTCGGCACCATCAGTTGGTGCATGGGTCAGGTCGGTGTCGAGCATACGGCGAAATCCATCGGCTGGAACGGCATCGCCTCTTACGGCGCGATCGCCATTGGTGCGCCGTTGGGCGTGGTGATGGTTGCCGAATATGGCTTTGTCAGCCTTGGCCTCGCGCTGTCGGCGTTGGCGGCAGGTGCGCTGTGGTTGATCCGCAACAAGCCTTCGGTGCCGGTGATTCGTGGTGAGCGCCTGTCGTTCTGGGCGGTGTTCGGCAAGATTGCGCCGTACGGCACCAGCCTGACGCTGGCCTCAATCGGCTACGGCACGCTGACCACCTTCATCACCCTTTATTACCTCAACCGAGGCTGGACCGGCGCGGCGTACTGCCTGACCGTGTTTGGCGTGTGCTTCATTCTCTCGCGGTTGCTGTTTATCTCCGCCATCGCCCGCTTTGGCGGGTTTGCCTCGGCCATCGTTTGCATGTCGGTTGAAACCGTCGGCCTGGTGATGTTGTGGCTGGCGCCCTCCACTGCGTATGCGTTGATTGGCGCAGGGCTGGCCGGGTTCGGGCTGTCACTGGTGTATCCGGCTCTGGGGGTGGAAGCGATCAAACAGGTGCCGAGTTCCAGCCGTGGTTCGGGGTTGGGGGCTTATGCGGTGTTCTTCGATCTGGCACTGGCGATTGCCGGGCCATTGATGGGCGCGGTGGCGTTGAATCTGGGCTATTCATGGATTTTCTTCAGCGCGGCATTGTTGTCGGTGACCGGGTTGGGCCTGACCTTGTTGCTCAAGCGTCGCGCACTTTCCTGAAAGCAGACAATTCAGTTTCCCGTGGGAGCGAGCCTGCTCGCGAAGGCGTCGTGTCAGAGAAAGATGAGCTGGCTGACTCACCGCTTTCGCGAGCAGGCTCGCTCCCACAGGGGAATGCGGTGTTTGAGTTATTGATCCGCCGTCTGCATCCCCGCCCGTGTCGATCTGCCCAGCGCATGGGCAAAAAACCGTCCGGCCTCGGATATCAGGTTGCGATGAATATCCTCGCGATCCACCCCGTCGGCATCGGTGCACAATGCCGGCATGGCGCGGATCTGCTCTTCGGTGCACGGCGCCATGAACACGAAGTGCCCTGCCCCGGCCAGCAGTTTGAAGTCCGGCGCAGTGGGCAGTTTGCGCGCCAGGGCCGCAGCGTTTTTATCGAAGGCCACCAGTTTGTCGCCGTCGCCGCTGTAGAGCAGCACCGGTACGTGCACATCGGCGAGGGTATGGCGGCCGAACTTCAGGCTCAGCGGCGCCATGAGCAATAAGGCGTGAACCCGTGGATCGGCCACCGGCTGCAAGTCATCGCGATCGACAATCAGCTCGCCCTGGGTGTTGCAGGCGTCGTGATCGTCCGGACGTTCCTGGCAATAGCGGCGCAGACGATCCAGATCCGGTTGCGCCCCGGAAAGAATCAATGCGGTCTCGCCACCGGCCGAATAACCGATCACACCGACCTGATCAGCATTGACGAACGGCGCCAGCATGTTGTCGGCGAGGGTCGCGGTGATCGCCTGGGAAATCTGGATTGGCCGCCCGTATAGATTGCTCAACGTGCCAAGTCGGCTGTGGTCGCGCCAGTTGTCGCCGGGATGAATCACCGCAACCACGACAAACCCCTTGCGCGCCAGCGACGTCGCCAGATCATGCAAGGCCAGCGGCGTGCCGGTATTGCCGTGGGAGAGCATCAACATGGGAAAGCGGCCGATCGCGACCTTGGTGTCTTCCCCAGCCTCGACCGAATAGCCCTCAAGCAAGCTCATGTGCTCGCGGTCACTGGACGGGTAAAAAGCGATGGCGCGCATCGGTTGCAGATCGAGCGGGTCGAGAAAGGTCATCTCGTGATAACCGACGCTCCAGACAGGGTGGCGCCCCGGTGCGGCCTGCACTGAATTCAGGCTGGCCAGCAGGCAAATCAGCAACAGTGCACAAAGATGCCTCATGAATGCCCTACCCTGTTGGACCACATCGTCGGATGTGCTGAAACTGCATAACCCGGGCCAGATTATGTAACAGCCAGAAACAAAAAACTCCGTATTCGGCCCTTGCGGAACCAGAATACAGAGTTTTTCGGGGATTACCTGAACATCAGCTGTTCTTTACGCAGGCCTTATGCGGCGGCGAACAGTTGCTCGTTGATCTTCGCTTGCGCAGCGCTCATGGCGTTGTTGCGCACTTCTTCGCCATAGGCCAGACCTTCAGCGCGGACGATTTCGATATCGGTGATGCCGAGGAAGCCCAGTACCAGCTTCAGATATTCTTCATGAGCGATGCCGCTGGCCTGACCGGCATGGATGCCGCCAGAGGTCGACACAATCACCACTTTCTTGCCGCCGCAGAGGCCTTCAGGGCCGGCTTCGGTGTAGCGGAACGTCTGGCCGGCGACGGCAACGCGGTCGATCCACGCTTTAAGCTGGGTTGGAACAGTGAAGTTGTACATCGGCGCGGCAATCACCACGGCGTCGGCAGCGATGAATTCGGCCAGGGTCGAAGCGCTCAGCTCGGCTTCGTGCTGTTGCGCAGCGTCGCGCAGTTCGGCGGTGGTGCCGGCGGCAACCAGCGTGGTCGACGAGAAGTGGCTGATCGCATCGGCGGCCAGGTCGCGGTAGGTGACTACGGCGCTCGGCTCGGCAGCTTGCCAGGCGTCGACGACTTGACGGCTCAACTGACGAGAAGCCGAGTTGTCGCCGAGAATGCTCGAATCGATGTGCAACAGTTTCATGTGGGTTCTCCTGAAAGAATCGCCGGCGGCGACGGAATGGAGACAATCCTACGCAACAAACCAATAGCTGATTAGTCGCCGACAATGCGATAGTTCGTCCCATTGATAGAACGACTGGAAACGCGCATGCAGGACCTCAACGATCTCTACTATTTTGCCAAAGTGGTCGAAGCCGGTGGATTCGCAGCCGCCGGGCGCCTGCTCGGCATTCCCAAGTCACGGCTTTCAAGAAGAATTGCCGAACTGGAAGAGCGCCTTGGCGCACGTCTGCTGCAACGCACCACCCGCCAACTGAATCTCACCGCCGTTGGCGAACGCTATTTGCGCCACTGTCAGGCGATGTTGCTGGAAGCGGAAATGGCTGACGAAGCGGTGGCGAGCATGTCCAGCGAACCGCGCGGGCGCTTGCGGGTGTCGTGCCCGACCGGGCTTGCCCATGAAATGCTGCCGACGGTGATCAGCGACTTTCTCGGCAAGTTTCCGCAGGTGCAGCTGGAGGTCGTGCTGCTCAATCGCCGGGTCGATCTGGTCACCGAAGGCATCGATGTTGCTTTGCGTGTGCGCGATCACGGCGATGAAGACCCGTTGCTGGTCACCCGCCGCTTGCGTCAGGCCCAGGCGGTGGTGATCGCCAGCCCGGCGTTCATGCAAGGCAAGACCATCAATCATCCGCAGGACCTTAAAACCTTGCCGGTGCTCGGCGCGCTGGAAGCCGATCGCATGGTGCATGTGCGTCTGCTCGATCAGCAAGGCAAGAGCGTCGATCTGAGCATGGAAGCGCGGCTGGGCATTGATGACTTCGTGGTGCGCAAGGCCTGCGTCCTGGCCGGTCAGGGTTTTACCGTGCTGCCGATGATGTTCTGCGAAACCGAATTGCGTAACGGCACGCTGGTGCAGGTGCTGCCGGAATGGTCATTGCCCGGCGGCTGGTTGCAAGCGGTGTATCCGCACCGGCGCGGGGTAATGCCGGCGGTGCGCGCATGGATCGATCACTTGGTCGAATCGTTCAATGCCTGCGGGGATAGATTTCTATGAAACAAGGAAGAATGAGCGAAGCCGAGGTCGCCGAGTTTTGTCTGGCCCTGCCCGGCGCCCGGGAAGATTACAAATGGGGCGGCGTGCGGGTGTTCTCGATTGCCGGCAACAAGATGTTTGCCTTGCAGGGATTACGTGGTGATTCGCTGGCGTTCAAGGTCGACAAGGACCTGTTTCTCGGCCATTGCGACCGCCCGGGGATTCATCCAGCGCCGTATCTGGCACGGGCGCAGTGGATCATCATGCACCCGCCCTACCCGCTGAGTGCCGAGGAATTGCAGGGTTTGTTGCAGCGATCGCATCAACTGGTGGTGAGCAAGTTGCCTAAGAAAACCCAAATCGGCCTGCTTTTGTAAGCACGCAAATCCTGTGGGAGCGAGCCTGCTCGCGAAGGCGGTTTGTCAGGCGACTCATCAGCGAGGATGAGATTGCTTTCGCGAGCAGGCTCGCTCCCACAGGGGATTTTCGGTGGACGTTAAATCAGCGACAGCAAGTTCGATCCGAGAAAAATCTGGTCAATCCAGAACACCTGATGCAACAGCACGATCGCCCAGAACAGAATCTGAAACGACACCTTGCGCGTCTTGTGCCGGAATACCTGCTGCGCGATCAAAGCACCCGGCCAGCCGCCCGCCAGTTCTACCGCATGCAGGATGTTTTCCGGAGTGCGCCAGGCATCGGCGCGGGCCTTGCGTTTGTCGGCCCAGTACAGAAAGAACGCCAGCACACTGACAATCCCGTACGCCGCCAGCGGCACCCGCGAGATGCCGCTGAGCCACATCGACAGCGAGCCGAACAGCGGCAGCGCGCAGACGATCAGCAACACCGCAAGCTTCAATTTCAGATGCTGAACGCGCCCGCCTAAAGGTCGCCCCTCAGGGCGGCGCGTGCGGGAATCGTTCATGCCTTGGCCGCCGACCAGTCCACCCAGCCGAACTGCCAGGTGGCCAGAATGAACAGGCCGAACGCAATCCGGTACCAGGCAAAGGCTGCGTAGCTGTGGCTGCCAATGAACTTGAGCAGGCCGCGCACAGCAATCATGGCGAAGATGAACGCCGTGACAAAACCAATGGCGAACACCGGTAAATCCGCCGGCACAAACAGATCGCGGTATTTGTAGCCCGAATACACTGCCGCACCGACCATGGTTGGCATGGCGAGGAAAAACGAGAACTCGGTGGCGGTCTTGCGTGACAGACCGAACAGCAAGCCGCCAATAATCGTCGAGCCAGAACGCGAGGTGCCGGGAATCATCGCCAGGCATTGCGCGAAGCCGATTTTCAAGGCGTCGGTCCAGCGGATTTCGTCGACGGTTTCGGCATGCACTTCATGCTGGCGCTGTTCGGCCCACAGCATGATGATGCCGCCGATGACCAGCGCTGCCGCCACGGTGATCGGGTTGAACAGGTATTCGTGGATCAGATCGGCAAAAATTACGCCGAGCACCACCGCTGGCAGGAAAGCGATCAGCAGGTTGGCGGTGAAACGCCGGGCGCTCGGCTGGGTCGGCAGGCCGATCACCACGTCGAGAATCTTGCGGCGAAATTCCCAGACCACCGCGAGGATCGCGCCGAGTTGGATGATGATATTGAACGCCATGGCCCGTTCGCCGCCGAAGTTCAGCAAGTCGGCGACAATGATCTGGTGTCCGGTACTCGAAATGGGCAAAAACTCCGTCAGCCCTTCTACAACTCCTAGAATCAGTGCCTGCAAGGCGGTCCAAAGATCCATCAATCCCCCAGAGAGCGATGCGCGCGGGCATGCCCCGATAGTATTTTTTCGTTCACTGCGTCCAGCGTAGCCGGTAAAAGCTGTAGCGATTGCGCGCGCACAGGATCCACACGAAACGGTAAAAATTCCGTGAAATATCAAAACCGGATTCAGGTTTTCGCGCGCGGGGCCGAAATCCTAACAGACAAGCCTTAATAGCGCTCCCCGCGTTAGGCGGCTCAAGTCGCACAATCGCAAGCCCACAGCGGTGGCTGGATGCTGGCGATCGTTTATTACAAGAACAAGAATCCGGAGTGACAGCGTTATGAACAGCTTGCGCAGTGTGTCGATCAGCCGACGCTTGTGGCTCATCTTGATCGTGGCGGTGGTCATGTTGCTGACCTTGGGCGTGCTGATGCTCAAGCAGATCCACGACGACCTCTACCACGCCAAGGCGCAGAAAACCCAGCACGTGGTGCAGACCGCCAGTGGCCTGCTGACTTATTACCACGGCCTGGAAACCGCCGGCACCCTGACCAGGGACGCGGCGCAAAAACAGGCGCTGACCGCGATCCGTGGCCTGCGCTATGACCAGAGCGACTACTTCTGGATCAACGACCTCACGCCCGTGATGGTCATGCACCCGACCAATCCCAAGCTCGAAGGCCAGAATCTTTCGGCGATCCGCGACCCGGACGGCTTTGCGGTGTTCAACGAGATGGTCGCCATCGCCAAGGCCAAAGGCGCGGGCATGGTCAATTATCGCTGGCCGAAACCGGGGGCGACTGATCCCGTTGCCAAGACCTCGTATGTGAAGCTGTTTGAGCCGTGGGGCTGGGTGATTGGTTCCGGCGTTTACGTCGACGATGTGCAGGCAGAATTCCAAGGACAAATGATCAAGGCGTCGGCGATCGGCCTGGCGATTGCGCTGATCATGGCGCTGCTGGTGATCCTGATCGCACGCAGCATCGTCCGTCCGTTGCAGGAGACCGTGAATGCCATGGCGAACATCGCCAGCGGCGAAAGCGACCTGACCCGCAGCCTCGATACCCACGGCAAGGATGAGGTCACTGAACTGGCCCATCACTTCAATGCCTTCACCGCCAAATTGCGCCGAGTGATCGGTGATCTGCAGGTGTCTGCCAGCGCTTTGGGCCAGTCTTCCAGCGAGCTGGGCAACGATGCCTCGCAAGCGCAGCAGCGCAGTCAGCAGCAATCGCAGCAGATGGAACTGGTCGCCACGGCAATCAACGAAGTTACCTACGGCGTGCAGGACGTGGCGAAAAACGCCGAACACGCCGCCGCCGAAATGCGTGATGCCGAAGCGCAGGCGCAACAGGGGCAGATCAACATTGACGGTAGCCTGCAACAGATCGACAAGCTCTCCGGCACGATCGATCAGGCGGTTGAAGTGATCCGCACCCTGGCGGCGGAGAGCACGCAGATTGGCAGCGTGCTGGAAGTGATTCGCTCGATTGCCGAGCAGACCAATCTGCTGGCCTTGAACGCGGCGATTGAAGCGGCGCGTGCGGGTGAACAGGGTCGCGGGTTCGCCGTGGTGGCCGATGAGGTGCGCTTGCTGGCCCAGCGTACGCAGAAATCAACGGCGGAGATTCAGTCGATGATCGAGCGTTTGCAGAATCATTCGGAGGCTGCGGTGAAGGTGATCGGCGACAGCAGCAAGGCCTCGCAATTGACCATCGAACAGGCGGGACTGGCCGGGGCGAGCCTTAATGCCATTGGCCAGGCGTTGCGTAATCTCAACGGCCTGAATGCGTCGATTGCCAGCGCTACCTTGCAACAGGCGCAGGTGGTTGAGGACATCAACCAGAACGTGACCCAGGCGGCCGGGCTTTCCCATAGCACCGCGTTGGCGGCTGAACAGTCGAGTGCAGCCAGTCTGCGGCTTGGGCAACTGAGCGAACAGCTCAACGGGTTGCTGCGCCAGTTCCGGGTCTGACCGGTCACCGAGGTGAGCCCACCCCTCACCCCAGCCCTCTCCCCGAGGAGAGGGAGCAGATCACTGCGCTTTTCATGATCTGCGTTCGACGCGATGTTCCAGGTCAGCGTACCTCGACCAAACAACGCGGTCAGTTCCCTCTCCCTCCGGGAGAGGGTTAGGGTGAGGGGCTTTTGATCGCAGATCACTGGGCGTTTCATGATCTGCGTTCGACGCGATATTCCAGGTCGGCGTACCTCGACCAAACAACGCGGTCAGTTCCCTCTCCCTCCGGGAGAGGGTTAGGGCGAGGGGCTTTTGATCGCAGATCACTGGGCGTTTCATGATCTGCGTTCGACGCGATATTCCAGGTCGGCGTACCTCGACCAAACAACGCGGTCAGTTCCCTCTCCCTCCGGGAGAGGGTTAGGGTGAGGGGCTTTTGACCTGACTAATGCAGTACAATCCGCCCCCTTCTCAACTCCCCCAAGGATCCGCCATGTCCGGGCTTGAACTGTTTGCCGCTGCCCTCGGTGTCATCGCCGTGTGGCTGACGGTCAAGCAGAATCCGTGGTGCTGGCCGATCGGGCTGGTCATGGTGTTGCTCTACAGCTGGATCTTCTTTGAGGTGAAGCTGTATTCGGACATGTTGCTGCAAGTGATCTATGCCGCGCTGCAAATCTACGGCTGGTGGCAATGGACCCGCGCCGGGACGATGCATGACGGTCGCCAGGTTACCCGCCTCGATGCACGCTCGATTCTGCTAGGCCTCAGCGTCGGGGCGATCGGCAGCCTGTCGCTGGGCGCGGCGATGGCGCACTGGACCGACGCCGCACAGCCGTGGCTCGATGCCGCGCTCACCGGTTTCAGTCTGGTGGCGCAACTGTGGATGGCGCAAAAACGCCTGCAATGCTGGGCGCTGTGGTTCGTCCTCGATGTGATCTTTGTCGGCCTGTTCATCTATAAAGGCCTCTATCTGACTGCCGGCCTGTATGCGCTGTTTACCCTGCTCGCCGTGCAAGGCTGGCGGGAATGGCGTGCCGATCCGGCGTTGCGCACATGAAAGTCGTTGTTCTCACCGGCCCGGAATCCACCGGCAAGAGCTGGCTGGCGGCAGGCCTTGAGCAGCGTTTCGGCGGCGTGCGCGTTGATGAATATGTTCGTCGGTTCATCGAAGACAACCCACGCGACACTTGCCTCGCGGATATTCCTGATATCGCCAGGGGCCAGTTGCAATGGGAAGATCAGGCACGGGCGAAACAACCCGAACTGCTGATTCTCGACACCCATCTGCTAAGCAACATCCTCTGGAGCCAGACCCTGTTCGGCGACTGCCCGACCTGGCTGCAAAGCGAATTGCTCACGCGCCATTACGACCTGCACCTGCTGCTATCGCCGCAACAGGTCGACTGGGCCGAAGACGGTCAACGCTGCCAACCGGATCTTGCGGATCGCATGGCATTTTTCGAAGCCACGCGCGCCTGGTTGATTGAGCATCAACAGCCATTGCAAGTTATCGAGGGCAATTGGGCCGAACGGCACGCCCAAGCCTTTGCGTCGGTCGAGCTTCTGCTGTCCAGCTGAGCCGCCTTGGGACGAAACTGTCCGTTTTTGAAACACTCCTCACCGCGCAAAGCCCCCGTCCAAACGCTGTTCATCTCTCCGTCACGTCGCCTGTTACGCCGATGAAACACATCGGCGCAAACCCTTGTTCCAGAGCTTTCCAACGTCAAGCACCGTTCAAGCACCCATGCATGTGTCTCAGCGCTGAAACAGTACCCGCTTTGAGCATTTCTGGAAAACACCTAACCCATTGAAATAACGAGACAATTCAAAACCGGCACAGCTTTCGCTCTCTCCTTCACAACGCTGAATAACCCAGCCCACTGAAGAAGGAATTGCAGCCGTGGGGAATTTCAATAAAAGCCTGACCTGCCTCCTGCTGATCGGATCAGCCGCCAGCGCATTGATCAGTGTCAGCGCCCAGGCCGAAGGCAATGGAGTGATCGTCCTCAACCGCGACGTTCAGCCAATCCCGATCGGGCGCAACGGCGGCAAAGATCCCTATCCAACCACGGTCAACGCCAACCCTTCGGCGCGGATCAACCAGACCCTCAGCAGTACCGAACTGACTGACGGTGATTTCGCCAGTGTCGCCAGCGGCTCATCGATTCGCGGCAACATGACCACGCCCAGTTCCAACCTGCCCGGCATGAACACCCTGACCAACCAGAACGGCCTGCCCGGTATGCGCACGGGTAGCGGCGGCGGCTCCGGGGCGTCGATCTCCAACACGGTCAACCGGGCGATGAGCACCGGGCTGGCGCCTCTGACTCGCATGGCCGGAGGCCAATGACATGAATCGCACCCTGCTGCTTCTCGCCCTGCTCGGCTGCACCAGCGCCATGGCCGATTCGGCTTCAGTGAACAAGGCCAATATTCAGGATTCCGGCGCGCAGTATCGCGGCAACTTCAACGTCAACCAGGCTGCTGGTGACCAGATGCAACAAGCCAACACCAAGGCGATTGCCATCGGCACCGAAGCCCATGCCACCACCAACGTCAGGCAAACCATCGACACGCCCGCCAGCCGCGCCATCGACGCGAGCGCCAATATCGGCGGCAACTCTTTCAGCAATGGCAACGGCATCCTCGGTGTGAACCAGGGCGCCGGTGCCAACAACCAAATGGCCAACGTCACGCGCGTCAGCATCAGTGCCGGCCCGCAGAGCGTTGACGACAGCGCCCTTTCACAACAGAACGTGGCGTTTTTACCGAGCTCAGGAGCAACTGGTACCGCAATCGGCAGTCGCCAGGTCACGACCAGTGATCAGGCCTTCACCGGCAGCCGCGGGGTAATCCAGGTGAACCAGAGTGCCGGGGTGGGGAACCGAATGGCTAACACCCTGAGCATCCGGGTCGCAGACTGACCCAAACAAAAAGCAGTGCAATTAGAAAAGTCCCAACACTTAACCAACTAATAAGCACGACGGAGAAACAACCATGAAACCTACAATGGCTCTCAAACCACTGGTTTTCGCACTCGCAGCAGTGATGGCAATGGCAGCACAGGCCGACGGTCGTGGTAACGGGCATGGCAATGGACACGGCAACGGTCACGGCCAGCCACAAGGTCCGAATCTTGAACAACTGCTGCAGATCACCGCAGGCGCCGGCGCCGCTGTACTCGATGCGCAAAACAGCGACGGCAACGTGGTGAAAAACCAGGGCACCCTGAACAACGCCAATGCCAGCGACTCGCTCAACGGCTCCAACGGCAACATGGGTGCCAACGTGGCGGGTGGCGACGGCAACCAGCAGGACAACGCTGCTGCGCTGGCGACCGCTGACGAAAGCTTCATCTTCGGCAATGCTGTTGCCGCCTCGAGCGCGACTCAGGTGAACAACAACAACTATGTGAAAAACTCTTCCACCTTCAACAACGCCAACCTCACCAATACTGGCAACAACGGTTCCGGCAACATCGGCATCAACGTGACCGCCGGCAACTTCAACCAACAGAAAAACAACCTCGCCATCGCCGTATCCGGTGGTCGTGTAGCGCAGGCTGCCGCCTCTGCCAACCAGTCCTCGACTGGCCTGGTCGTGGAAAACAAAGGCGTGCAGGCTTACAAAACCGACACCCTCACCGGTACTTATGCAGCCGCTGGCGCGTTCAAAGCCAAAGGCACCGCGACCATCGAAGACGACAACCACGGCGGTTGGGGCAACCGTGGCGGCGGCCATGGCGGCAACGATGATCAGAAAGCCAAGTTCGAAGCCGTGGGTAGTTTTGGCCTCGCTGGCGTCACCACCCAACAAGTGTTGACCAAAGATGGCTGGAAAACTCCAGTCGTCAACAACGCCAACATGACCAACTCGATGAACAACTTCTCCGGCAACGGCGGAGCCAACGTCTCGGCGGGTGTGGGCAACCAACAAAGCAACTCGCTGTCCATCGCCGCAGGTTGCAAAGCCTGCATGTAATCGCGATCGAAACGAAAGCCCCGGCAACGGGGCTTTTTTCCCAGGTTCCACAAGGCGTACTCGATCATGCGGACTCCTGCCCTCCTCGCTCTGCTTTGTCTGTGCGGCCTGACTCAGGCAGCTCAGATGCCCGTCGCTGCCCTGCCGGGTGGCGTGCTGGTCTACAAGGACGTGCAAAGCATTCGTGAGCGCAAGTTTGCCGACATCGTTGAACAGAAAACCGATTTCAGCTGCGGCGCTGCTGCACTGGCAACGGTCCTGCGCCAGGCTTATTGGCTCGACGTCGATGAGGAGCACATCATCAAAGGCATGCTGGTCAATGCTGACCAGGACCTGGTGCGAACCCAGGGTTTCTCCATGCTCGACATGAAGCGCTACGTAGAAAGCATCGGCATGCGTGCCCGTGGCTACCGGATCCCGCCCGAGAAACTCGAAGCGGTGACGATTCCGGTGGTGGTTCTGATGGACATTCGTGGCTACAAGCATTTCGTCGTCCTGCAGCGCTCGGACAAGGATTGGGTCTACATCGGTGACCCGGTTCTCGGCCACAAACGCTACAAGCACGACGACTTTGTCAAAGGTTGGAACGGCATTGTCTTCGCCATCGTCGGCCCCGGTTACGACAAGGCCAACGCCTTGCGCAGCCCTCCCGTGCCGCTGACGGCGAAGAACTCGCTGGACAGTTTCAACCCGGTCAAAGATGCGGAATTGATGGATTTCGGGTTCATTCAGAGCGACTTCTTTTAATCGCCGAGTTAGAGAATGGGACTGGATGTCCCGGGAGCAGCAGATGAAAAGCTCATACTGGCTGGCCGCCGCCTGCCTGGCAGCGAGTGCGTCAGGTTTAGCCCATGCCGGATTCAAACCCATCGAAATCAAGGACCAGGAGCTCGCCGAGCTGCGCGGTCGTTACGTCATGCCGGGGCGGATCATCAGCTTCGGCATTGTCATGAGCAGCACCTGGCGCAACGCCAGCGGCGACTTGATCGGGGCCGCGACCTCGATGCAGATCCAGGCCGCAACCGTCAAACCGGAATTCTATGTCTCGACCATCAAGGAGTCGGGCAATGGCAGCGCTCTCGCATCAGGCACCGGCACTGTCATCGGTGGTGCCGGCCTCAATAGCAGCCAGGGTGTGACGCAAAGCGTACGCGCCGCCGGCGATGGCAACACCGCCAGCAACAACGTCGCGATCAACGTCAGCGAAGCCAGCCAGGCCCCGGCACTGGTGCCATCGCAGGGCCAGGCCCTCATCGCCGGACAAACCATTACTGGCAGCAACGGCGCCGGCAGTGTCGCGGTTTCGGCCAATGGCGGTGGCGTGCAAATGGCCATTCAGGCCAGCGGCAACCAGGGCACGGCACTGCAACAGGTCGCCCAGGGCGGGCTGCTGCAGAACACCCGTTTGCTGGGCAGCGCCAACGTGGTCAACAACCTTACGCAACTCAACGTCGTACTTAACAATAACGGCAGAAGCGCCGGTGCACTGGATTGCAACCTGACCCAACTCGGCGCCCTACGCAATATCGGATATTGAACTACGCTGAGTCTCGATCATTGGGCTTAAAGGGACGGCTTATTCATGTATCGATCAGTATCACTGCGTGCTGCAGTGTGTTTGAGTACCCTTCTCCCGGCGGCAATGCTGCAAGCAGCACCCGACGCCGATGTAGAAGCCCTGAAACGGGAACTTCTGGAACTGAGACAACGATACGAACAACAACAACAAGCGCTGGCGGTACTTGAACAACGGGTCCGCCAGGTAGAAGAAACACCCGCCGCCCCACCGCCAAAACGGCTGGCCAAATCGCCGTCCGACATGAAAGGCAATCGCGTCGCCGGAGCCGCCACAGGCACCGGTGCGGCCGCTGCATCGGGAGGCGCCGCCGGGGGCAGTGGCGCTTCCTACGGCCAATCGCTGGCCGATGATTCACAACCGGCACAGAGCGTTTCCAACCTGTATGACGAAGCCAGTGGTTTCTTTGGCGGCGGCAAGTTCAGCGTGGAAACCGGCCTGACCTATTCGCGCTACGACACCCGTCAGTTGATCCTGAACGGGTTCCTTGCGCTGGATTCGATCTTCCTGGGCAACATCAACCTCGACAGGATCAAGGCCGACACCTGGACCCTGGACCTCACCGGCCGCTACAACTTCGACAATCGCTGGCAGTTCGACCTGAACGTGCCGGTGATCTATCGCGAGTCGACGTATCAATCCGGCGGCGGCAACGAGGGCGCGGCTGGCGTAACAACAGAAGAAACCGTGACCAAGGATCCAACCATCGGCGACGTCAACTTCGGTATCGCCTACAAGTTCCTCGACGAATCGGTCAACACCCCGGACGCCGTCGTCACCTTGCGCGTCAAGGCGCCGACCGGCAAAGACCCGTTCGGCATCAAACTGCGCCAGACCGACGCCAACTCCAACCTGTTCGTCCCCGATACCCTGCCCACCGGCAACGGCGTCTGGTCGATCACACCGGGTATCTCGCTGGTCAAGACGTTCGACCCGGCGGTGCTGTTCGGCAGCCTTTCCTACACCCACAACCTCGAGGAATCGTTCGACGACATCAGCTCTACGGTCAATCAGAAAAACCCGGGCAAAGTGCGCATCGGCGACAGCTTCCAGATCGGCGCCGGTATCGCCTTCGCGCTTAACGAGAAGATGAGTATGTCGTTCTCGGTCTCCGACCTGGTGCAACGCAAAAGCAAGCTGAAACAGGACGGCGGCGATTGGGAATCGGTGGTGTCCAGTGATGCCAACGCCGGTTACTTCAACGTCGGCATGACCATTGCGGCCACCGACAACCTGACGATCGTGCCAAACCTCTCGATTGGCATGACCGATGATGCTCCGGACTTTTCGTTCAGCCTGAAATTCCCGTATTACTTCTAAGCAAAAGCAAAAGATCGCAGCCTTCGGCGGCTCCTACATGTGGATTCGAGTAATCCCTGTAGGAGCCGCCGAAGGCTGCGATCACTTTAATTAACGAATCTGATGCTTATGCAACAACCGATAAAAAGTAGGCCGCGAAACTCCTAGGACTTTCGCGGCCACACTCAAATTATCACTATGCCGATTCAACACATCACACAACGCCTGCCGTTCCGCTCGGGTCTTGTAATCCTCCAGCGTGCCCATCGGCGTGGCGATCGAGTGTTGGCTGATCAACCCTAAATCCCTTGCCTCGATCTGCCGTCCCTCCGCCAACACCAGCCCCCGCCGTACCCGGTTCGCCAGCTCGCGCACGTTACCCGGCCAGTCATGCTTGCCCATGGCAATCAATGCATCTTCGCTGAAGCTGCGTGGCCGCCGCCCGGTTTCGTGGCTGTAGAAGTGCGAAAAATGGTTGGCCAGCATCGATAGATCACCGTGGCGCTCGCGCAATGGCGCGGTCACCACTTGCAGTACGTTGAGCCGGTAATACAGGTCTTCGCGAAAGCGCTTCTTCTCGATTGCCGCTTCCAGGTCGACGTGGGTTGCGGCCAGAACGCGAACGTCTACCGGAATCGGCTGACTGCCGCCTACCCGCTCGATGTGCTTTTCCTGCAGAAACCGCAGGAGATTGGCCTGCAGTTCCAGCGGCAAGTCGCCGATTTCGTCGAGAAACAACGTACCGCCATTGGCCGCTTCGATGCGTCCGACCTTGCGCTGGTGCGCGCCGGTGAACGCGCCTTTCTCGTGGCCGAACAATTCTGACTGGATCAAATGCTCTGGGATCGCCCCGCAGTTGATCGCTACAAACGGTTTGTTGTGACGCTGGGATTGTCGATGCAGGGTGCGCGCGACCAGCTCTTTGCCGGTGCCACTTTCGCCGCGAATCAGCACGGGCGATTCGGTCGGGGCGAGTTTGCTCAGCAGTTTGCGCAGTTCGCGGATCGGTTTGCTGTCGCCGAGCAGTTCGTGCTCCGGTTGATCGACATGAATCGTGCCCTGCCCGCGCAGGCGCGCCATGCCGAAGGCGCGGCCGAGGGTGACCTGTACGCGGGAGACGTCGAAGGGCAAGGTGTGGAAGTCGAAGAACCATTCACAAACGAAGTCACCGACGTTCTGTAAACGCAGGACTTCCTGATTGAGCACGGCAATCCATTCGGTGCCGCTGCGGCTGATCAGTTCTTTGACCGCTTCTGGACGTTCCAGGTGGTAAGGCTGCAAGCGCAGCAGGCCGACGTCACAGGCGCGGGATGCGGCGTTCTCCAGATTACAGCTGTCGACATCCCAACCGACGGCGCGCAATCCCGGCAACAGGCGATGGCAGTCGTCGCAGGGATCGACCACCAGTAAACGTCTCGACGCAGGCGCTTCGCTCATGACTGTTCCTTGGCGCCAAATTTGATAAATGATCGAAAAAACAGTCATTTGGCAGACCCGGTTGTAACACTAGCAAGATTTTGACGGGGGCTTGTACCGATTGCTTATAGGGCTTGTATTAAAAGAGTTATAAGAAAGTTGGTTGTTAGTTAGCTATCGACTATTTGCGGTGAGTAAAAGAACGGCCCCTCAACCTAGCCCCCTCCCAAGGGAGAGGGAACTGACCGAGGTGTTTAAGCGAGGTACGCCGATCTGAAAGACCAAGCCGAACTCGAGTTTGAAAAGCCCACAAATCGGCTCCCTCTCCTTGGAGAGAGGGCTGGGGTTGGGGTGAATTCAGCGCGGTGTTCGGACAGGTGCAGGATTAACGAAACGAACTTACGTTATGTAAAGAACCTGAAATTTCTTTGTTTCAAGTGTGACCCACACCCCTGTTGCGTGCATCAGTACAAGTAACCCGCCGCACGGGAAGCCCAACCGACGGCACATCACTTGATTGGGCGCCAATAGAGAGAAGACCCCATGACTGCCCCGCTGCGTATCAACGAAGCACTTTTGATTGCCAACCACGCGTTCAAGCCTTTCCAGTGCGTGGCCTGGGCGCCACAAGACGGCAATGGCGAACTGAGCCTGACCGTCGTCGACCGCACCAACTCCCACATCGGTCGCAAACAGATCCCGAGCAGCGCCTACTCTGACCCGGCGCAACTCGAACAACTGCTGCAGCAGGCCCGCGCCGAACTGAGCGAAGACGGCCACAAGTTGCAATCGTGGTCGATGCCACACTGATAATCGAACAAAGGCGGATGACGTTAAAGTCATCCGCCTTTGTTGTATGCAAAGTCGAATAAGCACATTAATTACTGCGCTGTTTCATCCAAATTGCTTGGCTCGCTTGCGACTGGTTCAGCAAGACACTGTTCTGGCACAGTGCGACCGTCGTTCTGTTGATTCGTCCAGTTGTACTTCTCGCGGTTCAGGGATTGAATGTTTCGCTCGTGCAGTCAGCCTCCCAATCACTGGGATATCGGCTACTCGCAAGGAGACGCGTGCATGTCGACCCTGAACACTTATGCGTTGCCCACGGTATGGAACAACCCCGGTTCGCTCGACTCGACCTTCGCCATCGGCGGTGTTGCGCAGGTGTACTTTGGCGGTAGCCTGTCCAGCCAGACGCAACATGTCGCGCTCGATGCGCAGGGTCGGATTCTGGTCGCCGCCAAGGTCGGTACGCCGAAGGGAAGTCGTTTTGGCCTGGCGCGGCTGCTGGGTGATGGTTCGGCGGATTTGTCGTTCGGTATTCAGGGCAGCGTGATCGGCAGTTTCGTCGAAGGATTCGAAGCCAAGGCCGGCAAGGTTCAGGTACTAGCTGACGGCAAGATTCTGCTGGCCGGCCTGCATTATGAAGACACCCATCGCACCCTCCCCGCCTTCGCCCTGTTCGATGCCAACGGCCAGCCAGATCGAACTTTCGGTAATGACGGCTTCCAGATCGTGCGCCTGCCCGGCGAGCTGTCCATGGGCACCCGCGACAACTGGCTGCCGCCGGGTGTGCCAGGTGTTGAAGCCTGTGACTTTGCGGTGCAGGAAGACGGTCGCATTCTGCTGATCGCCAACCATCATTTCAGCCTCGCCGACCACGCCGGGATGCTGATTCGCCTCTGCCCCGATGGAAGCCTCGACGAATCGTTCAACGGGCGCGGATTTGTCATGGTTCGCCACTTGCTGCTCAACACCTGGCTGAGCACCCTGCTGTTGAAGGCGGATGGGCGAATTGTCGTCGCAGGTTCCATCGACTTTCCGCAGCAAGGGCTGCTGGCGGTTTACCAGTCCGATGGGCGTCTGGACGAGCGTTTTGCCGTGGACGGTTTCATGGCGTTCAGGGCCCACGGCAACAGCGCTCAGGTCAGCCAGATCATCGAGTCCGCCGAAAGGCTCTACTGCTTCGGCAGCAGCCGCGATCCAATCCGCTGCCTGACGTTTGTCCTGCACGCCAACGGTCGCCCGGACCTGCACTGTCATCATGGCCAACCGCAGGTGGTGGACATCGGTCCCAGCGGATGCCAATGGAACGCCGCCCGATTGATGAGCGACGGCCGCATCGTTGCCGTAGGCGCGACCATCGGCGGGGTTGAAGCCGACTTTATGGTCGCCCGTTATCAAGCTGACGGCAGCCTCGATCCGGCGTTCGGCCAGGGCCACGGTTGGTTGCGCACGCGACTGGGGCGAAGTCTCGATACAGCCAATTCTCTGGCCGTACAAACTGACGGGGCTATCGTGGTGGGGGGCTATTCACTGGATGGCAACTACCGGGCAATGGTTGCGCGTTATCTGAATCCATAGTCGGCATGCACGCGGACCTTTACCGTCCGTCGGTTATATAGCTGCACCTGTAATTTCTGACAGTAGACGGTCGCTCCCATCGGGCATCAGATAACGGGGCGCGCAGATGGCTGCGTGTACAACCGAAAAAGGGAATTTCAGAATGTCTGATCAAGAGAAGTTATCTGCACCGCTGACGCCTGCCGATGCTACGACCCACTCCGCGACAGCCAATGCTCCCGTGATACGCGAGGTCACCAACGGTAAAGGCGAATCCATACCGAACGGCGGCATCAGCAATGACAGCAAGCTGAAGATCAGCGGCTCGGGCCTTGCGGGAGAACCTGTGCATATATCGGATGCGGGGCGCCCCGTTGCCGTGGTAGATGCTGATGTCCAAGGCAACTTCATCGTGGCGCTGGCCAAGTTGCAAACGGGTCGGCATATGTACACAGCGAGGAATGCCGCCGGGGCCGTTTCGCTTCCATGGATAATCACAGTCTCCGACGATGTGCAGAACGCGCCGGTAATTGAAACGGTATACGAACCTGACGGACAATTCGTCCCCCGCGGTCAGAGAACATTCAGTAACGAACTGGACTTCATTGGCTACGGCACACCTGGCCGAATCGTTGAACTATTGAACAACAGTACAGTGGTTCGACTGCTGAATATCGATTCAGACGGGCATTGGAGCGCCAATGTGTCAGGCCTTCAACCGGGTATTCAGCGCTTCGTCGCGAGGGACCCCAACGGGCACGAGTCAAGTTCGTGGCAGGTTGAGGTAATCAAACCGACGGCGTTGACGATCAAGTTTGTGATCGGTCAAGAGCGGTTTCAGGAAATCGGTAATCAGGGCGTCACGACTGACAGATCCGTCACCATTACCGGCACGGGCATTCCTGGCGAGACGGGATGGATTGTCGACTACCAAAACAACGTTGTTGATTTTGTCGTCGACGAACATGGTGTTTACAGCGCAACTACCACGGATCTGGCCGTAAACCATGTGCACACTTTCCGCTGTAAATCCGATTCGGGCCGACTGTCTGCGCCTTGGGCTATAAGAGTGACCTCGTCAGAAATCTAAGCGCCGAGATCACTGCATCCGCGCCACAATATCAGGGACCCACGACGTCACGGCGCCGCGGGTCCTCTGTACAGCAACCGCCAGGGATCGGATGCGCACGATTGTTATCAAGCAATTGCATTCTCAAACCTTGATCTTCCTTGAAACATCCGGCAACTTTCGCGCTTCTAAATAAAAGGAGCAGCCGATGTCCGGTTCAATCGCCCAGGCGTTCGCGCACAACTTCCTCGGGCAATCGCCACGCTGGTACAAGGCGACCATCGTCGGTTTTCTCATTCTCAATGCCGTGGTCCTGTTCACCATCGGCCCGGTCGCCGCAGGCTGGTTGCTGGTGATCGAATTCATCTTCACCCTGGCCATGGCGCTCAAGTGTTATCCGTTGATGCCCGGCGGCCTGCTGTTGATTGAAGCGTTGCTGTTGAAGATGACCACGCCGCAAGCGCTGTACGATGAGTTACTGCACAACTTTCCGGTGATCCTGCTGCTGATGTTCATGGTTGCCGGCATCTACTTCATGAAAGATCTGCTGCTGTTTCTCTTCTCGCGGCTGCTGTTGGGCGTGCGCTCGAAAGCGATTCTGGGGCTGATGTTCTGCTTCTTGTCGGCATTTCTTTCGGCGTTTCTTGATGCGTTGACCGTGACGGCGGTGATCATCAGTGCGGCTGTCGGGTTTTACTCCGTGTATCACCGGGTCGCGTCTGGCAATGATCCACGCAAGGACAGCGAATTCGGTGACGATGAGCATTTACCGTCGCGACACCATGAGGACTTGAATCAATTCCGCGCTTTCCTGCGCAGCCTGTTGATGCACGGCGCGGTCGGCACGGCGCTCGGTGGCGTCTGCACCTTGGTCGGTGAGCCGCAGAACCTGTTGATCGGCCATGAGATGGGCTGGCATTTCGGCGAGTTCTTCCAGAAAGTTGCCCCGGTGTCGCTGCCGGTACTGGTGGCGGGTCTGGTTACTTGCGTGCTGCTGGAGAAGCTGCGCTGGTTCGGATACGGCACGCTGCTGCCGGACAACGTCCGCGCTGTGTTGGCCAACTACGCTGCCGAGGACAACGCCAAACGTACGCCTCGTCAGACGGCGGCGCTGCTGGTGCAAGGCGCGGCGGCGCTGATTCTGATTGGTTGCCTGGCGTTTCACCTGGCTGAAGTCGGCCTGATCGGTTTGATGGTGATTGTGTTGATCACTGCGTTTACCGGCATCACCGACGAGCATCGCCTGGGCAGCGCGTTCAAGGACGCCATGCCGTTTACCGCGCTGCTGGTGGTGTTTTTTGCCGTGGTGGCGGTCATTCACGATCAGCATCTGTTCGTCCCGCTGATCGAGTGGGTCTTGGCGTTGCCTATGGATCAACAGCCGGGGATGTTGTTCATCGCCAATGGTCTGCTCTCGGCGATCAGCGACAACGTGTTTGTCGCGACCATTTACATCACTGAGGTGAAACAGGCTTTTCTTGCCGGGCACATGACTCGTGAGCACTTCGAAACGTTGGCGATTGCGATCAACACCGGCACCAACCTGCCGAGTGTGGCGACACCGAATGGTCAGGCAGCGTTTCTGTTCCTGCTGACCTCGGCGATCGCGCCGCTGGTGCGGTTGTCGTACGGGCGCATGGTGTGGATGGCGGTGCCGTATACGGTAGTGATGGGACTGCTGGGCTGGTATGCGGTGAGCTACTGGCTCTAAGCAACACTGAATCAACCTGTGGGAGCGAGCCTGCTCGCGAATGCGTTGGGTCAGGCAATGAAGGTGTTGAATGTGCCGACGCCTTCGCGAGCAGGCTCGCTCCCACATTGGTTTTTTGTTGTGTCAGCGCGGGAGGATGTACTGCTCGATCGCCAAAGCCACGCCGTCTTCGGTGTTCGACGCTGTAACGACATCCGCCTGACGCTTCACCGCCTCTTCCGCCTGTCCCATGGCAATCGACAAGCCGGCGCATTTGAACATCGCCGGGTCGTTGCCGCCGTCGCCGATGACAGCGGTTTGCTCGAGCGGCACGCCGAGGTATTCGGCAATCGTTGTCAGCGCGGTGCCTTTGTTAGCCTCAAGCGCAGTGACGTCCAGATACACCGGCTGCGAGCGCGACACTTGCGCCATGCCGTTGACCTTGGGCAACAGCTGCGCCTCCAGCTCAATCAGCAACTCTGTGTTATTGCTGGTGGCAACGATCTTGTCGATGCGCTCCAGATACGGCTCGAAACTCTCGACCACCACCGGCGGATAGCCGAGGCCGCTCTGCTCACGAGGGACCATCGGCCCGTGCGGGTCCTTGAGCAGCCAGTCGCCGCCACTGAACACCCAGATTTCCACCTCCGGTTGATCGGCAAACTGCGCCAAAGCAATCAGCGCGGTCGTGGCCGGCAGATAATGCGCGGCCAACAGTGTGCCGTCCGGTTTGACGATGGTGCCGCCATTGAACGCCGCTGTCGGCAGATCAACGCCCAGCGCCTCGATCTGCTGCAACATGGCTTTCGGCGGGCGGCCGCTGGCGAGGCTGAACAGCACACCGGCCTCGCGCAATGAACGCACGGCGTCGATGGTGCGCTGGTTCAGCGTGTGATCAGGCAGCAACAAGGTGCCGTCCATGTCGCTGAGCAGAAAACGGATCGGTTGTTTCGGCAAATCACTCATCCCAGGCCGTGCCAGACGCGACCATCGCGAGTCAGGAGATCTTCGGCTGCTTGCGGGCCATCTTCGCCGGCCGCATACGTCTCGACGCTCGCATCCTGCTGCCAGGCATCAAGGAAAGGCTGCACCGCTCGCCAACCGTTCTCAATGTTGTCGGCACGCTGGAACAGCGTCTGATCACCGGTCAGGCAGTCGTAGATCAAGGTTTCGTAGCCAGTCGACGGCTGCATCTCGAAGAAATCCTTATACGCAAAACCCAGCTCGATATTGGCCATGTTCAGCGCCGGCCCCGGGCGCTTGGCCAGCAGGTCGAACCACATGCCTTCGTTTGGCTGGATCTGGATACGCAGATAAGTCGGTTGCAACTCGTCGACTTCGGTGTCGCGGAACTGTGCGTACGGCGCCGGTTTGAAGCAGATGACGATCTCGGTGTCGCGCACGCTCATGCGCTTGCCGGTGCGCAGATAGAACGGCACGCCGACCCAGCGCCAGTTATCGATCATCACCTTCAGCGCCACATAGGTTTCCGTGGTGCTGTCGGGCGACACGTTGGCTTCTTCGCGATAACCCTTCAACGGCTGGCCATCGCGCTCGCCGGCGCTGTACTGGCCACGCACCGAGTTGGCCCGGGCTTCTTCCGTCGACCAAGGACGAATCGCCCCGACCACTTTGGCCTTCTCGCCGCGCACCGCGTCAGCGCCGAAAGCAGCCGGCGGTTCCATGGCGACCATGGCCAGCAACTGGAACAGGTGATTGGGCACCATGTCGCGCAGTGCGCCGGTGTGTTCGTAAAAGCTGCCACGGGTTTCCACACCGACGGTTTCCGCCGCGGTGATCTGCACGTGGTCGATGTAATGGTTGTTCCAGAACGCTTCGAACAGGCTGTTGGAGAACCGGCTGACCAGAATGTTCTGCACGGTTTCCTTGCCCAGGTAATGGTCGATCCGGTAGATCTGCTTTTCGCTCATGACCTTGAGCAGGCAGGCGTTCAAGGCTTCGGCAGTGTGCAGATCGGAGCCGAACGGCTTCTCGATCACCACCCTTCTGAACGCTTCGGGCGTTTCTTCAAGCAAACCGGCGCTGCCGAGACGGCGCACCACTTCACTGAAGAAACGCGGCGCGGTGGCCAGGTAGAACACCGCATTGCCGGTGCCGCTGTCGGCGATTTTCGCCGCCAGGGCGGAATAAGTGCTGTCGTCGAGGAAATCGCCCTGGACGTAGCTGATGCCTTTGGCCAGCTTGGCCCACAAGAGCGGATCAAGCATCTGATCGCCCTTGCCGACCTTCGCCGCCACTTCGGTACGGATGAAGTCTTCGAGCTTCTGCGCAAAGGCTTCATCGGTAATGGCGTTGTGATCAACGCCGACGATCCGCAGATTCTCGTCGAGCAGGCCGTCGCGACTGAGGTTGTACAGCGCTGGCATGAGCAAGCGCTTGACCAGGTCGCCGTGGGCACCGAACAGGAACAGCGTGGTCGGTGGTGCGGGTTCTGCCTTGGATTTTCTGCGGATCGTACGGGTCATTTCTTGGCAATCTCCACGTGGCCGCCGAAGCCGAAGCGTTGTGCCGACAGGATCTTGTCACCGAAGGTGCCCTGCCCGCGCGAGCGGTAACGGGAGAACAGCGAGTTGGACAGCACCGGTACCGGCACCGCTTGCTCCATGGCCGCTTCGATGGTCCATTGGCCTTCGCCGCTGTCAGCCACGGAACCGGAGAAACCGTCGAGCTTCGGATCGCTGGCCAGCGCATCGGCAGTCAGGTCCAGCAGCCACGACGAAACCACGCTGCCACGACGCCAGACTTCCGCGATATCGGCCACGTTCAGATCAAATCGCTGATCTTCCGGCAGGCGTTCGCTGGATTTGGTCTTGAGGATGTCGAAGCCCTCGGCGAACGCGGCCATCATGCCGTACTCGATGCCGTTGTGGATCATCTTCACGAAGTGCCCGGCACCGGCGGGACCGGCGTGGATGTAGCCGTGCTCGGCACGGTGATCATCGGACTTGCGGTCCTTGGTACGCGGGATGTCGCCCATGCCCGGCGCCAGTGCGGCGAACAGCGGATCCAGACGTTTGACCGTCTCGGCGTCGCCGCCAATCATCATGCAATAGCCGCGTTCCAGGCCCCAGACGCCGCCGGAGGTGCCGACGTCGATGTAGTGCAGGCCCTTCTCGTTCAGCGTCTTGGCGCGACGAATGTCGTCCTTGTAGTTGGTGTTGCCGCCGTCGATGATCGTATCGCCGGGCTCAAGCAGTTCGCTCAGGGTGTTGATGGTGTCTTCGGTCGGTGCGCCCGCCGGCAGCATGACCCAGACCGCGCGCGGCTTGTCGAGGCCGGCAACCAGTGCTGGCAAGTCGGCGACGCCGGTGGAGCCCTCGGCGACCAGGTTATCGATGAAAGCGGTATTGCGGTCGTAAACAACGGTGGTGTGCCCGTTGAGCATCAGACGTCGCGCAATATTGCCGCCCATGCGGCCCAGTCCAATAATCCCGAGTTGCATGTGCTGATGCTCCTTACTACAAATAAATGTGTGTCATTGGTTATAGCCCAACGCGACTGATGGAGGTTAGTCCAGAGCGTTGCGATGAAGTTTCCGGGCATTGTGCCCGATCCAGAGTGATAACGCCCCGAATCCTGCCGAAGACACACCGACCATGAAAAATAAAAAAGTTCCCTTCCAGGGCAAAAGAAATCAAAATTGGCGCCGATAGTAAGTCAAGCGCCTCAAAACGAGGAGTGACTTACAGTTGATGCACGCCATTTGCGAGGTGAGCAATGGGCACAGTACACACAGCAATGCCGCCACAAACCCTCTACGTTACGATCCGTCGCGATGAATTGCGCCAGTTGAAAGACGAGCGCGACCAGTTGAAGCACGAATTGGCGCAATTGCGCGCATTGACCCAGGGCTCGCAGCCGCAACCGCGTCCGGTTGTGCAGCGCGCACCCCACGCCTGATCCCCGCCTGCTTCGGGAACGGCCCCCGTCGTTCCCGACACGTTGCACCTCTGACCGCTTGATACACACCAACAGCGGCGCTTAACAAATCTTTCACAAGCCCTTGGGGATACTCCGCCCCATTCTGGCCGTGCCTGCGCGCACGGCCTCTGTTCGTCGGTGTCATGGAAGCGTTTCCGGCGTGGGTCTGATGATTGAGCTGGAGCGCTGAATGGCATTGTTCAAACGCAGCAAAACGACTGCGACCGGTTTCGACTGGGCCGGATTCATCTGGCTGTTCGTCTTCTTCTGGTATTTCTCGGGTATAACCCAACTGCTGATCCAGCTGACTGGCACGTCCGGCTTCACCGGATTTCGTCAGGCATTCGTGATGAGCGCGCTGTGGCTGGCGCCGATGCTGCTGTTCCCCAAACAGACTCGCCTGCTCGCGGCGATCATCGGTGTGGTGCTGTGGGCCTGCTCGATGGCCAGCCTCGGCTACTTCTTCATTTATCAGCAGGAATTCTCGCAGAGCGTCATCTTCATCATGTTCGAGTCGAACGTGTCGGAAGCCGGCGAGTACATGACCCAGTATTTCGCCTGGTGGATGATCCCGGCGTTCCTCGCCCATACCGCGTTTGCCTACTTTCTGTGGACGCGCCTGCGCCCGGTGTACATGCCCCGTGGTCGCGCGCTGGTAGCGGCCACGGCGATTGTCATCGCCGTGGCCGGTTATCCGCTGATCAAACAAACCATGCGCATGGGCAATTTCGCTGAAGGCTTCGAGAAATTCGAAACCCGTATCGAGCCTGCCGTGCCTTGGCAGATGGCTGTGGCCTATCACCGCTATCTGGAAACGCTGGGGGACATGCAAGGCATGCTCGACAGTGCCAGCAAGATCCCGCCGCTGAAAAACCTCAAGGACGCCTCCGCCGGGCAACCGGCGACTTTGGTGCTGGTGATCGGCGAGTCGACCAACCGCCAGCGCATGAGTCTTTACGGATACCCGCGCAACACCACGCCGGAACTGGACAAGCTCAAGGATCAACTGGCGGTTTTCGACAACGTCATCACCCCGCGCCCTTACACCATCGAAGCGCTGCAGCAAGTGCTGACCTTCGCCGATGAGCAGAACCCGGATCTGTACCTGTCGACGCCATCGCTGGTCAGCGTGATGAAACAGGCCGGTTACAAGACCTTCTGGATCACCAACCAGCAGACCATGACCAAGCGCAACACCATGCTCACGACCTTCTCCGAACAGGCTGACGAGCAGGTTTACCTGAACAACAACCGCAACCAGAACTCGGCGCAATACGATGGCGACGTCATCGAGCCGTTCAACAAGGCCCTGACTGATCCGGCTGAACGCAAACTTATCGTCGTGCACCTGCTCGGCACGCACATGAGCTACCAGTACCGATATCCGCCGACGTTCGACAAGTTCAAGGATCGCCAGGGCGTTCCGGCTGGCGTGCGTGACGATCAGGTACCGACCTACAACAGCTATGACAATGCCGTGCTGTACAACGACTTCGTGGTCTCGAGCCTGATCAAGGACTACGCCAAAACCGACCCGAATGGCTTCCTGCTGTACCTGTCCGACCACGGTGAGGATGTCTTCGACTCCGCCGGCCACGGCACGCTGGGCCGCAACGAAAACAAACCGACCGCGCCGATGTACACCATCCCGTTCATGGCCTGGGCCTCGCCGAAGTGGAAGGAAAACCATGACTGGAACTTCGCCGGCGACCTCAGCCGCCCGTACAGCAGCTCACAGCTCATTCATACCTGGGCAGACTTGGCCGGGTTGAGCTCCGATGAACTGGATCGCAACAAAAGCCTGGTCAGCGACAGCTTCGTACCGCGCAAGCTGCTGATTGGCGACCCGTATCAGGCACCGCGGCGGGCGTTGATTGACTTCAGTTTGATGAAGCCAAAGCACCCGGATCCGGCGGAAGTAGCGCAGAAGTAAAACGACAAAGGGCCGAGAAGGCCCTTTTTTGTGCCTATCGACCGCATTGTTTCTGTAATACGCCGCAATATTTGCGCTGAACCAGCGTTAACCCATTGTTAATGGCCTCGACGCAGACTTCTTTCGCGGTCTGCTTCACGGACGAACCGACTCCCACTTGTTCAGTAGGAGGCACCATGAAAACCACCACTATCATCCTCACCACCCTGCTCGCCCTCGGCTCCACCAGCGCCTTCGCTGAAGGCGGTGCCGAGCGCATGCGTTATTACTACGACAATTTCCCGGTCCAGCACGCGCAAGGCGAGCAAAAGGCCGACGCCAGTGCGAAAGAAATTCGCGTCCCTGCTGACCAGACGGCCCAGGTGACCGAGTCTTATCGCGACTGAATTTTACCGAGCAACCGATGAACCTTCCGTGGCTCCGCTCTGGCCCGGGAGATGACAGTTAGGCGCCCTCATTGGGGCGCCTTTTTTTATGTTGGTGATTTGCGGTGAGGCGCCTTCAGGCCTGCAAGTCCTTTATCCAGAACAGCATCCGCCCGTGATCCGGATTGAACATCCCCGGTGCAAAGCCGAATTTGCGATACGAACCCTGCGCCACCGCATTGCCTTCCAGCACTTCCAGGGTGATTTTGCAGCAACCGCGCTGACGGGCGATTTCTTCTACCTTCTGCAGCATTTTCTGACTGAGCCCCAGGCCGCGAAATTTGCCGACCACGGCGACGTCGTGAACGTTGACCAGCGGTTTGCAAGCGAAGGTCGAGAAGCCTTCGAAACAGTTGACCAGCCCGGCCGGTTCGCCGCCGACAAAGGCCAGCACGCTGAAGGCATGCGGGCGGCGGGCGAGTTCTTCGGGCAGGCGTTGCAGCAGTTCAGGCGCGATCGGGTGACCGCTGCCCATGGGATCTTCGGCGTAGTGGTTGAGCACGATGCCGATGGCTTCGGCGTGCACCGGGTTGCTGTAACTGGCCTGAAGTACGAGTATTTCTGCGGAATCCATTTCCATCCCCGATTAAGCAAAAAGCCCCGGCGCGCAAGTTGCTAGCTGGAAGGCCTAGCGGGGACATTAGCTTGGGTGCGCCTGAGAGGGCAACTTGAAAAGCTGAAGATCAAAAGATCGCAGCCTCGTTGCACTCGTCAGCTCCTACGGTCCGATATGTGTAGGAGTTGACGAGTGCAACGAGGCTGCGATCTTTCGCGGTCAGTGGCCCCAGATAAGCTCTTCAGTCCAGCCCAGTTCGGCGAAGTCTTCGGCGCGCAATGCGCTTTCGCCAACACAGAAAAACTCATCCAGTTGCGGTGGCTTGACCGTCGTGCCGCTGAGCATGGCGTGGACTTGGCCGCGATGATGGATCTGGTGTTCGAACAGGTGCGAAAGCATGCGCAGGCGGCTGTCATGTTGCGGTTCGTCGCGAGCGATAGTGACGATTCTTGGCAGATCGGCATCGCGCAGTTGCTCGCAATAGGCGATCAGCCGGCGATCAACGCGGGCCTGTTCGGCACGCAGCGCCGCAGCATCGGTAAACGGCTCGTCTGCATTGAAGAAAACGTAGCAATCCGGGTGCGGCTCGTCCCCGCGCAATTCGCGCTCCAGCGCGTCGACGTAGAACCAGTCGCAGGTGAGGATGTGATTAAGCGTGAGGCGGATGCTGGGGAAGAAGCTCACCCGGGGCGCCGCCAGTTCAGTGGCATCGAGCCGGGTCCAGGCCTTGGCCAGGCGATGGTTGGCCCAGGCATTCTGGTAGGCCATGGTCAGCAAATGATGGGACAACGGTTGACTCATGTCGGCGCCCTCTTCTTTCAAGCTTCGGCGAAACGCTGCAACTGCATCTCCTGCAAACGGCTGAGGGTGCGGCGGAACGGGAATTCCAGATAGCCCTCGGTGTACAGCGCGTCCATCGGTACGCTTGCCTCGACGTACAGCGGCACCTTGCGGTCGTAGCATTCGTCGACCAGAGCGATGAAGCGGCGAACGCCGTCATCATGCACCGACAACTGTGGCAATTCCCGGTCGCCGGCGACCACGCGCGCAGCGCCGTCTTCGGTACCGCGTGCGAT
Organism: Pseudomonas sp. RG1; assembly: GCF_025910115.1. Lineage (NCBI taxonomy): Bacteria > Pseudomonadati > Pseudomonadota > Gammaproteobacteria > Pseudomonadales > Pseudomonadaceae > Pseudomonas > Pseudomonas sp. RG1. The sequence continues at coordinate 163,497 of NZ_JAPCIK010000023.1, forward strand.
ACGTCCTTCGCGTTTTTGTGCGCTGAGGTTCGGCACTTCGCTCAACAGAATAGCCCGGTAGCGATCACACAGGGCAATGAAGTCCATGGCGGCGAAAGGTTGCTCGCACAGATCGCTGTAGCGGCACCACAGCACGGATTCGCTGGCTTGCACCACGTTGAGTGTGCGGTGGCCCACGGCCACTGGCTCCTCGCTGACAGTCTCATCTGCAGCCAGCGATTTGAACACGGCCTCCAGTGCGCTCGGTAAATCATCCGCGCGAACAAAATAACGCTGCTCGATCGTCCCCGGATGCAAGCGATGATCCTCGGCGCCATTCACCGCGACCACGGTCATGTGCGCCTTGATCGCCGCAATCGCCGGCGTGAAACGGTCGCGGTTGAAGCCGTCGGCGTATAGATCATCCGGTGGCAGGTTGGACGTGCAGACCACTACCACGCCTTCATCGAACATCACCTGAAACAGCCGGCCGAGAATGATCGCGTCGCCGATGTCATTGACGAACAGTTCATCGAAGCACAGCACGCGCACTTCGCCGGCCAGCTCTTTGGCCAAAGCGCGCAACGGATCGGCGATGCCACTGAGTTGAAACGAACGCTGATGCACCCAGCCCATGAAGTGATGAAAGTGTTGACGCCGCGCTGGCACCCGCAAGCTCTGATAGAACTGATCCATCAGCCAGGTCTTGCCACGACCGACCGGCCCCCACAGGTACACGCCGCTGACCGAACGGGCGCCGGCGTGCAAGGCTTCATGGCATTTTTGCAAGGCCCAGACCGCGTGTTCCTGGGCTTCATCCTGGATGAAACCCTTGTGGTCGACCGCGTATTGCCAGGCACTGAGGGGGGAGTCGAAAGTCATGCGCGGGAGTATGCCACGGGCGCTTTTCCATTGCCGGTCGAGGCACGTTTGATCGTTCCCGCGCTCTGCGTGGGAATGCCTCAAGGGACGCTCCGCGTTCCAGCTCCGGAAGGGACGCGGAGCGTCCCGGGCTGCATTCCCACGCGGAGCATGGGAACGATCAGAACAAGGGAGAGGCGGTAAAACCTGACCTTTCAGGCAGTTATTGCTCGTTGCCCTCGCCGCCCTCTTCCGGCATTCTGCGCACCCATTTTCTGACCCGGCCCCGCCTTGCGGCGCGCACATCACCATGACCGCCTCTGACAAAACCCCGCGCAACAACGACCTGATCTACGGCCTAAACGACCGTCCGCACCTGACCGCCACGGTGTTCGCCGCGTTGCAGCATGTACTGGCGAGTTTCGTCGGCATCATCACCCCGACCTTGATCATGGGCGGCGCCCTCGGTCTGCACAGTGAAATCCCCTACCTGATCAGCATGGCGCTGTTCGTCTCCGGCCTCGGCACCTTTGTCCAGGCCAAGCGCTTTGGCCCGGTGGGTTCCGGTCTGCTTTGTCTGCAAGGCACCAGTTTCTCCTTTATCAGTGTGATTCTCAGCGCCGGGTTCATGGTCAAGGCGCGTGGCGGTGGCACTGACGAAATCCTCTCGACGATCTTCGGCGTGTGCTTCTTCGCCGCGTTCATCGAAGTGGTGCTCAGCCAGTTCATCGGCAAACTGCGCATGCTGATCACGCCGGTGGTGACCGGCACGATCATCACGCTGATGGGCCTGTCGCTGATCAAAGTGGCGATGACCGACATCGCCGGCGGCTTCGGCGCGCCTGACTTGGGCGCGGCCAGTCACGTATTTCTGGCGGCGCTGGTGATCGGTACCATCGTTGTGTTGAACCGTGTCGACGTGCCGTTTCTGCGCCTGGGCGCGATCGTCATCGGCCTGACCCTCGGCTACGTGGTGGCATGGCTGATGGGCACGGTGGATTTCGCTTCGATGCCCGAGGTGCCGCTGGTCAGCGTGCCGGTGCCGTTCAAGTATGGCTTCAACTTCGATTGGGTGGCGTTCGTGCCGGTGGCGGTGATTTTCCTCGTGTCGCCGCTGGAAGCTGCCGGTGATCTGACCGCCAACTCGATGATCTCCCGGCAACCGGTGAAAGGCCCGCTGTACATCCGTCGCATCAAATCCGGCCTGCTCGCCGATGGTCTCAACTCGGCCATGGCGGCAGTGTTCAACAGCATGCCGATGGTCACCTTTGCGCAGAACAACGGCGTGATCCAGTTGACCGGTGTGGCCAGCCGCTACGTGGCGTTTTTCATCGCCGGGCTGCTGGTGTTGCTCGGTTTGTTCCCGATGATCGGCGCGGTGCTGCAATTGATGCCGAAACCGGTGCTGGGCGGCGCTGAGCTGGTAATGTTCGGCACCGTCGCCGTGGCCGGGATCAAGATCCTCGCCGAGGCCGGCCTGCATCGACGCAACATGCTGATCGTGGCGATCTCGCTGGGCATGGGCCTGGGCATCGCAGCGGTGCCGGAAGTCCTGCGCGAACTGCCGCAAGCGCTGCGCAACATCTTCGAATCGCCGATCACCGTTGGCGCGTTGTGCGCTATCGTGCTGAACATCTTCCTGCCCGAGGAATTCATCGAGCTGGAAGAAGACGACTTCGACCCGGAAGCTTCGATCCTGCAAGTCATGGAAAACCCCGACGTCACCGGCAAAGGTGAACCCGGCCAAGCGGCGGCTGTCGCACAGATGAACCGCTGACGTCACGCCTCGAAAAAAAAGGGCTGCACCGGCGACGGTTCAGCCCTTTTTTGTCGAGAGATTTTTATGCGCCGCCTCCACGCCGTCTTCCTGTCGCTTCTGCTGTTGTCGCTCAGTGCCTGCGCATTGTTTCCCAATCGCGACCCGGTGAACATCAACGTGGTCGGCCTCGAACCGTTGCCCAGTCAGGAACTGGAAGTACGCTTCGCGATCAAGCTGCGCGTGCAGAACCCCAATGAAACGGCGATCGATTACAACGGCATCGCCCTGGATCTGGAGGTCAATGGTCATTCGCTGGCTTCGGGTGTGAGCGATCAGAGCGGCTCAATCCCGCGTTTCTCTGAAGCCATTGTCACGGTGCCGGTCAGCGTCTCGGCGTTCTCGTTCCTGCGCCAGACCTTGGGCCTGAGCCAGACGCAAAGCCTCGACAACCTGCCCTACGTGCTGCGCGGCAAACTGGCGGGCGGATTGTTTGGCACGATGCGCTTTACCGACAGCGGCAAGTTGAGCCTGCCTAAAGCGAGTGCGGCGACGTGGTAAAAAGTTTTCTGATCGGGCACCGATCCCGGTGGGAGCTGGCTTGCCAGCGATAGCGGTGCATCTGCCAAAAAGATGTCGACTGACATGGCCCCATCGCTGGCAAGCCAGCTCCCACAGGTTCTTTGCAAGCTTCAAGGTCAGGTATTGAACCGCACCCCCGGCTTCGCGCGCTCATCAACGGTCAACTCGAACACATCCGGCCGCGCATAGTGGCCGACCACATCGTAGTCGTACCGCGCGCGGATCAGTTCATCGGTGTCGATCTGCGCCGTCAGCAACCCCGCCTCGCCACGCAAAGGTCCAGCCAGCACATCGCCCATCGGCCCGACGATCACGCTGCCGCCGGCAATCAACGGTCGATCCCCGGGCCAATTGGCAATCTCCACCCCCAACGCATTCGGCGAGGCCTGCACCTGACAGGCGCTGACCACGAAGCAGCGGCCTTCATGGGCGATGTGGCGCATGCTGACCTGCCACATCTCGCGCTCGTCAACGGTCGGCGCGCACCAGACCTCCACGCCCTTGGCATACATCGCCGTGCGCAGCAGCGGCATCATGTTTTCCCAGCACACCACCGCGCCAAGCTTGCCGACCTGGGTGTCGAACACTGGCAGCGTCGAGCCGTCACCCTTGCCCCAGATCAGTCGCTCGGTGCCGGTGGGCATGAGCTTGCGGTGTTTGCCGAGCAGCCCGGCCTGCGGATCGAAATACAGCACCGTGCAATACAACGTGCTGCCGGCGCGCTCGATCACGCCGATCACCAGATTGGCCGCGGTGCGCGCTGACAATCCGGCCAGCGCCTCAGTTTCGGCGCCAGGCACATCAATGGCGTTGGCAAAGTACCGCGCGAAGGCCTCGCGCCCCTCGGGCAGTCGATAACCCAACTGGGTGCCGAAACCTTCGCCTTTCGGGTAACCACCGAGCAAGGCTTCCGGCATCACCACCAACGCAGCACCGGAGTCGCGGATTGCGTCTTCCCAGCTCAGGATCTGTTCAAGGGTTTCGCCTTTGCCACCGGGCAAGGCACCGATCTGCAACGCCGCAACTATGGATTTGGCCATCGTGTTTACTCCATCAGGTTCAGGTGTTGCCGATTCTCCAGCCTCACGCGATCATGAATAAAGCCCTACCCACTGCTGAATGATATGAGCCAAATGAATATCGCCGACATCGACCTCAACCTGCTGAAAGTCTTCGAAGCACTGCACGATGAATCCAGTGCCAGCCGCGCCGCTCTGCGCCTGGGCGTAACGCAATCGGCAGTCAGCGCGGCGTTGCGTCGTTTGCGTGAGGTGTATGGCGATCAGTTGTTCGTGCGCACCGGGCGCGGTCTGGCGCCGACGCTGCAAGCCAATCAGTTGAAACCGGTGATCAGCGATGCCCTGAACAGATGCCGGCAAAGTCTGGCCATGCTAGATCCTGCGGCCAATCAGTACGAGGGGCGCTCGGTGGCGATCGGTCTGTCAGATGATTTTGAAATTGCCTACGGGCGCCGCTTGATCGAGGAAATCGCCCGCCGTGCGCCGAAGCTGCGGCTGATATTCCGCCAGACCCACAGCCAGATCGTCGCCCGTGCGCTGATGGAGCGCAGCATCGACCTGGCGATCACTGCCGGAGGATTTGCCGAGCGCCTGCTCAGCCGTCAGGTGTTGGGGGAAGGCGGATATGCGTGCTTGGTCGACCCGAGCAGTCTCGCGCCAGGCCAGCAGCAGATCGAGTTGCAGGAGTTCGTTGAACGCGAGCACATTCTGGTGTCGTCGGGCGGCTTTATCGGCATTACCGATGAAGGATTGGCGGCAGTGGGTTTGAGCCGCCGAGTCTGCGCGTCGACCACGCATTTTGCTGCACTGCCCTTTTTGCTCAAGGGCAGTCAGGCGGTGGCGACGATCCCGGCCCATGCCGCCGCAAGTATCGCGGCGCTGAGCGGGCTGGCGCTGCTGCCCTGCCCTCTGGCTTTACCGCGCTATCCGGTGGAACTGGGCTGGCGCACCAGCACGCAGATCGATCCGGTGCTGGTCAAGGTTCGTGAGGCGATTGCCGCCACGTTCAGCCAGGGGTGAAACTGATTATTTGTTCGCCGCCATCAGGCGATTGACTTCACTGCGCACCATGTTGGCGAACTCCGGCGGCGACATGCCGTCCAGCTCGGCGCGGACCCACTCGGCCCATTTGCCCTTGCGCTTGGAGCGCTCCCCAAACAGGCGCGCGGCTTCGCCTTTGGCTTTGCCCAGATTGTTCTGCCAGAGTTCGAACAGACGGGATTTCTCGTCTTCCAGCGCTGCGCGCTCTGCGAGGGATTTGTCGGCCAGATTGAAACTCATGGGGATTTATCCTGCTGCGTAAAATGGCGACATCTTACACGCTCGGCACAAATCTCCGGTGCAGGTTTTTCCCTTGTCCGCGAATGACATGCAACTTTTCGCCTGCCGCTACACTCCATTGGTCACTGTCCATTCACCTGCAAGGAGTCACCCAATGGCCCGTAAAACCGCCTCGCAAGCTGCCGAAGAGCAAATCAAGGATCAAGCTTTCAGCGAGCTTCAGGCTCTGATCGAAGAATCGGACAAACTGCTAAAGAGCAGCGCTTCACTGGTAGGCGAAGAAGCAGAAACGCTGCGCGCACAAATCGCCCAGAAGCTGCAGCTGGCACTGGATTCGGTGTCGAGCGTGCGCGACCGCACCAAACCCGCTGTTGAAGCCACCGAGAACTACATCGGTGGCCACCCTTGGCAAACCGTGGCGGTCTCAGCCGGTTTCGGCCTGGTGGTGGGCCTGCTGCTCGGCCGTCGCTGAGTCAGGCGCACAGAAAAAGGCGAACCTCAGGGTTCGCTTTTTTTATGCCCACCGCTTTGCTTTTCCATTACTGAATTCACCTGGGTATCCCAAGTCGGCGTACCTCGCCCAAACCACGCGGTCAGTCCCCTCTCCCCCCGGGAGAGGGCTAGGGTGAGGGGCTTTCGACCTTGTCACTGCAATGTCAGAACAACAAAAGACTCACTCCCCCGCCAACTCCCGCAACTGCCCCAGCGTCTGTTCATCCAGCGTGATGCCCTGCGCTAATGAGCGGGCACGCTGCAAATGCCGCCGATCCCCCGGCAAACGCTTGAGCCCGACCCCGTGCATCTGCCGCACCAGTTCCTCGCTGCGCTGGGCGAAGTTCTGCCCCGCCGCTTTGCTCGGGTCGATGACGATCAACAGCTGGCCGGTCCATGGTGTCTTCGCGCCGGGATGGTTGGACCAGTCAAACTCGAATGAGAAATTGCCGCCGGTCAATGCCGCCGCCAGCAACTCGACCATCATCGACAGCGCCGAGCCTTTGTGCCCGCCGAACGGCAACAACGCGCCGCCTTCGAGAATCGCCTTGGGGTCCTGGGTCGGTTGGCCGAGGCTGTCGACCCCCATGCCGACCGGGAGTTTTTCACCTTTGCGCGCGGCGATCTGCACATCGCCATGGGCAATGGCGCTGGTGGCCAGGTCAAAAACAATCGGCGCGGCGTTGGCCCTTGGCGCGGCGAAGGCAATCGGATTGGTGCCGAACAATGGCCGATCAGCGCCATGGGGCACCACGCAAGTCATGCTGTTGACCACGCTCAGCGCGACCAGACCTTCGTCGGCGAAGGGCTCGACATCCGGCCACAAAGCAGCGAAATGGTGCGAGTTGCGGATCGCCAGCACCGCGATCCCGGCATGACGTGCCTTCTCGATCAGCAGTGGTCGGGCCGCTGCCAACGCTGGCTGGGCAAAACCGTTGCCAGCATCAACCCGGACAAATCCCGGCGCGACGTCTTCAACCTGGGGCACCGCATGGCCATTGACCCAACCACTTTTCAGCGTCGAGACATAACCGGGGATGCGAAACACGCCATGACTGTGGGCGCCGTCGCGTTCGGCGTTGGCGCAGTTGGCGGCCAGCACCCGGGCGACGTCGCTGGAAGTGCCGTGGCGCAGAAAAATCGTTTCAAGCAGTTGCGTCAGTGTCTCGAGGGACACTGTGGACGAGCCAGGATCGTGTAGCGCAGACATCTGAAGCTCCAGAATGATTATTGGAGGGAACAACAGCGTACGGTCGAATTTGCCCACCGATTAACCGCGCCCGAGCTGCCAGCTGTCAACCCTTCGATTGATCGGCATCCGCTGGCGCGCCCAGATGCACATTTCACGGTCAGCGTGTGCGGTAACTATCTACCGCAAGTGCTCCAGTCTGCGCATCTACTGTTGAGTTCCAGCCCGATGGCGCCCCGTTCAGAGTTGCAATGATGTCCACCCCGACTGCCCCGCTGTTGTTTCCAGTGATATTCGATTCACCCGGCCTGCATGCTGCCCTGGGTCCGGCACACGGTCTCCACAGCAAAGACTTCGACTGGCTTGCCCATGCGCAACTGGCGACGCAATCGCTGCGCAACAAGCAAACCCCGCCGATGCTGGCCGAACGCATCCTGCTCAACGCCGACAAGCAACAGGCCGTGTCGCTGGCGGGCAGCTTCATGCTCAGCGCAGGGCCGGATGACAACGGCGTGTTTCTCTATACGCCCTACGATGGCCTGAAAAAATTCGCTGACCGCCAAGCACTGACGGCCGCCCTGCAGACACGCCTCGACAATGCCGGGGAAGCTGATGATCTGCTGGCTTTCCTCTCGGTTTCGCTGCGCAAGGAACTGGTGGAAAAACGCGAGATTACCCTGACCTGCGAAACCATCGAAGGCGATGTGTTCGAGGACCAGCAAGCGGCTATCGGAGAATCCCTGGAGAGGTGCGCCCGTGACCTGCTGGACGAGCTCAAACGCCTGCCATCCCTTGCAACGTTGCTGGAAAAGATTCTCGACGAACTGCTCGAAGCGCATTTTGCCGCGTTGCAACAGTCGCTAACCCGGGTCGGTTTTTATTCGACGTCCTCCTCTGCGGACAAACAGTGGGTCGACTCGCTGTCGCTCAGTGAGGCGCTGCTGCTGCACTTTCATCGCCAAGGCTGGCCGCACGGTCAGACCGTGGAATTTACCCATCCTGCTCGTCCGGTCAGCGAAGACGATCAGTCTGCCTGGACCCATGCGATCGAGTCCGCATCGGGAAAATTGACCATGCTGTTGTTTCGGCAGCTTGAGATCTACTGGAATGGCGCTTCATTCGAGGGCTCGCCCAGACGTACTTTCTTCAGCCAGACGCTACAGGATCAAGCCCGAGCCGATCTGATGATCAAGCGCGAAACGCAGATCCTCACTGCCAGCGAATTCGACGCCCTGCACTGTCTGGTCCGTGAGCCAAGCGTTGCGGTGCGGCGGCCGACGTTCGAAACCGTGTGCCTGAGCGAAGAGACAGCCTGTGTCGAGCTGGCCGGTTCGCTGATGATCAATCATGACAAGGCTTATCTCTATACGCCCAGCCAGGGCCTGCAGGTGCTCACCGACTACGCCGACCTCAAACAGACACTGACCGCCAAACTGCGGGCAGCCGGGCACGAAGATGAGCTGTACGGGCTGATGAATCTGCAAGAGCGCAATCGCTACCTTGGCTTCGCTAACGCACAGGTATCCGGGGAAAACATTGGCGGTGAGATCATGACGACGCTGTTCGAGACCATCATCACCAAACAACGCCAGAACATTGAATTCGTGTTGCAGCGCTTTCGTCAGAGCAAACGCACCACCGATATCCATGCACTCTTTGATAAGGCATTGGATATCCGCTCGATGATTCATGAACGATTGCTCAAGCTCGATCTCAATCAGCGCTGGAGTACCCGTCCGTTATTCACCAGCACTCCGCCATCGTCACTCGTGCAAGCGGACAAGGCTGCGCAGCAGGCGACGAGTCTGGGACGGACGCTGGATAATCTGACCAGCCACTTTAAAGACCAGCCGACCGCGCACAGCGCCGAACAGCGCGTCTTTTTGGAAGGCATTCTGTGGAAACTGGCCCAGGCGTTCGAAGATGGCCTGCGCGGTGAGGCCTACCTGCGCAGTCTCAGCGGGTCATGGCTGGAGGCGGAGCGAAAGATCGTCGACACCGTGTTCGATGCCACGCATCCGACACGCAGGGAGCGCCAGTCACTCAATGGTTTTCGCCCCGATGCATGGTCGCTCACCCTCACCTGTGCCGAGTTCAAAGGTGCGCTGCCGCTCGCTCACTGCGTGCTTCTGACCGAGCGCGGCGGCATGGATGACCAGCATTCCGGACGCGCCATCCTGTGGACACCGGCCACGGGGCTGGAACAGTTCGAGAATATCGCCGTCGCGCAGAAGCAATTGCAACAACGCCTGGATGACAACAACCAGAGTCATACGCTGCTGGAAAATCTGCCAAGGGCTCAACGTCGACTGGACCAGCAATACACCCTGGGCAGTTTTCAATTGATTGAAGACCGGGTTTCCAGCAATCGCATGCAATCGGGCATTGAACACTTCCTTGCCGATTCAGAAGAGCTGCGCGTTTGTATCAAGGACCCGGACACGCTGCAGACTTACCTTGAGCAAATGAAAAGCGCGCTAATCGATACCAATCTGCGCCGCGCCGTTGACCTTGCACGAACCCTTGCCAGTCATCTGGATTATCCCGACTGGTTGCGCATGGCCTCGGCGACCGAGCAGCGCACGCAACTGGCGTTGCTGGATGAACTACGCCGCGCGTTCATCGACGGCAAGGATTTCCTCGATGAGGCCCCGGCCCTGGCCACTCATATCGAGCAGACACTCAAGACACTGCTCGATGCGCGATTTCCAGGCAACGGCCTCAAGCCACAGGACATCCGGATCACCCCCAACCTGACACTGGCCGGCCCTGCCTGTGACTTGCTGGAGTTTAGCTTGCATCACTACAACGTCGTGCAGGACAGCGGTTTCAAAGTGGCATCGACAACAGCGACAGCACTACCGAAGGATTTTGGCCAGTCCGCCGTACGGCAGCTGCTTCAATCTCTCGACGTTGCCACTACCTACACCGCAAAAGTGACCGAAGCGCTGACAGCTGATAGCGCGTCAGCACGCCTCAGCAAAGAACGGTTCTTGCGCCAGCTGCCCTGGCAATTGATGCAGCACGCCCACTCGATGAAGTTGCAACAGCAACTCTCCGATACCGGCTACGACTATATCTGCCAGGTCCTCGATATGCCGGACGGGATAGCGCGGGCGATGGTCGACGGTGCTCACGCCATCGCTTGTCCGCTATCGTTGATCAAGACTTCAGGCGCTGATTGCGTAGACGCGCTCGGACTGTATGTCTTCGGTCCGGGCGCAGGGCAAACAGGGCCCCGGGTCCTTTATGCGCCTTACTCAAGATGGATATTTCGCGAGTTCGAGAACGAAGCGCAGTTGATCGAAGCACTCAATACCCCCGGCCACTTTCAGGACTTGCTCATCCGGCGTCTGCCTGACGCGCAGCAGGCCGTATTCAAGAGCCTGTTGAAAACAACGATCGGCAAAAACAGTGAAATCACCCTTCATGACTCCCCCATAAAGGGCAACGTGCTTGAGCGGTTGCACAAAGACACCCTGAGTCTTCTGCCACAAATGCTGCGCAGCCAACCACAGATCAACGCCCAGGCAGATTGGGAAGCAGTGAAGTTTCTGTTCAGCCACGGCGTCCGCCTGGTGCCGCACGTGTTGCCGGGCAAACTCGCCTGCGGATTTTTCCTTTGGCGCAGCTATCAGGATTTCAAGGCCTCCGCTGAAGGCCTGCAGGATCACCACTGGGCGAACGCCCTGAAAAGCTTCATTGCAGGGGCGATTACCCTCTTTAGCCTGGGACGTCTGTCGTGGGAAAGCGAGGCAGAAACGGTCAGTACCGAATTCGCCGCAGAAGCGCACGCACCTGAGGGTACAGCCACGACGGTGCAAGCAGCCTCTCGCTGGGCAAAAGTGTCACCGGTAACGCCCGCCCGCGTGGATCTGCAGCCCTTCGAAAGCAGCACGGCACTGGAAAGCCTCAAGCTCGATGCCAATAAGCTGGTCTATGGAGATTCGTCGACGACGCAGAAATACGCCGCTATTGCCGGCAAGGTGTATCCGACGGTCCAGGTCGAAAAGACCTGGTATTTGCGCAAAAAAGACGGCAACCAGGGGCCGGCACTCGAGGAGAAAAATTCCCGTCTGGTCGTCGCAAGCACCAGCCAGCAGGTGTATCGCTGCCGGTCAAAAAAACGTGACCCTGTGCAACACGAAGTCGAGGAAAACCGTTCCATAGAAATGTATATCCAGGCCAGAGGCATGGCCCAGATCAACCGTCGCTATCCGGCCAGGGCGTTCGTGATACAGCAAGCGGTAAATCGTGCAAGAGAATACGCAGTCAATTGTCTGCATAACTACGTTACGCAGCGCGACAACCTTACCGGCACGCGGTTAGAGACAGTTTTAAAGGAGTTCTTCGAGGTGTCGGTAATAACGCCTACGCTGCTCAGGAAATTCGAGAAGGTGATTATTCCTGTTTGCCGAGAACTGACGAACCCGAAAGACGATCTGCTCTACACCGAACGCTTTTTTACTGGTCTGAACGGACCTGGCAGTGGCAATACCGTGGCATTCGTTTTCAAACAGGACAAACGAAAAATCATTCATCTCACTGAGCTGTTTTTCAACCCGGGACTGGATAAATACACTGCGCATTTGCCCCCTCGGTTCAATGTTGATTCCCATGCCCGCGCTGTAACGCTGATCCATGAGCTCTCGCATCTGGTTTGCGACAGCGACGATCTTGTCGCCGTACAGGCCATGGCGCCTTATCTGGACCTCATCGATACGAGGACGACCTCGGGCAAACATGCCAAGGAATCTATTGAACGTCATCGCAGCTTATTGTCGCGCTACGGCAAGCACTTGTTTGCGGAGAAGACCGGCAAACAGGTCTGGACCGACCTGGACAAAGTGCCGGCGCATGCCGGCAATTACCAAAAAATCCTCAGCCTTACCAACACCACAAACCTAGCAGATGCACGCCTGGCGTTTTGCCGCCCTGATTCTGCAGATGCAAGGATTGACGTCATGCTCGCCAACGCCGATTCGATCGCGTTGCTCATCAGTGAACTGGGCCGCCAGCTCGACCCGCTTCCCGCCCCTCTATCGTCAGCGGCGCCGGGGTCGGATCAGGCAGGAGCCTCGCAAGCGCTGCCGTGAAGACAAAAAAATGCGCTGACGTCGCGCCAGCGCATTGTTCAACACAACAATCAGCGGTGCTTATGCTGGGTTAATCCTTCTGGTCCCGCAGTACATTGCCCGAGGCGCCGTCGATGCGGAACTCATAGACACTGCCATCGGCCTTGCGCCCTTCGCCTTCCCAGTAGCCGTCATTGTCGGCGCCGATCTCATAGACCTCGACATAGCCGGCCTTGGTCTTGGCGACCTCGATGGCTTTTTCGATGGTGATCCAGCCTGCGCCCGGCTTGTCCGCCAGAGCGGCACCGGCGCTGAGCAAACCAGCAGTGGCGATCAGGGCTGCGAATGTCTTTTTGATCATTTTTTCACTCCATTTATGGATAGTAGGCAGTTGCTTCCTGTTTTTTTGGGCGCCACAGGGAAAAATAAGTTCCACGTTGATGGGTAAATGCCATGACGGATGTTCTCGGCAGCCTGCCGGCGAGGTTAGAATGAGCGAAATCAGGACGAGTCAATGACCCAAGACACTCTCTCGGAAGCCGAATACGATGCGATCACCGATGCCGCCGCGCACTGGTGCATGCGTTTGCACGCCGCTGACTGCACGGACGAGGAGCGTCGCGCATTTGAAGCCTGGCACGAAGCCCATCCGCTGCACGCCTTTGAATACGAAGCCATGCAGGAAATCTGGGAAGTCGCCGGAGATCTGCCTCGAACCGAACCCGAGGCGCTCGCGGCGCAGCGCAAGCCCTTGCGTTCGTGGCGCAAGTTCGCGGTCATCGCCGGCGCCTGCGCTATCGGCTTGCCGCTCGCGGCCTACAGCGGCTGGAGTCTGGGCTGGGTGCCCAACAGTTATCAGCATTACGCCGCCACCGACAGTGTGCGTCAGATCACTCTGAGTGACGGCAGCCAGCTGGAACTCAACCTGAACACCGACCTGACTTTCAGCAATTACAAGAATGAACGTCGCGTCACCCTGAACAAGGGCGAGGCGTTTTTCAATGTCAGCCATGACGCGTCTCATCCGTTCGTGGTGCGCGCCGGCGACGGCAAGATCCGCGTGACCGGTACCCGGTTCAATGTGTGGATGTACGAAGATCAGGTTCGGGTCAATCTGATCGAAGGTTCGGTGTTGGTGAGCAGCAATCGCGATCTGCCGGGCGACGGCCTGCGCCTGAGTCCATCGATGCAGGCACGCTACCGACATGGCGATTACGCACCGCAAATCAGTCAGACCTACCCCGGCGATACCTCGCTGGCGTGGCGCAGCGGCCGACTGATACTGGACAACCTTGCGCTGCACGACGCCCTGCCGCTGATCAACCGTTACCTCGACAAGCCGTTGATGCTGGCCGACACCAGTACCGGCGCGATCCGCGTGGGCGGTGTCTACAACATCAAAGAGATGAACAACCTCGCCAACAGCCTGCCGAAAGTGCTGCCGGTCTACCTGACTCGCAACAAGGAAGGCAACCCGGTAATCAATTCGATGCCGCAACGCCCGCCGAAAAGCTGAAGGCCGCGTCCCTTGCGGGAGGCGGCCTTCGTTTGTTTCAGGCGACGACTGTTTACTGCGCTGCCACCTTCCCTGCCTGATCCTGCTTGATCGTCTGCACCTGATATTGCGGATCCGCCTGGATCTGCTGCTCAGTGAATGGCAGGACACTCCACTGTTTCTTCGAAAACGCCTCGGTCTGATCGCGTGAATATTTCGACGCCGGATCACTGGATAACGAGAACGCCAGCAGCCCTTGGGCGTGCGGGCCTTTTTCGTCGAAGCTCACCACTTGCAGATAGCTGGTGCCGCTGACCACCTCAAGTTTGCCGTCATCACGGGGCACGCTTTGCATCGCGTTGTAGATGCCCAACGTACCCGGCCCGCCATGAATCGGCGTTTGCCGCCCGCCACTGCTGACCACCTGGATGTCACCCCAGCGCATGTCCGGCTTCAGGCCCATTTTGCCGGCCAGTTCGACCGACGCCAGCATCGCTTCACGCAGCGCCTTGGCCACGGCCGGTTGTTCGAGCGCCAGGCCGTGCGGAGTGTGTTGCGCATCAGCCGGATTGAATGCAACACGCCAGATATCCGGTGATTCAAGCAGCGCCTGCATAATGTTCTGGAAGTGCACCAGACCGATCCCGGAATCCAGACTGGCACGACCATCCCAGGCTTTGAGGCTGGCGCAGACCGGCTTCAGCGTGGCCGCATCGCTGCCCAGATCGGCGCCGCAGAACTTCAGCAGATCGGGCATGACCTGCGCGGCCAGATAGACCTGATCGTCCATGACCATATGCTGCAGATCCTTGACCGCCAACGGGCCTTTTTTGCTCAGCTCAGCCAAACGATCAAGCGCAAATCGCGAGCGCAGGCCCAGCGGTTGTCCGTCCTGACTGATCAGCGGTGAATAGCCGGTGAGCGGTTGCGCCGGGTTGGCCAGCCACGCTGAATCGTTGGAGTGCTGAACGAAATCCTTGCGCAGCAATTGCGGCAACTGGCTGGACGCAAAAATGCCCTGCTGCGCAGCTTGCGGATCGACATCCCAGGCACAGCCGCTGTTGGAACCGTCCAGGACAATCATGCGCAGACCGAGGCGTGGATCGCTGCACTTGGCCAGTTTTTCCGCGCTGACATTCGGCACCACCGACAGGTTCATGTACAGCGTCTGGCCCTTGTCATCCACCGCCAGAGTATTGACCCACGGGATGCCCTGGATCTTGTGCACGGCGTCTTGCAGATCCTTGAGATTGCTGGCCTGGTTCATCGCGTACCACTGCTTGAGCACGCGATCGTTGTCGAGGTTGGCATCGCGCAAGCTGTAGGCATATTGCTTGTCCCAGTCGAGCTTGCCCGGCCATTGCACGATCGGGCCGAACTGCGAACTGTAGATATCGCGCTTCACCGGCACGACCTGGCCATCAGCCTGCTTGACCTGCACGGTAACCGTCTGTTTGTTCAGCGGCAGCGACTTGCCATCGAGCAAATACCGAGTCGGATCCTTTGGATCGAGTTGCAGGCGATACAAGGTGAAGTGTTTCGACGAGTCGACAGTGTGGGTCCAGGCCAGATGCTGGTTGAAACCGATGTTGATCATTGGCAGACCCGGCAATGCCGCGCCCATGACATCAAGCTTGCCGGGGATGGTCAGGTGCATCTGATAGAAACGCATGCCGCCGACCCATGGGAAATGCGGGTTGGCCAGCAACATGCCACGGCCGTTGAACGAACGCTCGCTGCCGACTGCCACGGCGTTGCTGCCGCGATCCAGGGCGAAACGTTGCTGACGGGCGTCGGCCAACTGGAACGCCTCGGCATCGTGCTTGACCTGCGCGGTGGCTTGCGGCGGCGTGGCGCCGGCCAGAGCCTCGGCGAACTGGCCCACCCCGCCTTCCACCAACAGGCGCCGCGTCAGTTTGACCAGATCCTCGGCACTGATATCACGTACCCACTCGCCCTGGCATTGCTGCGGCAACCCTTGCTGACGCCGTTCGGCCAGATAGCGGTTGTATCCGGCGGCATAACCCTCGACCAGGTCGCGGACCTGCGTCGGTTGCGCCTGCCAGAAGGTTTCGACCGCTTCTGGAGTATTGAGCCAGGTGAAGAACACATCACTGACGCGGTTTTCCCGTTGTTCGACAGTGAACTGCTCCGGGCCGAAGTAGCGTGAGCGCTCACCGTTGACCGTGACAATCTCGTTGGCCAGCAAACACAGGTTGTCCTGGGCGTAGGCGTAACCGATGCCGAAGCCCAGCCCGCGTTCGTTCTCGGCACGAATGTGCGGCACGCCGAAACTGGTGCGGCGAATATCGGCGCTGGTTTGTGCTGCCGGGCTCAGTGCATGGGCCGACAGGCTCAGTCCGAACAAGGTGCTGGCGAGGGCCAGCCCGGTGAGTTGCCTGGAAATAATCACGCTTGCTCCTGATCGAAAGGTCGATTGCCCCTGCGTCCACGCGCAATGAGCCTGACGAAGAAACGAAGCTGAGGAAAATAATTTAGCGGGCAATCCTTCGGCACGAGGCCGGCATCACAAGGCCGGGACGAATTTGCGACGAAATTTCTACATCTTTTCTTTCATGATTTGTCGTGCTGAAACGTCTTGTTTAGAGAGCGCAACAAAACCTTTCCCGATCTGGCTCTGAAAAGGAGTAATCGCATGTACAACTCGCAACTACCAACGGACGGTAGCCAGACGCCACAGGGCGTTTCCATGGGTTCGCACACCGGCAATTTCACCCAGCGCGGCGAGCGTCCGGGCAATGAGCGCATCCGCGTGTTACTGAAAAGTTTCGGCCTGCGCACCAGCCTGATTCGCCTGAAAGTCATCGACGCCCTGCTGGTGGCGGCACAGAGCAATCGTCGCCTTGGCGTACGTGGCGTGCATAGCCAGTTGCTCGATCTGGACGTGCCGTTGTCCTTTCTCAGCGTGCGCGAAGTGCTGAAACGCTTGTGCGCCGAAGGCGTGATCACCTTCAACGCCGACAAGAGTTACAGCCTGCACCCGCAGGCTGCAGCGGTCCTCAACCACGAATGAGGCTCGCTTTCAGGGCTTGACCTTGCGGCGCATCACGCCATTGATCACCACCACAACCACGGCCACGCCGATCGCGACGTACTGGAAAGTTTTCTCGGTGATCATGCCGGCGTTTTGCAGCCAGGACAGGCCCAGCATGATCGCCAGTACCGACAGGGCGATCAGAATAGAATAAATCAAGCGTTGCTTCTGGGTCATTGCGGTTTCCTGAAACGTTGGAATGTATGCGTTTGCAAGCCATACGCTTGCCGAATTACGGGGACGTGCCGGGGCAAACGGAGTGCCATGTTACCGCCCCTGAAGACTTTTGGCTGCAAGGTCAGCCGACCTTGAGGCATGGCCCGCCCTCCCTGCTCTGGCGCAAACAAGTAAACAGCTTCCGCGCCGCGCCAATCCTTTAAACATGCCGTAAGTTTTTGAAATCTGCTGACGCAGCAAACGGCTAGGTCGGCTGTGCGTCTGCACCTAGGCTCTGCGAACTTCCTACCACTCATAAAACAGGGATGTTCATGCAGAGAACACTTATCAATATCGGCCCCAGACAGGTTGCCGGTTTCTGTCTGGCGCTGACCGCTTTCGAACTGCTCACTTACATGGCCAGCGACGTGATCATGCCAGCGATGCTGGACGTCACCACCGACCTCGAGGCAGACGCGCGGCATGTTCCCCATGCATTCAATCTTTATCTGTTGGGTGGCGTCTGCCTGCAGTGGCTACTGGGTCCCTTGTCCGATCAATTCGGGCGAAGGCCACTGTTATTGATCGGCAGTGCGCTGTTCGGTGTGTCGTGCGCGGCAGCTTTCAGCACCGACAGCATTGAAGCGTTCAACCTGTTGCGTCTGTTGCAGGGCATGGGGCTGGGATTCGTCGTCGCCGTGAGCTACCCGGCATTGCAGGAGGTTTTTTGCGAAGCCGACGCCGTCAGGCTGATGGCGTTGCTCGGCAATGTTGCGTTGTTATCGCCGTTGCTCGGGCCGCTGCTTGGCATCCTGCTGCTGGAATGGCTGAGCTGGCGGGAAATTTTTCTGCTGCTGGGATGCACAGCAGCGCTGGTCTGGCTCGGCCTGTTGCTGTGGATGCCGGAAACCGTGGGCGTCGAGCGCCGCGACGGTCATCAAACTCGCCCAGTACCCTTCTCCTGGCGCCTCACTTGTCGGCGCTACGGTGCGCTGTTGGGTAATCCGCGTTTCCTCTGCGCAAGCCTGGCGCTCGGCCTGATGAGTCTGCCGCTGATCGCCTGGATAGGCCTGGCGCCATTGCTGCTGGTGCGGGTACTGGAAATGCCGCCGCTGGAATATGGCCTGTGGCAGATACCGGTGTTCTCGGCAGTCATCGCCGGCAATCTGATTCTCGACCGCTTGCTGCAGACTCATTCGCTGACGCAATTGATTCAACTGGCGCTCTGGCCGTTCTGTCTGGGCCTTCTGTTTCTGGCCGCGTGCGCATTGCTCGGCGCGGGGCTTGGTCCGGTGGTGGCGAGTTTGTCGCTGTACGCCGTCGGGCTGGGCATGAGCAACGCGGCGGTGTATCGCCTGGCGCTGTTTTCCAGCGACGACAGCAAAGGCCTGGTGTCGGCGCTGACCGGCATGATCTCGATCGCCGTCATGGGCTTTGGCGGTTCGCTGATTGCGGCCATCGGTGGCGGCAGCCGTCTTGAATACTTCGCTATCTGGGCCGCATTCGGCGGGCTGATGTGCCTGCCCATGGTTTACCGGCTCCTGCAAACCACCACATCTGATGTGGCCTCGCCTCAGTAAGGAACACTGATGACTCACCTACCCTATGCCGACGCGCTGTGCGCGTTGAAGCAACCCTATTGCGCGGATTCAGCCGCGCCCGGTCTGTTTGATCGGGCGATGACCGAAATCAGCCGCTTTCACTGCGATCACACCCCGGGTTACGCCCATTGGCTCAACGCCCACGGACTGACGCCGCAGGACCTCGACAATCTCAATGACTGGTCGCGTCTGCCGCCGATCTTTGCCAGTTTCTTCAAGCAACACCTTCTGCTCAGCAGCACGGGGACGAACGCCCTGGAACTGACTTCGTCGGGCACCAGCGGGCAGAAAAGCCGGATGCGTTACGACGAACGCAGCCTGGCTCGCGTGCAGTTCATGGTTGCGCAGATCTTTCGCCATTACGCCTGGGACACTCCCGATAGTCCGTGCAACTACCTGCTGTTGAGCTACGAACCCGAAGGACGCATCACCTTGGGCACCTCGTTTACCGACCAGTTTCTCTGCCGGTTTGCCCCGGTCAATCGCGTGGTCTACGCCTTGCGTAACACTGGTCGCGGCCATCAGTTCGATGTATTCGGCGTGATCGCCGCCTTGCAGTCATTCGCTGAAGAAGGCTTGCCAGTACGGATTTTCGGCTTCCCGGCGTTTCTCTGGCAGACCCTGCAACGCATGCAGGCTACCGCTGTGCAGGATGTGCAATTGCCCGCCGGTTCGCTGGCCTTTTTTGGCGGTGGCTGGAAAACCCAGGCTGCGCAGGAAATTCCCAAACAACAGTTTTACGCCCATATCCATCGGCAACTGGGCATCGAACCGGCCAGCTGCCGCGATGGTTACGGTGCTGTCGAGCACGCCGTGCCTTACATCGAATGCGCCCGTCACCGCTTTCATGTGCCGGTGTATTCGCGAGTGCTGATTCGCGATCCGGCGGATTTTTCCCTGCTGCCCTATGGCCAACAAGGCCTGCTCGGCTTCGTCTCGCCTTACATCTCCTCCAGCCCGGCCCACGCCGTGGTCATGAGCGACCTTGCCACGCTGCACCCGGGCGCAAGTTGCGGCTGTGGATTGACCAGCGACTGGTTCGAACTGCACGGCCGCGCCGCCACCACAGCGGGCAGAAGCTGCGCAATGGCCGCCGCCGAATTACTGGGAAGTCACTGATATGTATTTGATCAATGGACAACTGCACCACGCTTATAGCCTCGACCAAGCGCTGCAAGACCTGCAACAGGCGTTGCCGCAACACTTGGCGAGGGCACTCGACAGCCGCACAGTCATCGACGCAGTCGCGGAATTTGCCCGGCAACTGCATGACGCGCACTCGGATCTGCCCCTCGACAACGAGCAGCGGCAGGCCCTGATCGATTTCTGCCAACCCGAAGCGCTAGCCTACAAACGCCAGCGTGAGTTGGGCGCCGAAGCCGATTGCCTGCGTCGTTTCGATTATCGCCAGCCACGCTTCGAAGCCTGGCGCCCACTCGGGCTGGTGGTGCACATCACTCCGGCCAACGCGCCGCTGCTGGCCTTTTGCGCGGTGGTGGAAAGTCTGCTCGCCGGCAACGTCAACTGGTTGCGCCCCAGCCGCAGCGATCAAGGCCTGACGGCGCAACTGTTGCGCGCGTTGGTCGACTGCGATGCAAGCGGACAACTGGCCGGACATGTGGCGGTGATTCCAGCGAGCACCGAGCAGATCGGCAAGCTGTGCAAACCCGCCAACGGCGTTGCAGCGTGGGGTGGCGAAGCGGCCCTGCAAGCGATTCGGCAACAGTTGGTGCCGGGTTGTCGCTGGATCGATTGGGGGCACCGCATCAGCTTCGTCTATCTCACCCCGGAATCGTCTACGCCAGAGGCGCTTGATGCCGTCGCCGATGAAGTCTGCCGACTGGATCAGCAGGCCTGCTCCAGCCCGCAATGGCTGCTGGTGGACAGCGACGATCCGCAGGTTTTGCGCGATATCGGTGAACGCCTGGCGCAGGCCCTGCAACGACGCGCCACGCAATGGCCGGCACTGGTGCCGACAATCCAGGAAGCCTCGCAAATTACCACGCACACGCAGATGGCCCGCCTCGGCCAGAGTTTCGCCGGACACACCGGGCAAGTGTGGAGCGGCCCGGGCTGGCGGGTGATCTGGAGCCATGAGCGGCAACTCGCGCCTTCACCGCTGTTTCGCAGCGTACTGCTGCACCCGCTGCCGCAGGCACTGCTCACTGCCGCCCTGTTGCCCTGGCGCAACGTCCTGCAAAGCTGCGCGCTGATGTGTGCGCAATCACGCATTGCCGAGCTTACTCATGCGCTGATCGCCGCCGGGGTCACGCGTATCGCACCGATCGGCAGCATTCACGACGGTTACGCAGGCGAACCCCATGATGGCGTCTATGCGCTGCAACGTTTGAGTCGGCGGGTATCGGTGAGTCTGGCGGCCACGCAGCTGCCGAATCATGCCAGTCTCGATTCACCGCCACTCGCGGCGAAGTCGTGCGCTGCGATCATGAACAAAGAGGCGTTCGTCGCCCAGCCCATCAACGATCAGGCGCAGCTGTATTTCCGCTCTGGAGGCAGCAGCGGCACCCCTGCTCTGGCCGGCTACAGCTATCGCGATTTCGATCGACAGATGCGCGCAACCGCTGACGGTCTGTTCGCCGCTGGTCTTGATCCGGCGCGGGATCGGGTCATGAACCTGTTCTTCTGTGGCGGGCTGTACGGCGGTTTTCTCAGCTTCAGCAAAGCGCTGGAATTGCTCGAGGTGACGCACCTGCCCATGGCCGCCCCTACCGATGACGACTACCGGGAGATTGCCCAACTGATCATCGACCAACGGGTCAACGTCCTGGTGGGAATGCCCGCCACACTGCATCGTCTGTTTCTCAATGAACAGGAGCGTCTGAGTGCTTATGCCGGAGTCGAAAAGGTCTTTCTCGGTGGCGAGCACCTGAGCGAGCAGAACCGTGCATTGCTGCGCAGTTGTGGCGTGTCGAGCATTCGCTCGGCGATCTACGGCAGCGTCGATGCCGGCCCGCTAGGCCATGCCTGCAAGGCTTCGGCGGATGGGGTTTTCCATCTGATGAACGCGATCCAGCACCTGGAAATCGTCGCGTTCGATGAGGATGTGCCGGTGATCGGCGATCAGGTGGGTCGGCTGCTGGTGACCTCGCTCGCCCGTGAAGGTGGCCAGCGCGTGCAGCGTTATGAGATTGGCGACACCGGGCGCTGGCTGCCTGGCGTCTGCGCCTGCGCCTGCGGGCTGACGTCGCCACGCTTCGAGCTGTTGCAACGCCACGGCAAGCTGTTGCGCATCGGCACTGACTTCATCTCCCTGAGCGAATTGGCGTCGCGGCTGCAAGTGCCGTTTCAGTTGCAGCTGGACCACAGCGCTGACGGCGTCGAGCGCATGCAACTGCACTGTGAACTTGCAGCCGACATCGCTAAACACCGTCTCGCCGATTACCTGACCCTGACGACCGTCATCGACAGCGGATTGCTGGTGCTGCAGATCGAACAATGCCCGCCCGAGCACTTCGTTCAAAACAAACACAGCGGCAAGACGCCGCTGGTCATTGACTCCCGCCGCTGACGCTTGCCGTGAGCTGGCTCATTCGAATCAAGAAGAACACACCGTGAAAACAACCGACCCGATTAGCGAATTGACGGGTTTTGCCCGCAAGCATTCGCCCTACTACAGGAACAGCCTCGCCGATATTCCCGAGGCAATAAGCTCGCTGCGCGAACTGCCACTACTTGATCCGGCAGACTTCTGGAAAGACAGCGCGGATCTGGCGCAATGGCCGGTTCTGACTGCCCCGATTGCCCACGCCCTGGTCTTCAAGACCGGTGGCTCAACCGGCGGCGGCAGGCTGTCCGTATATGCCCGCACGGAATGGCAACGCACAGTGGAAGCTTTCGGCCGCAGTCTGAGCGAGCAATTCAGCTCCGGCGACCGTGTCGCCAACCTGTTCTTCGCTGGCGACCTCTATGCCAGTTTTCTGTTTATCCACGATTCACTGGCCCATGTGGAAACGGCTATTACCGAGTTTCCGTTTACCGGCGAAATCGACCCGCCAATGCTGGCCGATGCCATCGTGCAACACCGGATCAACGTGTTGGCTGGCTTGCCTGCGCAACTTTTGACCTTCGCCAGTTGGCTCCAACACCGCGGCCTTGCGCTGCCCTTGGTTGATACCGTGCTTTATGGCGGGGAGAGTCTGTTTGCCTCACAACGCCAGCTTCTTGAGCAAGTGCTGCCCAACGCGCGCATTGCCTCGATCGGCTACGCCAGTGTCGATGGCGGATTTATCGGTGCCAGTCATCGTGACTGCATCGAAGGAGAACATCGCACACCTGACGGCCACGTACTGCTGGAGATTGTCGATCAGCACAGCGGCGCAACGATCGAGGCCTGCGATCAAACCGGTCTGCTTGTATTGACCAATCTGCATCGCCGCTTGATGCCGCTGATCCGCTATCCCGTCGGAGATCTCGCGTGCTGGCGAGAGCCGTCGGGCACTGCGCAACGCAAATTCGCCCTGCGCGGGCGCAGCGGCAGCAGCCAGCGTGTGCGGGTAGGCATTCTGTCGCTGATGACCGATGAAATCAGCGAAAGCGTACGGAGCATCACTGGCAGCAACGATTGGCAGTTATTGATCGAACACGACGACGGCAGGGATCTATTGACGGTGAAATACGTAGTCAACGAAGGATCGACCCGCATCGAGGACAGACTCGAGGCCCGCTTGATCGAACTGTATCCGCAGATACCACAACTGCGAGGCGCCGGGTTATTGCAGCTGCGTATACAGAGCTGCCGCTTCGAGGACCTTGCGCGCCATCCTCGCGCAGGGAAAAGCCTGCGGATCGTCGATTTACGCTGCTACGACCGACATGACAGGGAGGTGCGTGATGGAAGCGTTGATCCTGCGCAATTACCGTGACACCGACGCCACGGCAGTCAGCCAGCTGTTTCGCGAGGTCTATGGCGATCATTACGTGCAAAGCGACGTCTACCTGCCCTGCCTGATCAATCAGAACCACGCAGCCAAGCGCTGGCACTCACTGGTTGCGGTCGAGGGTGAACGGATTCTTGGCCATGCCACTTTGTATCGGCAGAGCGAAACCTCGCACGATGCCGAACTGGCCTTGAGCGTCGTACATCCCGATACCCGCGGCAAGAACATTGCCACGCGCCTGGGCGCGCAACTGCTGACTCATGCACAGGCGTTGGGTTGTCGCAGCGTTTCGATCAAACAGGTCACCCACCACCCCTATACCCAACGCATGGCTATCAGTCTCGGTTTTCATAACACCGGACTGTTGCCGGACTATGTCCGCTCACCCTTTGGCGGCAAAACACCGGAGTCGATCGTCTTGGGTGTCCGCGCCATAGACGGCCATCAGCGCCCGCTGCCGGAGCAGCCGTGGCCAACCCGCTACCGTGCGTTCATGGAGCGTATGACGGCGGCGTTTGGCTGTTCTCCCAGTGCAGCATGCTGGCGCGGGCCCTCGGTTCAGGTTCAACAACACGGCAATCGGCATGAAATGCTCGTGGAAAAACTCGAACCGGAACTGCTCGATCAGCTGAGAACGTTGCCCGGGCATTGGCTGATTTCGATTCGTTTGCAGCTGTCCCGACAGTTTGCCGTGGATCTGCACAGTCTTAACGCCATCGGTTTTGCTTTCACCGGTCTGGCGCCTGCGCAAGACAATCGAGGAGGCTGGCTGACGTTGTTTCATCGCGGCTACCGCACGCGCAAGCTGACATTGCATTGCCCGCACATGCAGCAGTTACACGACCAGGCACAACGTCAACTCACTGGGCGAGCCATGGCTGCGGTGTAATCAGCCCGAGCCCGCACACGGATGAGCGGGCTTCATCGGCAGAAGTCAGGCCTTTGCCTTCAGGCCTTTGTCGGACGGAACTGCCGCATTGCCTTCGCCATAGGTCTTGAGATTCTGCAGGACGTAAATGGCTTTCTTGAATTCGGGAATCAGGCTCTTGCCGTAGTAATTGCCATTGAGACTGTTGGTCTGGATGGCATCGAGCTGCGTGGCGAAATACTCCAGCGCGTTGAACTTCGCCTCCGGGTCTTTCTGCACGCCGAAGCGGTCGAATTTGTCGCCGGCATTGAGCAAGGTGATCGAGGTGATCTCGGAAATCAGGCCGCGCCCGCGCAGGAACTCGCTGAGGTTGCCCAACTGCTTGACGGAGACGTTGGCTGGATCAAAGCCCTTGATCTGCTTGCGCAAACCCTGTTTGTCCATCTCCGCGACGTTAAGCGCATTCGGATCGTTGCCGACCAGGGTCAGCATCTGCTGCACCTTGACGCTCTGCGAAACCTGTTTCTTCGCCCCGGTATCACGGACCATTACGCCCGCCTTGCTTTCCCAGGCGCCGGTATAGCCGATCGTCATGCGAGGATTCCTTGTGCAATGAGCATGAAATGTCCTTGTTCCAACCAATTGAATGGGCGCGAGTATCGGCCGATGCGCCTGATCGCACCAAGTCATTTGTGCGCTTTTTTACAAATCTCGTACATTCATGACACCGAGCTTAAGGCCCGCAAACATTGCTTCAGAGCCGTCATCAGGATGTAACAACTGTGGCGATTGCTGGAGATGTACCAATCCCGATACCAACCGGTCATCGCCCTGAGTTCTTTCGGCGCGCAAGTACCTAAAGCTTCCGCCCGTAACGACGATACGCTGTGATACCCGCCCTGTTTTATTACTGCCCTCCAACAAAAAAGCCGCTCAAGGATCAGTTCCATGCCCGCACTGCGCACTATTCAGGCTCGCTACACGCTGTTTCTGATTCTGTTCATCCTGTTGTTGTCCGTGCTCACCGTGGTCGGCATCAGCCAACTGGTCGCACCGACCCTGCGCGATACCGAAGAGAAGGTCGTGCTCAACCGCATCGCCGAAGTCGCCGTGCAGATTCAGGGCGAACTGAACAAGGTGCAGGCGCAGCAACGCAGCATCACCCAGACCATCCCCCTGCTCGACAGCGCCGCCATCGACGTGGTGTTGCCAGGGCTGGTGGATCAGTACGGCGAACTGAAAGTCTTTGGCGGCGGTATCTGGCCGTTGCCGGGCCAGCGCGAAGCCGGCCGCAACAAGTACAGCACCTTCTGGCACCGGGATGCCTCGGGTCAGCTCAAGGTCAATACGTTCTGGAACAGCGACGCCGCACCGAACTACTACGACCAGAGCTGGCACAAGGGCGGCATGGCCACCCCGCGCGGTCAGTGCGCGTGGGCCGCTGCCTATAAGGACGACGCGAGTGCCGAGCCGCGCACCAACTGCGCCATGGCCATCTACAAGAACGGCAGTGCCTGGGGCGTTTCGACCATCGACGTGACCCTGGGCTTCTTCAACGACCTGGTGGCGCGCAAGGAAAAAGACCTCAACGCCGAAATGCTCATCGTCGAGGCTGACGGCAAGATCATCAGCAACAGCTCGCGCATCAGCGGTCCGATCGTACTGAAGAACATCAGCGAACTGGCGGCCAGCTCGACCTTCATCAATCAGATCAAGACCGGCCTGCAGAACCGCGATAAAGCGCAACGCGTCGAGTTCGACAACAACGGTGAAGACGCCACCTTCTTCATGCGCCCTATCGAGGGCACACCGTGGTTCCTCGCCACCGCCTTGCCGACCAAAATGCTCACCGCCCAGCGTGACGATGTGCTCAACAGTCTCAGCCTGATCCAGATTCCGCTGGTGATCCTGCTGGTGCTGTTGCAGGTTTACGCGATTCGCAAACTGGTACAGCGCATGAAGGCTCTGAAAGCCAACATCGATTCACTGTCCAGCGGTGACGCCGACCTGACCCGCCGCATCACCATTCGCGCCGAAGACGAACTGGGTGCCATCGGCCATTCGGTCAACACCTTCATCGTCTATTTGCAGAACATGATCGGCGAAGTCACCCAGGCCACCGGTGCCATGGCGTCCAGCCTCGACAATCTGCAACGCACTTCGGCGCACACCAGCCAGATTCTGCTGCGTCACGCCTCGGAAACCGACCAGACTGTCACCGCCATTACCGAAATGAGCTCGACCGCTGAAAGCGTGGCGCAGAATGCCGCTGAAACCGCTGCGTTCACCCAGCGCGCCAATGAAAACGCCGATCGCTCGCGCATCGTGGTGGGTGAAGCGACCAACAGCGTGGTCGCGCTGATCGACGAAGTGGCCAGCGCTACACACAAAGTTGAAAACATGCAGCAGGACGCCCAGCGCATTACCGAAATCCTCGGCGTGATCGGTGCGATTGCCGGGCAGACCAACCTGCTCGCCCTCAACGCCGCGATCGAAGCGGCCCGGGCCGGTGAACAGGGTCGTGGCTTTGCGGTGGTAGCGGATGAAGTCCGCGCCCTCGCCGCCCGCACTCAGGCCAGCACTTCGGAAATCAACGAAATGTTGACCCGTCTGACCCAAGGCGTGAGTTCCTCGGTCAGCGCCATGGAAAACACCCAGGCCAGTTGCCAGTCCGCCGCTGACGCCACCGCCCGAGTCAACTCGGGGCTGGACGAAATGGCCGGTTCGGTCAGCCACATCAACAGCCTCAGCACGCAGATCGCCACCGCCGCCGAACAGCAAAGCGCAGTGACCGAAGAGATCAACCGCAGCATGGTGCAGATCCGCCACATGGTCGATGAACTGGTGCAGAGCGGCCACGCCAGCGAGCTGAATACCCGCCAGTTGCTCGAAGCCAATAGCCGTGTGAGCGCGATCATGGGGCGGTTCAAGGTCAGTTAAGCCAACCGCGACCACGGGGATTTGGCCTTTACGCCAAACCCCTGTGGGAGCGAGCCTGCTCGTGAAAGCGATTTTTTTCAGTCACTGTATCTGCGGCTGATCAACCGCATTCGCGAGCAGGCTCGCTCCCACATTGGTTCGGGTGTTTTGTAGCAACTGGAAACACTCAGTTGATGCCGGGATGGAAAAACCGGTCAAAATGCGTTCTTGCTGACCTTCACCGAGTCGAGAGCCCATTCCCATGCGAAGCCAACTGCGTCTGCTCGCCCTGAGCGCCCTGTTCATCTCCTCCCTGGCGCAAGCCGCCGAACTGATCCCCATCGAAGTGCACCGCGATGCCAATTGCGGCTGCTGCAAAAAGTGGATCAGCCATCTCGAAGCCAATGGCTTCAAAGTCGAAGACCACGTCGAAAGCGACATGAGCAGCTTTAAACAGCAGCACGGCGTACCACCGCGTCTGGCGTCCTGCCACACGGCGATCATCAATGGCAAATTCGTTGAAGGCCATGTGCCGGCCGATCAGGTGCTTGCGTTGAGCAAGCGCGACGATCTGCTGGGTGTGGCTGCACCGGGCATGCCAATGGGCTCACCGGGCATGGAAATGGACGGCATGAGCGACGCGTATCAGGTCATCGGCCTGAAGAAGGACGGCGCTGATGTGGTAGTGGCGGACTACCCGGCCCGTTGATGGGGGCAGCCTACTTCGGCCTGTTCTTTGCTGCGTTTGGCGCGGCGACATTGTTGCCGTTGCAGTCCGAGGCGCTGCTGGTCGGCCTGATCGTCAGCGAGCGTTACTGGCTGTGGGGTTTGCTCGCGGTGGCGACGCTGGGCAACGTGCTCGGTTCGCTGGTCAACTGGTGGCTGGGACGGGGCATCGAGCGGTTTCAGGATCGACGCTGGTTCCCGGTCAGTCCGCGGCATATGGCCAAGGCGCGCAAGCACTACGAGCGCTATGGGCATTGGTCGCTGCTGCTCAGTTGGCTGCCGGTGATTGGCGATCCGCTGACCTTGATTGCCGGCGTCATGCGCGAACCGCTCGGGCGCTTTCTGTTGATCGTCACCCTGGCCAAAGGCGCGCGCTATGGCGTGCTGGCCTTGCTGACACTGGGCTGGCTCGGTTGAACCAACCCTTCCTGTGATTGCCTTTGTTTAACGTCGGCGTAATCCCGACCTTCCAGAGTCGGCCAATTTTCAAGGAGTTTGTGCTTATGTCCGTCACGCTTTCCCGCTGGCTGCCCGGCCTCGTCCTCAGCGCTGCCCTGCCATTAATGGCGCAAGCGGCCACTGAAACCGCCCCCGCCGAAGGGCCTGCCTACGGCCCGGAGCTGCAGGGTTTCCAATATCCCTACACGCTTAAACACTTCGCCTTCGAATCCCAGGGTCAGAAGCTGCAAATGGGTTACATGGACGTCGCCGCCAATGGCAAGGCCAACGGCCGCACCGTGGTGCTGATGCACGGCAAGAATTTCTGCGCGGCGACCTGGGACAGTTCGATCAAGGCCTTGAGCGACGCCGGCTACCGCGTGATTGCGCCGGACCAGATCGGCTTCTGCACCTCCAGCAAACCTGCGCACTATCAATACAGCTTCCAGCAACTGGCGACCAACACCCAGCAATTGCTCAAGGCGTTGGGCATTCAGAAAGCCACTGTGCTCGGCCACTCCACCGGCGGCATGCTCGCCACCCGTTATGCGCTGCTGTTCCCGGAGCAGGTCGATCAATTGGCGATGGTCAACCCGATCGGTCTGGAAGACTGGAAAGCCCTCGGCGTTCCGTATCGCACCGTCGATCAGTGGTATCAGCGTGAGTTGAAGGTCACGGCCAAGGGCATTCGCGACTATGAGCGCACCACCTATTACGATGGCCGCTGGAAGCCGGAATTCGATCGCTGGGTCGACATGCTCGCCGGTCTGAGCAAAGGTCCGGGCAAGACCCAGGTCGCGTGGAACTCGGCGCTGATCTACGACATGATCTTCACCCAGCCGGTCTACTACGAGTTCAAGGACCTGAAGATGCCGACCCTGCTGCTGATCGGCACCTCCGACACCACCGCCATCGGCAAGGACCTCGCACCGCCGGAAGTCAAAGCGAAAATCGGCCACTACGAGGTGCTTGGCAAACAGGTCGCCAAGTTGATTCCGCAGTCGACGCTGATTGAATTCCCGGGCATGGGTCATGCGCCGCAAATGGAAGAACCGGAAAAATTCCATCAGGCGCTGCTCGGCTGGCTGGGCAAGACTCCTTCCGCTCCTTGATGAGGCAAGCCGATGACGGTGCAGATTGCAGTGATCGATGACTGGCAGGACGTGGCCCGCGACGTGGTCGACTGGTCCGTGCTGGAGAGCATCGGTGAAGTGACGTTTGTGCATGATTACCCGGCCGACAACGCGACACTGGCCGAGCGCCTCGGCCAGTACGAGGTGATCTGCGTCATGCGCGAACGCACGCGTTTCGACGCCGATTTGCTCGGGCGCTTGCCCAATCTGAAGTTGCTGGTCACCGGCGGCATGCGCAATGCCGCGCTGGACATGCCGGCCGCTGCAGCGCTGGGCATCAAGGTCTGCGGCACCGACAGTTACAAACACGCCGCGCCGGAACTGACCTGGGCGCTGATCATGGCGGCCACCCGTGATCTGGTGAAGGAAGCCAATGCCTTGCGCGCCGGCCAGTGGCAACAGGGCCTCGGCGGCGATCTGCACGGCAAGACCCTGGGAATCCTGGGTTTGGGCAGCATCGGCCAGCGGGTCGCGCAGTTCGGCCAGGTGTTCGGCATGCGGGTGATTGCCTGGAGCGAGAACCTCACCGCCGAACGCGCCGAACAGGCCGGCGTGACGTATGTCAGCAAGCAGCAATTGTTCGAGCAGGCCGACGTGCTGTCGGTGCATCTGGTGCTCAGCGAACGCAGTCGCGGTCTGGTTGATGCCCAGGCGCTGGAGTGGATGAAACCGAGCGCGCTGCTGGTCAACACTGCTCGCGGGCCGATCGTCGATGAAGCGGCGTTGATCAAGGCACTACAGAAACGGCGCATTGCCGGGGCAGCGCTGGACGTGTTCGAGCAAGAGCCTTTGCCGGCCCTGCACCCGTTTCGCACGCTGGACAATGTCCTCGCTACCCCCCATGTGGGCTATGTCAGTCGGCAGAATTACGAACCGTTCTTCCGGCAGATGATCGAGGATATTCAGGGTTGGGCAGCTGGGGAGCCGGTGCGTCTGTTGAATTGATTCCATCCTTTAAAGTTCAGTTGCTGCAACAGGCCTCTTCGCGAGCAGTCTCGCTCCCACAAGTTGTACGCGTTCCAATGTGGGAGCGAGCCTGCTCGCGAAGAAGTCACCTCGGACGACACTTTGAAACAGCCTCGCACCACAACGGTGCAACCCGCCCATCCCCTAGCACAAAATCGTGACTGCCCAGTCACCGTTTTGGCCCACTCCGACCGAAAAACATGCCCTTCGTCGGAGCGTTTCCCCTCCTGAACCCTCGCTTACATCCCGACACAACCGATTGTCGAACAATTTACCCATTTGCCCCAACCCGCTCTAGGATCTGGCCTAGACTCATTTTTCAGTGGCCAAACCACTCGGTCATACCGACGAAAAAAAGTCGAAACTTTTGCTTCACGCCACAGGTCATCAGAACAACTGGGCGAAAGCGACTGGTGTAATCCTTGCAACGGCCTCACCACCCATTCTGCTTGCGCGTGTTGGGTCAGCATTTGCTCACCGATGCGTGGCGCCTTTGCGCCCGGCCACAGGACTTGGCCACGAAACAGCTTGTTCGAGACAAGAATCAGATCACACACGGGAGATACATATGATCAGTGCGGCATTGGATATTCAGGGAGAGCGTGCTCACCAGTCGCTTGGAGAATCGAGCACCATCAGTGTTCCCGGCAGCCGACAGATCAACGTACCCGGCAACAAGACGCTTGCTCCGGTAGCAAGCCAGAATCCCAACAAGAAAAAAGTGTTGTTCGTGACTTCGGAAATCGCCGATCTGGTCAAGACCGGCGGCCTCGGTGACGTCTCCGCCGCCCTGCCCCGCGCCATGGCCCACCTGCATGATGTGCGGGTGCTGATTCCCGGTTATCCGCAGGTGGTGCACAGCGAAAACCCGATTCACATCATCGGCGAGCTGGGTGGCCACGCTGCGCTGCCACCTTGCAAGATCGGACGCATGGACATGCCCGATGGCCTGGTGATCTACGTGTTGATCTGCCCTGAACTCTACGAGCGTGAAGGTGGCCCTTACGGCGCCAACAACGGTCGCGACTGGCCGGACAACCATATCCGCTTCGCCCGTCTCGGCCTCGCCGCCGCCGACATTGCCGCCAATCTTGCGCAAATTCACTGGCGCCCGGATCTGGTGCACGCCCATGACTGGCCGGCTGGCCTCGCGCCCGCTTACATGCACTGGCGCGGGCAGCGCACGCCAACGCTGTTCACCATTCACAACCTTGCCTACCAGGGCGTGACCAGCCTTGGTTCCTGCCCGGAGCTGGGGATTCCCACCCACGCGCTGCAGCAGGAAGGCATGGAGTTCTACGGCAAGATGTCGTTCCTCAAGGCCGGCATGGCCTATTCGAGCCACATCACCACCGTCAGCGCGACGTATGCGCAAGAAATCACCACCCCGGACTTCGGCTGCGGCCTCGACGGTTTCCTTGCCGCCAAGACCCAGCAAGGCCTGCTCAGCGGTATTCCGAACGGCATCGACGAGAGCTGGGATTCGGCGACCGACCCGCACCTGTTTGCCCCGTTCGCCATCGGCGACTGGGAAGGCAAAGCGGTCAACGCCGCCCACGTCCGTGAGCTGTTCGGCCTGAATGACTCTACCGGCCCACTGTTCGCCGTGGTTTCGCGCCTGGTCTATCAGAAAGGTCTTGACCTCACCGAAGCGGTGTCCGAGTTCATCGTGCAGAACGGTGGTCAGATCGCGATCATTGGTCGCGGCGAGCCGGAAGAAGAGCAAGCCATGCGCGAATTGGCGCTGCGCTTCCCAGGCCAGATCGGCGTGCGCATCGGCTTCAACGAAACCGATGCCCGACGCATGTTCGCCGGCAGCGATTTCCTCTTGATGCCTTCGCGTTACGAGCCTTGCGGCTTGAGCCAAATGTACGCCCAGCGTTTCGGCTCGCTGCCGGTCGCGCGCAACACCGGCGGTCTGGCCGACACCATTGAAAACGGCGTCACCGGTTTCCTCTTCGATGAGTCCACCGTTGATAGCTACAAGGAAGCCCTGAGCCGCGCGTTCAAGGTCTTCGCCTTCCCGGAACTGCTCAATGCCATGCGCTGCCGCGCCATGGCTGCACCGTTCAACTGGAGCAAGGCGGTTGAACCGTACGCCGAACTTTACGAACAACTGGTCGCCAAGGCGTTGGGTAAAGCCAGCCACAAATAACCAGGGAGTTGCAGAAAATGCCGTCAAGGACCCAAGAAACCTGGCCCCACGGCGCGATCATGCTGGATGCCGAGCACACGCAATTTGCGTTGTGGGCGCCTGACGCGTTCTACGTCAGTGTGGAACTGGAAGATGGAAAATCGTTGCCCATGCTGCCTCAGGGCGACGGTTGGTTTGTAATCAAGGCCAATTGCCCGGCGGGCAGTCGCTACCGTTACTGCATCGATGGCGAACTGGAGGTGCCGGACCCGGCCTCCAGGGCGCAGGATGGTGACCTCGACCGCCACAGTGTGGTGGTCGATCCCCATGCCTACCAATGGCGGCACACGACCTGGAATGGTCGGCCGTGGAGTGAAGCGGTGATTTACGAGCTGCACGTCGGTGCGCTCGGTGGTTTTGCCGAAGTCGAACAGCATCTGGCGCGGCTGGTGGCGCTGGGCATTACCGCCATCGAATTGATGCCGCTGGCGCAATTCCCCGGTGATCGCAATTGGGGCTACGACGGAGTGCTGCCCTATGCACCGCAAGCCTCCTACGGCACACCGGAACAACTCAAACACCTGATCGACACCGCCCACGGCCATGGCCTGGCGGTGATTCTCGACGTCGTCTACAACCACTTCGGTCCCGACGGCAACTACCTGCATCGTTACGCCAAAGGCTTTTTCCGCGAGGACAAACACACGCCCTGGGGCGCGGCGATCGACTTCCGTCGCCCGGAAGTGCGCGAGTTCTTCATTGAAAACGCGCTGATGTGGCTGCTCGAATACCGTTTCGACGGTTTGCGTCTGGATGCGGTGCACGCGATTGAAGATCCCGACTTTCTCAGCGATCTGGCCCGGCGCATTCGCCAGCAGATCGACCCGACCCGGCACGTCTGGCTGACCGTCGAGAACGAGCTGAACCAGTCGAGTCTGCTGGAAAACGATTACGACGCGCAGTGGAACGACGACGGTCATAACGCGTTGCACGTGCTGCTGACCGGCGAAACCGACGCCTATTACGCCGACTATGCCGCGCAGCCCACCGAGCAACTGGTGCGCTGCCTGAGCCAGGGCTTCGTGTTCCAGGGCCACATCACTCGCCATGGCGAACCTCGCGGCGAGCCGAGCGAACATCTGCCCTCCACTGCTTTCGTGCTGTTCCTGCAGAACCATGACCAGATCGGCAACCGTGCCTTTGGCGAACGCCTGCATCAGCTCGCCGACCCGCGTGCGGTACAAGCGGCGACGGTGTTGTTGCTGCTGTCGCCGATGATTCCGCTGATGTTCATGGGCGATGAATTTGCCGCCGAGCAACCATTCCTGTTTTTTACCAGCCACCACGGTGAACTGGCGGAACTGGTGCGTGAAGGTCGGCGCAACGAGTTCGCCGCATTCAGTGCCTTTACCGATCCGCACAAGCGCGAACAGATCCCCGATCCGAATGCCGAAGAAACCTTCCGCGCCTCACAGCCACGATTGGTTGGCAGTGGCACGCCGTTACAACAGGAGACGCAAGAGCTCTACCGACGACTGTTGAAATTGCGTCACCAGTACATCATTCCCCACCTCTCCGGAACTCAAGCGTTGGGCGCGCAGATGCTCGGCCATGGCGCGGTCAGCGCACGCTGGCGACTGGGCAACGGCAGTGAGCTGCGAATTGACCTGAACCTCAGTGACACGCCAGTGGTCAACCCTGCACAGACCGAAACCGAGTGGCTGTTTCAACAGCCAGCCGCGATCGAACTGTCGGACCCGAACCAACTGCCGGCGTACACCGCGCTCGTCAGCCTCACGGCCGCACCCGTTATGCACCCCCTGGATGGAGAGCGCCTATGAGCGATGCGCAACTGGAAATACTCGCCAGTCGAGCCGGCCTTGCCGTCGACTGGATCGACGCCAACGGGCGTCAGCAAAAAGTCGCTCCTGCTGTGTTGCGCAATGTCCTGATCGGACTCGGCCACCCCGCCAGCACCGCGCAAGAAATCGATGCCAGCCTGCTGGAATTGCAAGAAGTCCAGCAAGACCGCCATTTGCCGCCCCTGCTGACCTGCGACGTGGGCGTTGCCCTCGACCTGAGTCGCTATTTCTCACCGGAAACCCCCTGCGAAATCCATCTTGAAGACGGCTCGCAGATGAACCTGAAGCTGGACAACGAAGCCATGTTGCCCGGCTTGATTCCGGTCGGTTACCAGCAAGTGCATATCGCCGATCAGTATTTCACGCTCGCCGTGGCGCCTGAACGCTGCTTCAGCGTCGCCGATGCGGTCGATAGCCCGATCCCGCGAGCCTGGGGTCTGAGCGCCCAGTTGTATTCGCTGCGCCGTCCGGGTGACGGTGGTTTTGGCGATACCCAGGCGCTGGAGGAACTGGTTCGTGTAGCGGGCGAACGTGGCGCCGATGCGCTGGCGATCAGTCCGATGCACGCGATGTTCAGCGCAGACAATGGCCGCTACAGCCCTTATTCGCCGTCCAGCCGCTTGTTTCTCAATTCACTGTATGCCGCGCCGGGGAGCATTCTCGGGGAACGCGCGTTGCGTGATGCAATTGATGCCAGTGGCCTGGCCGCGCAGTTCGAGCAGCTGGAAAATCTCA
The DNA here is from genome assembly GCF_025910115.1 of Pseudomonas sp. RG1. Classification (NCBI taxonomy): domain Bacteria; kingdom Pseudomonadati; phylum Pseudomonadota; class Gammaproteobacteria; order Pseudomonadales; family Pseudomonadaceae; genus Pseudomonas; species Pseudomonas sp. RG1. Next base: position 198,717 of record NZ_JAPCIK010000023.1, read on the forward strand.
AGCTGATCGACTGGCCGACCGCTGCCGAAGCCAAGCAGAAGCTGCTGCAAGCCTTGTATGAAGGTTTCGTCGCTGGTGAGCATCCGCTGCACGCCGACTTCGCCAGTTTCCGCCATGCCGGTGGCGAAGCGCTGGAAAACCATTGCCGCTTCGAAGCGATTCAGGAAATGCGCGCCGCCCGTGGCGAAAGCCTCGACTGGCGCCAATGGCCGGAGCACTGGCACGACCCGCGCGGCGCGGCGCTCGGCGCGTTTGCCGAGGAATATGCCGAGCGCATCGGTTATTTCGCCTTCTGCCAATGGCTGATCCATCGCTGCCTCGAGCGTGCGCAAACTGCCGCGCGCAGTGCCGGCATGGGCATCGGTCTGATCGCCGACCTGGCTGTCGGTGCTGATGGCGCTGGCAGCCAGGCCTGGAGCTTTCAGGATGAATTGCTCGCCTCGCTGACCGTGGGCGCGCCACCGGACATCCTCAATCGCAGCGGCCAGGGCTGGGGCATTTCCGCGTTCTCGCCTGAAGGGCTGATCCGCAACGGTTTCCGTGCCTTCATCGACATGCTGCGCGCCAACTTCGCCCACGCCGGAGGCTTGCGCATCGACCATGTCATGGGCCTGCAACGCCTGTGGGTGATTCCCAACGGCGCCGCTCCGGCGGATGGCGCCTATCTGTATTACCCGTTCGACGACATGCTGCGCCTGCTGACCCTGGAATCCCATCGGCATCAGGCCATCGTGCTCGGCGAAGACCTCGGCACGGTGCCGGAAGGCCTGCGGGAAAAACTCGCCGCGCGTTCGATTCTGGGCATGCGCGTATTGTTGTTCGAACAGGACAACACCCGCTTCAAACCGATTCTCGACTGGCCGGATGATGCCCTGGCGACCACCAGCACCCATGACCTGCCGACACTTAATGGTTGGTGGCATGGTCGTGACATCGACTGGAATGCACGCCTGGGCCTGGTCGATGCCAACGGCGAAATCGACTGGCGTCGGCATCGTGAGCGTGAACGCGAAGGCCTGCGCGATGCGCTGCGCCAGGATCCGCAGAACTTCCGCGAAGAGTCCCACGAAGCCGATCAAGTGGTCGATGCCAGTGTGCGTTTCCTCGGCCACACCCGCGCGCCGCTGGTCCTGCTGCCGCTGGAAGATGCCTTGGGTATCGATGAACAGCCGAATCTGCCTGGCACCACCGATTCACATCCGAACTGGTCGCGACGTTTGCCCGGTCCCAGCGAAGCGTTGCTGGACGGCCCCGATGCCGCCCGCCGCCTGGAACTGCTGGCCTGCGCGCGCCTTCAAGCCTCTGAGCGTGACCAATGAATCAACAGCAAATCCAGCCGCTGCGCGCCACCTTGCGCCTGCAATTTCATAAGGGTTTTACCCTCGAACAAGCGGTGCCACTGGTGCCGTACTTTGCCCGCCTCGGCATCAGCCATATCTATGCCTCGCCATTGCTGGCGGCGCGCGCCGGTTCCATGCATGGCTACGACGTGGTCGACCCGACCCAGGTCAATCCGGAACTGGGCGGCGAGCCGGCATTGCGCCGACTGGTCAGCACCCTGCGCGAACACAACATGGGCCTGATCCTCGATATCGTTTCCAACCACATGGCCGTGGGCGGCAATGACAACCCATGGTGGCTCGACTTGCTGGAATGGGGACGCCTGAGCCCGTACGGCGAGTTCTTCGACATTCAGTGGCACTCGCCGGACCCGTTGATGGAAGGCCAGTTGCTGCTGCCGTTCCTTGGCAGTGATTACGGCGTGGCGTTGCAGGAAGGCACGCTGAAGCTGAAATTCAACGGGCAGACCGGGACTTTCTACGTCGAGCATTACGACCACCACTTCCCGATCTGCCCGAACAACTATGGCGAGCTGCTCAAGTCCGACGACACGCTGAAGTCTCTGGCAGATCGCTTCAGCACACTCAGCTACCAGACCGACGCACATTCGCTGGCGATGCCGCTCAAGCAGGAGCTGCGCGAGCTGGCGAGCGATCCGCGTGTTCTGGCGACTATCGAAGGCAACCTCGCACAGTACGATTCCACCACCGAGGAAGGCTTCCACAAGCTCCACGAGTTACTGGAACGGCAGAGTTATCGCCTGGCCAGTTGGCGCACGGCGGCGGACGACATCAACTGGCGGCGCTTCTTCGACATCAACGAGCTTGGCGGCCTGCGTGTCGAGCGTCCGGCGGTGTTCGAAGCGACCCACGGCAAAATCTTCCAATTGGTCGAAGAAGGTCTGGTCGACGGCTTGCGCATCGACCACATCGACGGCCTCGCCGACCCGCGTGGCTACTGCCGCAAATTGCGCCGTCGCCTTGATCACTTGGCGCCGGGACGTCACCTGCCGATCTATATCGAGAAGATCCTCGGCGAGGGCGAAACCCTCCGCCGCGACTGGAGCGTCGACGGCACCACCGGCTACGAGTTCATGAATCAGCTGTCGCTGCTGCAACACGACCCGGACGGCGAACACGTGCTTGGCGAACTCTGGCAGCGCCGCACCGAGCGCACGGCAGCATTCATGGAAGAAGCGCAACTGGCCCGCCAGCAGATCCTCAACGGCTCGCTGGCCAGCGACTTCGAAAGTGTCGCGCAGGCCCTGCATCAAGTCGCACGGGATGACTTGATGACCCGCGACCTGACCCTGGGCGCGATTCGCCGCGTGCTGCATGCGTTGATCGTGCACTTCCCGGTTTATCGCACTTACATCAGCGCCATGGGCCGTTCCGAGCAAGACGAAGCGATTTTTCAGCATGCCATGGACGGTGCGCGGCAAACCCTCAGCGAAGCCGACTGGCCGGTGCTCGACTCGGTCGCCAGCTGGCTCGGCGGCACGCCATGGCGCCGCAAGCCGCGTGGGCGCTCGCGCAAGATCCTCAAGCATGCCTGCGTGCGTTTCCAGCAACTGACTTCGCCGGCAGCTGCCAAGGCCGTGGAAGATACCGCGCTGTATCGCTCGGCGGTGCTGCTGTCGCGCAATGATGTCGGTTACAACACCGAGCAGTTCAGCGCGCCGGTCAGCGAGTTCCACGAAGTCAATCAACAGCGCATGGCCGAGTTTCCTGACAACCTGCTCGCGACTGCCACCCATGACCACAAGCGCGGCGAAGACACCCGCGCCCGGTTGGCCGTACTCAGCGAGCGCAGCCATTGGTACGCCGATCAGGTCGAACTGTGGCGCGCCCTCGCCCGCCCGGTGCGCATCGAAGATGACGCGCCTTCCGCTGGCGACGAACTGATCCTCTATCAGGCATTGCTCGGCAGTTGGCCGCTGGACCTGCAGGACGACGACAAGGCCGGTTTCGCCGATTACGCCAAGCGCATCTGGCAATGGCAGCAGAAAGCCCTGCGTGAAGCCAAGCTGCAAAGCAGCTGGAGCGCGCCGAATGAAGCTTATGAAAACGCAGCACAGGCGTTCACGGAAAAGCTGCTGACCGGTGAAGAAGGCGAGTTGCTGCGTGCGGCGCTGAGCAAGACCGTCAACAGCATCGCCGCTGCCGGCGCGCTCAACGGGCTGGCGCAAACCTTGCTGCGCATGACTGTGCCGGGTGTGCCGGATCTGTACCAGGGCAACGAGTACTGGGACTTCAGTCTGGTAGACCCGGACAACCGCCGGCCGGTGGATTACGCCGCCCGCGAGCAAGCGTTGCAGGCATCCGTGCCGGGTACCGAACTGCTCAAGGATTGGCGTGACGGGCGCATCAAACAGGCGCTGATCAGTGAGGTGTTGAACCTGCGCAAGGAACACAGCGAGCTGTTCCGTCGTGGCGATTACCAGCCATTGGAAGTGCTGGGCACTCAGGCGCACAACGTCTTGGCATTCGCGCGTGAACACCAGGGCGTGCGAGCCATCGTGGTAGTGCCGGTGCGTTGCGCGACGTTGCTGGAAAACAGTGCCATGCCGCAGGTCGATGCGCTGCGCTGGGGCGATACGCGGGTGGTTTTACCGTCTGCCGCTTCGGATGCAAACCTGAAGGGACTTTTTGCAAGCAGCGTAGTCACACAAAACAGGGAGCTGAATGTCAGCGAAGCGCTGGGGGATGTCCCGGTCAATCTCTTTATCCAACACTTAACACAAGCATGAGTTCAGTTCAGGAGCATTGCGATGAGCACCGACGATAAACGCATTCGCGAATTCGCCTATCAGATCTGGGAGTCGGAAGGGAAACCTGAAGGCCACGAAGAACGTCATTGGGAAATGGCGCGCAAGCTGGCCGAAGCCGAAGCGCTGGCACCCAAGAAGCCACCGAAAGCGGCGGGCAGCAAAGTGGCTGGCAAGACTACAGCCGCAGCAGCGAAAAGCACCGACGGCAAGACTCCGGCAACCGCCAAAGCCAAACCGGCAGCGAAAGCCAAGGCGGCGGCCACGCCCAAAGTAGTCCCGCCGGGCGAAAAGGCTGCCGAGAAAAAGCCGCGAGCAGCGAAGAAGCCTCCGGCGAACTGACCCGATCCATTTTTGAACTGAATGACTGTGTGGCGAGCATGCTCGCCACAAGGGGTTCTTGCGCCCTGAAGAAAGTCCCTTATTGGGAAAAACACACAACCCTGTGGGAGCGAGCCTGCTCGCGAAAGCGCTAGGCCAGTTGGTGAAAATGTCGAATGTACCGACGCTTTCGCGAGCAAGCTCGCTCCCACAAGGAAATCTCATTGCCCGAACTGTCCCGTTTTTTTGCAGGAGCAATCATGACCCGTCCAAAGAAAGCCGAACCCGCTGCGCACGCCGAGCCGTCGAGAATCCGTGAAGGCCTGCCCTTCCCGCTCGGTGCGACCTGGGATGGTCTGGGGGTGAACTTTGCTCTGTTTTCCGCCAACGCCACCAAGGTCGAGCTGTGCATTTTCGACGATGCCGGCGAGGTCGAGCTCGAACGCATCGAGCTGCCGGAATACACCGATGAGATTTACCACGGCTACCTGCCCGATGCGCATCCTGGCTTGATCTACGGCTACCGCGTTTATGGTCCTTATGACCCGGCCAATGGTCACCGCTTCAACCACAATAAACTGCTGATCGACCCGTACGCCAAGCAGTTGGTCGGCGAGCTGAAATGGTCGGAGGCGCTGTTTGGCTACACCATCGGCCACCCCGACGCCGACCTCAGTTTCGACGAGCGCGACAGCGCGCCATTCGTGCCCAAGTGCAAGGTCATCGACCCGGCGCACACCTGGGGCAACGACCATCGCGTCAGCGTGCCGTGGGACAAGACCATCATTTATGAAACCCACGTGCGCGGCATCAGCATGCGTCACCCGTCGGTGCCGGAAAACCTGCGTGGCACTTTCGGCGGCCTGATGGTCGACGACGTGCTCGAGCACATTCGCAAGCTCGGCGTGTCTTCTGTCGAACTGCTGCCGATCCATGCTTTCGTCAACGATCAGCATCTGCTGCAAAAGGGCATGACCAACTACTGGGGCTACAACAGCATCGCGTTCTTCGCCCCGGACCCGCGTTACCTGGCCAGTGGCAAGATTGCCGAATTCAAGGAAATGGTCGCGCATCTGCACGATGCCAACCTCGAAGTGATTCTCGACGTGGTCTACAACCACACCGCCGAAGGCAACGAGCAAGGTCCGACCCTGTCGATGCGCGGTATCGACAACGCCTCCTACTACCGCTTGATGCCCGACGACAAGCGCTACTACATCAACGATTCCGGCACCGGTAACACGCTGGACCTGAGCCACCCGTGCGTGCTGCAAATGGTCACTGACTCTCTGCGCTACTGGGCCAGTGAGATGCACGTCGATGGCTTCCGCTTCGACCTGGCAACCATTCTTGGCCGTTACCACGATGGTTTCGACGAGCGCCACAGCTTCCTCGTCGCCTGCCGTCAGGATCCGGTGCTGCGTCAGGTGAAAATGATCGCCGAACCCTGGGACTGCGGCCCCGGCGGTTATCAGGTCGGCAACTTTCCACCGGGCTGGGTTGAGTGGAACGACAAGTTCCGCGACACCGTGCGCGCGTTCTGGAAAGGCGACGACGCTCAGCTTGCCGATTTCGCCAGCCGTATGACCGCTTCCGGCGAGATGTTCAACCAGCGCGGGCGCCGGCCGTATTCGTCGGTGAACTTCATCACCGCCCACGACGGTTTCACTCTCAACGATCTGGTGTCGTACAACGACAAGCACAACGAAGCCAACGACGAGAACAACCAGGACGGCAGTAACAACAACCTGTCGTGGAACCACGGCGTCGAAGGCCCGACCGACGATCCGGAAATCAACGCTTTGCGCCATCGGCAGATGCGCAACTTCTTCGCCACGCTGCTGCTGGCCCAGGGCACACCGATGATCGTTGCCGGTGACGAATTCGCCCGCACCCAGGACGGCAACAACAACGCCTATTGCCAGGACAGCGAAATCGGCTGGGTCAACTGGGACCTGAGCGAGGACGGCAAGGCCCTGCTCAAGTTCGTCAAACGCCTGATCAAGCTGCGCCTGACTTATCCGATCCTGCGTCGCGGACGCTTCCTGGTCGGCGAGTACAACGAAGACATCGGCGTCAAGGACGTGACCTGGCTGGCACCGGACGCTACCGAGATGACCACCGAGCACTGGCACGATGCGCACAACCGCTGCCTCGGCATGCTGCTCGACGGACGCGCGCAGGAAACCGGCATCCGCCGCAAAGGTGCCGACGCGACCCTGTTGCTGGTGGTCAACGCACACCACGACATCGTCAACTTCACCCTGCCGGAAGTGCCGGACGGCGGCTTCTGGACCTGCATGATCGACACCAATCAGCCGTCAATTCGTGGCCAGGAACGCTTCGACTTCGGCCATGAATATTCGGTGACGGGGCGTTCGTTGCTGTTGTTTGAACTGCAACGTGACGAAGAAGATTGATATGGACTTTCAACATTATCTGGCCCGCCGTCCGCCAGATTACGCCGACACCAATGCCCTTGGCCGTTGCCTGCGGGCAATGGTCGAGGCCGGCCTCGACCGCTTGCCGTTGCCCGGCAGCGGTCACACGCTGGAGCGCTTTCAGCGTCTATCGGAAGTCGGTGGACACGATTTAGGCCTGTGCAAACTCTATGAGGGACACACCGACGCGCTGGCGATCATCGAGCAATTGGGCGGTACGCCAACCCCGGGCAGCACGTGGGGCATGTGGGCTGCCGAACCGCCGCAGGCACGGGTGAAAGTCACGCCGGTCGGGCATATGGTGACGCTGAACGGGCGCAAGGCCTGGTGCTCTGGCGCTGCGGTGCTCAGCCACGCCTTGCTCACTGCATGGGACGCGGACGGTCAGCAGCAATTGGTTGCAGTCGCGCTCGATCAACCTGGCGTGACCATCACCGATCAAGGCTGGCAAGCGGTGGGCATGGCGGCGACCGGCAGCGTCGAAGTGCTGTTCGACAACGCCGAAGCGCAGGCCATCGGCAACCCCGGTGATTACCTGCAACGGCCGGGGTTCTGGCAGGGCGGGATCGGTATCGCGGCTTGCTGGTACGGCGCTTCACGGCGGATTGCCGAAGGGCTGCGTCAGCATTGCGCGCAACGCGATGAACCGCACGCCCTCGCCCATCTCGGTGCGACTGACACAGCACTGCAAGCGGCAGCCGATGTGTTGCGCTTCAGCGCGCTGCAAATCGATGCGCAGCCCGAGGCCGACGCTGAATTGCTCGCCCGCCGCGCCCGCGCCGTGGTTGAACAGTCTGCTGAACAGGTGATGCGTGAAGTCGGTCGTGCGTTGGGTGCGGGGCCGTTTTGTCAGGATCGGCATTTCGCCCGGTTGAGTGCCGACCTGCCGGTGTTTCTGCGCCAGAGTCACGCTGAACGCGACCTTGCTGCACTGGGCCAGCAGATTGCTGGTCAGTCCTGCGAGGTCTGGGCGTTATGAAGGACAACCCGATCGTTGGCCAGGGCACTTCATTGCAGCAATGGCAGGCTTCGCGGCGTCTGGCCGAGATGCCGAGCATCGACATTCTTGACTTGGTACCGCTGGGCTCGCGTGCAGTGATTGTCGCACCGCACCCGGATGACGAAGTGCTCGGTTGCGGCGGCCTCATGCAGTTGCTGGCGGCAGCCGGACGGCCGTTGCAGTTGATTTCGGTCACCGATGGCAGCGCCAGTCACCCCGGCTCGCAGCGCTGGACAGTCGAGCGTTTGAGCGTGGTGCGTCCGCAGGAGTCTGCCGAAGCGTTGCGGCGCCTCGGTCTGCCGATGCATAGCCTGAAATGGCTGCGCGGCGGTTTTACCGACACCCAAGTGGCGGCGCAGGAAACCGAGTTGAGCGAATTCATCGCCGGTTATCTGCATGCCAGTGACGTGGTTTTCACGACCTGGCGCCAGGACGGTCACAGCGATCACGAGGCCGTCGGCCGCGCCAGTGTCGAAGCGGCGCGACGCGTTGGTGCGACCTGCCATGAACTTCCGGTCTGGACCTGGCACTGGGCAACCCCGGAAGACGCTTCGGTGCCATGGGAGCGGGCGCGCAAGATTCTCCTTTCACCGACGCACATCGCACGTAAACGCCACGCCGCGCACGCGTTCGCCAGCCAGTTGGAAGGCGACCGCGACGTCGGCCTCGGGCCGGTGCTCGCGCCCTATGTGCTCGATCGTTTGCTGCAACCTTTTGAAGTGGTGTTCCTGTGAGCGTCGATGACCGCTATTTCGATGGCCTGTTCGCGGGCAATGACGACCCATGGGCGTTCCGCCAGCGCTGGTACGAGCAGCGCAAACGCGCGATCACCCTCGCCGCCCTGCCCCGTCCGCGCTACAGGTCGGTGTTCGAACCGGGTTGCGCCAACGGCGAACTGAGTGCAGAGCTGGCTCCGCGCTGCGACCGCCTGTTGTGCTGCGACACGGCGAGCGCGGCGGTGAAGCTGGCGCGCACTCGCTTAAGCATTTTCGAGCATGCCGAAGTCCGTCAGGGCCGCCTTCCGGCTGAATGGCCGGAGGAAAGATTCGACCTGATTGTATTCAGCGAAATCGGCTACTACCTCGACGAAAAAGATCTGACAGAAATGATTCGCCGGATCAGTGAGTCACTGACCGCCGACGGACAATTGCTGGCCTGCCACTGGCGCCCGCCGATCGAGGGCTGCCCGCTGAATGCACGGCAGGTCCACGATCAGATCCACGATCAATTGGCTTTGCCGCGTCTGGTGCTGCATCAGGAAGCGGATTTCATTCTTGAACTGTGGAGCCGCGAGCCACGCTCGGTGGCGGCCCTGGAGGGCTTGCGTTGATCGGTATCGTGATTCCGGCGCACAACGAAGAGGCGCTGCTTGATGAATGCCTGCGTGCAGCGTTGCGCGCCAGCCAGCATGCACAACTGGGCGGCGAGCCGGTGGAAATCCTGGTGGTGCTCGACAGTTGCAGCGATGGCTCGGCGCAGATCGTCAGCGCTTATCCAGTGCTCAGCTTGCAGATCGATGCGCGCAACGTTGGCGAAGCCCGCGCCACCGGTGCGCGCCTGTTGCTCGAGCGCGGTGCCCGCTGGATCGCCTGCACCGACGCCGACAGCCGCGTCGCCGATGACTGGCTGGCGGCGCAACTGGGGCTGGAGGCTGATGCTGTGTGCGGCACGGTCACTGTCGAGCACTGGCACGAATCGATTGATGAGGCGGCGCAGATTCGCTATCACCGCCATTATCAGGCCCGCGATGGCCATCGACACATTCACGGCGCCAACCTCGGTGTCAGCGCCGAGGCTTATCGCTTGGCCGGCGGTTTCAAGCCGCTGACCTGTGACGAGGATGTGCAACTGGTGCGTGCGCTGGAGCGCAGCGGCGCCAATATCGCCTGGAGTCACCGACCGCAGGTGCACACCAGCGCCCGTCTCGACAGTCGGGCCAAGGGCGGGTTCGGTGACTTTCTGCGCAATCTGGCACAGCTGGAATAAAAAATTACGGATCAGATTGATCTGTGACGCGACGAATCGGCTGTCTTGAGCAATACTCTGCCTCGCAGTAATCCAAGGGTTGGAGCACTGCACCGTTGCTATTCATTTGCCTTCACGGGCCGCGATCAGCGTTGGCTGCTCACGACTGAGGGCGAGATACCACAAGGACGTCGCACTCATGAAATCGTCATTGCTCAACGAACACGGCCTGCCGGCACAGATCTGGAACAGCGCGCCGCAACTCGACAATATTCCCGTCATCAACACCCACAGTCTGGTACCCGCCGGCGCCCGCGCCGTGGTCATCGCACCGCATCCGGGCGACGAGGTGGTCACTTGCGGCGGTCTGCTGCAATTGCTCTCCAGCCTTGGCCATCCTCTGCAATTGCTTTCAATTACCGACGGTAGCGCCAGCCACCCTGGCTCGCGCCAGTGGTCGGAACAGCGCCTGAGCGTATTCCGTCCGCAGGAAAGCGTCGAAGCCCTGCGCCGCCTCGGCCTGCCCATGCACAGCCTGAAGTGGGTGCGCGGCGGCTTTACTGACAATGCACTGAGTGATCAGCAAAGCCAGCTCACCGAGTTCATCGGCCGTTACCTGCGACCGGGCGACGTAGTGTTCAGTACCTGGCGCAAGGATGGCCCGCCGGATCATGAAGTGGTTGGCCGGGCCAGTTTCGACGCGGCGCAAAAGGCCGGGGCGACCTACCACGATGTGCCGGTGTGGGCCTGGCACTGGCCGGAGCGCGAGCAGCAAATGATTCCCTGGGAACGCGCGCGCAAGCTGCGTCTCGACACCTGGACAGTCGCGCGCAAGAGCCACGCCACCCACGCTTACGCCAGCCAGCTCAAGGGCGAACCGGCCATCGGCATCGCCCCGCTGCTGCCGCCAGTGCTGCTGGAGCGGATGCGCTTGCCGTATGAAATCGTCTTCTTCTGAACGGCGGAAGCTCAACATACCTGTGGGAGCGAGCCTGCTCGCGAAAGCGGTGGGTCATGTGTCAGATGTATTGAACGTGATGAAGTCTTCGCGAGCAGGCTCGCTCCCACATTGGCCCAGCAGTGAATCATCGGAAGGAACTGCCACCCCCTCAAACCAGTCGCATTAACAGGCATGGCCCAATTCAGAGGAGTGAACGTGTCCAGCGATCCCAAGCGTCAAGCGGTCGACGCGCCAGTCATTCATCGCCTGCGGGTACTCACGGTCAACACCCACAAGGGCTTCACCGCGCTGAATAGGCGGTTCGTTCTGCCGGAGCTGCGCGAAGCGATGCGCAGTACCTCGGCCGATCTGGTGTTTCTGCAGGAAGTGGTGGGTGAACACGAACGCCATTCCAGCCGTTACAACGACTGGCCGCAGACGTCGCAGTACGAATTCCTCGCCGACAGTATGTGGAGCGATTTTGCCTACGGGCGCAACGCCGTTTACCCCGACGGCCACCACGGCAACGCGCTGCTGTCGAAATACCCGATCCGCGAATATCGCAACCTCGACGTGTCGATCACCGGGCCTGAACGGCGCGGGCTGTTGCACTGCATTCTTGATGTGCCTGGCCATGCCGAGGTGCATGCAATCTGTGTGCATTTGAGTCTGCTGGAAAGCCATCGACAATTGCAGTTGCAACTGCTCTGTCAGCTGCTTGAATCTCTACCCGACGATGCGCCGGTGATCATCGCCGGCGATTTCAATGACTGGCAGTTGCAAGGCAACGCCGCCCTCGCCCGTCGCGATTATCTGCACGAAGCCTTTGAGCGCCATCATGGCCGCCCGGCGAAAACCTATCCCGCGCGGTTTCCCTTGCTGAGGCTTGACCGGATCTACTTGCGCAATGCCAGCAGCCACGACCCACGCATTCTTGGCAACAAGCCGTGGACGCATCTTTCCGATCACCTCCCGCTGGCGGTCGAAGTGCATCTGTAAGGGCATTTTTGACAGCAATTAAATGACAGGCCTTCCCGGCAACTGACGCTAGGAAAGACCTTTCGTCGGCGGCAAAAAACCGTCAGCCGCCTGCCTCGCAAGCGTTTTTCCATGCAAACAAACACTTAGTTATGTGCAGAAAAACAAACGCTTGCGAAGGCCGATTTAAGTGCACCATTCATCGTGCATTTTCTTGACGCGCAGGCGTCGCTCTTCTTATCTCTACCTTACTACCCCCGGAATCACTACTGGGGCTGACCTTCCGGCACTCGCGAAATCGAGCAGCCGCGGTTCGCCCCGCTCTATTCGGTCGCCCCTCGTTCGGGGTAGGAGAGACGCCAAACACGAGATGACGCATGCGCTTGCAAGGTAGACCTCCATGAAAACTTCACTGACCCCACACGAACTGAAAATCACTCTTTGCACAGTGTCAGGTTCACTGCTGCTGTGCTCGTCCATGGAGGCGCATGCGGGATCTGCGGCGGATGAGCCCGCGTGGTATCACGCCGACGTACCGATGCTGACCTTGCCAGTAACCGTGATAACACCCGGACCGCTGCCATTGAGTCAGCAGAGTTCGCGCCTGATCACTGAGGATCTTGCCCCATCTGCCTGGGACGAGCTGTACGGCAAAAGCGCTCGGCAAGCACAGACCGACGCACTTTCATCCGGTTATGCGATGGCCGCTGGCGAGTTCAAAGGACCGGCCGTGGTCACGTTGAAAAGCGCTAACGGGACTACTCAGACCCTTGGTCTCATAGGTGGCGACAATCAGGTCCAGCTGAATGCCGATGGTGCGCTGACCCGACGTGCCCTCGCCGACCGCAACACTGACAGCCTTAACCTGCAAGGCCAGAGCCTCGGCGCCTATTACAGTCTGGTGGGTGCGCAAGGCTGGCACGTCGACCTGTCGGCCAGCGGCGGTCGGGTCAGCGGCTTCAGTCGCACTGCGCAAGGTAATCGGCAAGCCACCGAAGGCAACGCAATGACCTTTTCCGTCGAAGGCGGTTACCCGATCGGCTTGAGTGAAAACTGGGTGGTCGAGCCGCAGGCACAACTGATCAACCAGCGCATCAGTCTCGACGCTCCGTACGCCGGCTCGGGCAATGCCTCTTCCACCGACCTGACCGCGTGGAGTGGCCGCGTCGGTGCGCGGTTGAAAGGCAGTTATGACTTGAACGGGTTGCCTGTCGAACCCTACGTGCGCACCAACCTTTGGCACACCGTTTACACCGGCAGCACGGTGACGCTCGATCAGGTCGACAAGATCAGCAGCAGCCGCAAGTCTTCAACAGTGGAGTTGGGTTTGGGCCTGGTGGCGCGGGTCACACCGGCGGTAAGCCTGTACATGAGCGCCGATTACAGCAGCGATGTGGATGACAATGACCTGAACGGCATCATCGGCAGCCTCGGCGTGCGGATGCGCTGGTGATCTGCTGAACGATGAAAAACCTTGTGGGAGCGAGCCTGCTCGCGAAGCGGTGCCACCTTCAACATCATTGTTGACTGACATGGCGCCTTCGCGAGCAGGCTCGCTCCCACAGGTGCTAGCCCTGCGGCTTGAGAATCAACACCGCCAAAGGCGGAAGATTCAGCTCCAGCGACAACGATTGACCATGACTCGGTACTTCATCGGTCAACGCTCCGCCGCCATTGCCATAGTTGGAGCCGGCATAAATGTCGGCGTCACTGTTGAACAGCTCGGTCCAGCGTCCCGCAAACGGCACGCCGACCCGATACGACTGGCGCGGTACCGGCGTGAAATTGGCGACGACCAAAACCGGCGAGCCGTCCTTGCTCCAGCGTAGCCATGCGTAAACGCTGTTGATCGCATCATCGCCAATCAACCACTGGAAGCCTTGCGGCGCGTCGTCCTGATCGTGCAGCGCCGGCTCTTCGCGATACAGCCGGTTGAGATCGCCCACCAGTTTCTGCACACCTTTGTGCTCGGAGTACTGCAGCAGGTACCAGTCCAGTTGCTGATCGTGGTTCCACTCGCGCCACTGGCCAAACTCGCAGCCCATGAACAACAGCTTCTTGCCCGGATGCGTCCACATGAAGCTCAGATAGGCGCGCAGGTTGGCGAACTTCTGCCAGCGGTCGCCGGGCATCTTGTCGATCAGCGAGTGCTTGCCGTGCACCACTTCGTCGTGGGAAATCGGCAGGATGAAGCGTTCCGACCAGGCATAGACCAGACCAAAGCTCAACTCGTTGTGGTGATGGGCGCGGTACACCGGGTCCTGCTGGATGTAGTGCAGCGAATCGTGCATCCAGCCCATGTTCCATTTGTAGGAAAAGCCCAGGCCGCCCTGCTGGGTGCTCTGGCTGACGCCCGGCCATGCGGTGGACTCTTCGGCAATCACCAGCGCACCCGGCGCTTCCAGTTCAACCACGTCGTTCAAATGACGCAGGAAGTCGATGGCCTCCAGGTTCTCGCGACCACCGTGACGATTCGGTACCCACTCGCCCGCTTTACGTGAATAGTCGCGATACAGCATCGAGGCCACCGCATCGACACGCAGGCCGTCGATGTGGAAGTGTTTCAGCCAGTGCAGCGCCGACGCCAGCATGTAACCGTGCACTTCCGTGCGACCGAGGTTGTAGATAAGGGTGTCCCAATCCTGATGGAAGCCTTCCAGCGGATTGCCGTATTCGTACAGCGCGGTGCCGTCGAACTGCGCCAGACCGTGGGTATCGGTGGGGAAATGCGCCGGCACCCAATCGAGAATCACACCGATGTCGGCCTGGTGACAGGCGTTGACGAACGCGGCGAACTGATCCGGTGTGCCGTAACGTGCGCTCGGCGCGAACTGCGAAAGCAACTGGTAACCCCAGGAACCACCGAACGGGTGCTCCATGATCGGCATCAATTCGATGTGGGTGAATCCCAGCTCTTTCACATAAGGAATCAGCCGCTCGGCCAGTTCCGGCCAGGTGTACTGGCGCGCGACTTCGCCGAGATCATCCAGCTCGCACTGCCAGGAGCCGGCGTGCAACTCGTAGATCGACAAAGGTTTGGAGCGCTGCTGGCGATCCTGACGGGAATTCATCCACTCGTGATCCTGCCAGTCGATTTGCAACGGCGAGGCGACTTTCGAGGCGGTATCCGGCGGCAGGCTGGTAGCCAGCGCCATCGGGTCGGCCTTGAGCGGCAGAATGCCGTGGGCGCCGAGGATTTCGTACTTGTACAACTCCCCCGCTTGCAGGCGAGGGATGAACAACTCCCACACGCCCGAAGGATGGCGCAGGCGCATCGGGTGACGACGACCGTCCCAGACGTTGAAATCGCCAACCACCGAGACACGGCGGGCATTCGGCGCCCACACGGCAAAGCGCACACCGTCAACGCCATCGACGGTTTTCAGCTGTGCACCGAGGCAAGCGCTGAGGTCACGGTGATTGCCTTCGGCAAACAGATACAAATCCATTTCGCCCAGCAGCTGGCCAAAGCTGTACGGATCTTCGGCGACCTGCTCGCCACCGGCCCAGCGCGTGCGCAACAGGTACGGTCGCGCCTGATCGAAATGGCCGACAAACAGCCCCGGCGTCTCGGTCATCTCCAGCGGGCCAAGCTCTTCGCCGCTGTCCTTGTCCAGCACCGCCACACTCAGCGCACCCGGCAGATAAGCGCGGATGAACTGCCCGCCAGCGCCATCGCCGTGCGGGCCGAGAATGGAAAACGGGTCCTGATGTTCGGCGCGTACTAAGGCATCAATGTCGCGTGCCGAGGGTAACAATGCTTCCTTTACCACACCCTGTTCCTTGTTCGAGAAACTCATGACTACTCTCCACCAAGATCGGAAAAGGGTTTAAGCCCTGTCAATAATCCATACAAGCCGTGCAATGGCACCGGCAGCCACGTTGGGCGGTTTTCCGCCTCATAGGCCACTTCATAAGCGGCTTTTTCCAGGCCGAACAATGCCAGCGCGGCGTCGGCACCCTGAGGATCCTGCCAGGCATGCTCAAGACTAGCTGCTGCCTCGCGGTATGCCTGGACAAATGCCTCGCGTGCTTCGCGCAGATAACGCTCGGCGACACGTTTACGCGCCGCTTCGGCTTCGACGCTGTTGTCGACGTTGTGCACATTGATGGTCATCGCCGCTGCGTAATCGAACGAACGCAGTACGCCGCTGACATCCTTGTACGGGCTGTGCTTGCCGCGACGCTCACTCAACGGCCGCGCCGGTTCGCCCTCGAAGTCAATCAAGTAGGCATCGCCCTTGATCACCAGCACCTGACCCAAATGCAAGTCGCCATGCACCCGGATGCGCAAGCCGCCAGTGGCTTTCTTCGCCAGATCCTGCACATGGGCAAGAATGGTTTTTTTCTCGTCGAGCAGACGCTTGACCAGTTTCTGGTCCGCCGCGTTCAACTCGCCTTGATGCTGCTTGAGCAGTTTCAAGGCATGTTCGACCTGGGCGGTGACATCCCTGGCCGTCGCGGCCATGTCCTTGCTCGACGACACTTGCGGCGCAAAGTCGGTGTTTTCGGTTGGCGCAGCGAGCACCTGATGCATCTCGCCCAGACGCTGACCGAGCATGCCGGCGAAGTCCTTCAGTTCGCCGAGCGCGTTGTAATGCTGCTCCTGCTCGGACATGGCGTCGGCCAGTTCATCGCGCAGCGCCCGTTCGAGGTTGTTCTGCGTCCATTCCCACGCATCGCCCTGATTGCTCAGATAGCCCTGGGCGATCATCAGCAAGTTGTCCTCACCCTGCGCGTCACGGCGAATCACCGAACCCAGCAGTGGCGAGATATTGGCAAACCCGGCCTCGGTAAGGTAAGCGCTCATCTCCAGTTCCGGGTGTACGCCAGAAGCCACTTTGCGTATCAGCTTAAGCACCAGGCTGTTGCCGACAACCACTGAGCTGTTCGATTGCTCGGCCGACAGGTAGCGCACATCCGACTCGGCGCCGAGGCCGAGTTTTTCCAGATGATCTGTCTGTTCGAAGCGGATTTCGCCTTCGATCGACTCCAGTACGGTGTTGTTCTGCATGCCTTGCAGAACGGCGCGGACGAAGGTTTCCAGACTGAACGCATCGGTAATCAGGCCGACCTGACGCACACGGCGTACACGCGATAGCGCCAATTGCTGCGGCAACGGCGGGCCGACATGGTCTTCGGCAATGAAGCCGAACGGCAGTTGATAACGGTTGGTCTGGCCACCGCTGGTGACTTCGATTTCGCTGAGCAGCACTGGATGCTGGGCATCACCGAAACGCACGCCATAAGCCAGATTGACCTTCTCGATCGCCGCGTCCTTGCCGGCGAACCAGCGACGGTTCTGCAGCCAGCTCGGCAGAATGCTTTGCTCCAGCGTCGTACGCGACGGCGCTTCGAGCAGCTCTTCCATGCGTTTTTTCAGTACCAGCGTGGTGAAGTCCGGCAGGCTCTGCGCCGGTTCGACGTGCCAGCTCGGCATCTGGTTTTCCGCCGCGAGTGCGAACCAATAGAAGCCATAAGGCGCCAGGGTCAGAAGGAAATTCAACTGACCGATCGGCGGGAACGCGTTACCGCCGAGCATTTCCACCGGCACCATGCCGACGTACGCCGACAGATCCAGCTCCACTGCTTGCGCACTGCGCGAGACGTTGGCCACGCACAGAATGATTTCGTGCTTGCCGTCGGCATCGGTGTATTCGCGGGTATAAGCCAGCACGCGTCGGTTGGCCGGCGAGAGCATTTTCAACGTGCCACGGCCGAACGCTTTCGATTGCTTGCGCACGGCCAGCAGGCGCCGCGTCCAGTTCAACAGCGAATGCGGATCGCCGGACTGGGTTTCGACGTTGACCGACTGATAGCCATACTGCGGATCCATGATCGGCGGCAGTACCAGACTGGCCGGATCGGCGCGGGAGAAACCGCCGTTGCGGTCGATCGACCACTGCATCGGCGTACGCACGCCGTCGCGGTCGCCGAGGTAGATGTTGTCGCCCATACCGATTTCGTCGCCGTAATACAGAGTCGGCGTGCCGGGCATCGACAGCAGCAGGCTGTTGAGCAGTTCGATGCGGCGACGGTCGCGTTCCATCAACGGTGCGAGACGACGGCGAATACCGAGGTTGATCCGCGCGCGACGGTCAGCCGCGTAATAATTCCACAGGTAATCGCGCTCACGGTCGGTGACCATTTCCAGGGTCAGCTCATCGTGGTTGCGCAGGAAAATCGCCCACTGGCAATTCGCCGGAATTTCCGGGGTCTGCCGGAGAATGTCGGTAATCGGGAAGCGATCTTCCTGCGCCAGCGCCATGTACATGCGCGGCATCAGCGGGAAGTGGAAGGCCATGTGGCATTCGTCGCCATTGACCCCAGCGGCATCGGTGTCACCGAAATACAGCTGAGTGTCTTCCGGCCACTGATTGGCCTCGGCCAGCAGCATCCGGTCGGGGTAGTTGGCGTCGATCTCGGCACGGATCTGCTTGAGGACGTCGTGGGTCTCGGGCAGGTTTTCGTTGTTGGTGCCGTCGCGCTCGATCAGGTACGGAATCGCGTCAAGGCGCAGGCCGTCGATGCCCATGTCCAGCCAGTAGCGCATCACCGACAACACGGCTTTCATCACTTGCGGGTTATCGAAGTTCAGATCCGGCTGGTGCGAGTAGAAGCGGTGCCAGAAGTACTGACCGGCGACCGGGTCCCAGGTCCAGTTGGACTTCTCGGTGTCGAGGAAGATGATCCGCGTGCCGTCGTATTTCTGGTCGTCATCGGACCAGACGTAGAAATCCCGCGCCGCCGAACCCGGCTTGGCTTTACGCGCACGCTGAAACCACGGGTGCTGGTCGGAGGTGTGGTTGATGACCAGTTCGGTAATCACCCGCAGACCGCGCTTGTGCGCTTCGGCAATGAAGCGCTTGGCGTCGGCCATGGTCCCGTAGTCGCTGTGCACGCCACGGTATTCGGCGATGTCGTAGCCGTCGTCGCGACGTGGCGAGGGGTAGAACGGCAGCAGCCAGATGGTGTTGACGCCGAGGTCGGCAATGTAATCGAGTTTGGCGATAAGCCCGGGAAAGTCGCCGATCCCGTCATTGTTGGAGTCGAAAAACGATTTGACGTGAACCTGATAGATCACCGCGTCCTTGTACCAGAGCGGGTCTTTGATGAAGGCGGCTGCCTTGGGTTTCTTCGCCATGTGGAACTCCTGTTGAATACTTTATGGGCGTCCCACGACGATCGTTCCCACGCTCTGCGTGGGAATGCCGCCATGGACGCTCTGCGTCCGCTTTGGGACGCGGAGCGTCCCGGGATGCATTCCCACGCAGAGCGTGGGAACGATCATTACGTGGCGCTGATCCGCCAAATCCCGAACGGCTGATACGCCGGGTCAATGCGCATGAACTGATATTTGCCGTGCCAGTCCCAGCGATGGCCGTTCATCAAATCTTCGCCATGGGTGGTGGCATCGTCCGGCAGGCCCATTTCCCACAGCGGCAGTTCGAAATTCGCTTCCTGCACGTTATGCGGATCGAGACTGACTGCGACCAGAATGAAATTGCTGCCATCGGCGCTGCGCTTGCCGAAGTACAGAATGTTGTCGTTCCAGGCGTTGTAGATTTTCAGACCCAGATGCGTGTGCAGCGCCGGGTTCTGCCGGCGGATGCGGTTGAGCTGAGCGATCTCGGCAATGATGTTGCCCGGCGCGGTGAAGTCGCGGACACGGATCTCGTATTTCTCCGAATCCAGGTATTCCTCTTTGCCTGGCACCGGCGCCGATTCGCATAACTCGAAGCCTGAATACATACCCCACAGGCCCGAGCCCATCGTTGCCAAGGCAGCGCGGATGAGGAAACCGGGACGCCCCGACTCATGCAAAAACGCCGGGTTGATGTCCGGGGTGTTGACGAAGAAATTCGGCCGGTAGCATTCGCGCCACGGCGACTGATTCAGTTCGGTGAAGTATTCCGCCAGCTCAGCCTTGGTATTGCGCCAGGTGAAATAGGTGTAGCTCTGCGAGTAACCGACCTTGCCCAGACGCGCCATCATCGCCGGCGTGGTGAAAGCCTCGGCGAGGAAGATCACTTCCGGATACAGGGTGCGCACATCGGCGATCAGCCATTGCCAGAACGGCAGCGGTTTGGTGTGCGGGTTGTCAACGCGGAAGATTTTCACGCCTTCCTTGACCCAGCCGACGACGATGTCGCGCAACTCGACCCACAGGCTCGGAATCGCGTCCGGCGCATAGAAGTCGACGTTGACGATGTCCTGGTATTTCTTCGGCGGGTTTTCGGCGTATTTGATCGTGCCGTCCGGGCGCCAGTTGAACCAGCCCGGATGCTCTTTGAGCCACGGATGATCCTGGGAACACTGGATGGCGAAGTCGAGAGCGATTTCCAGGCCATGGTCGGCGGCGGCGGCCACCAAACGGCGGAAATCTTCACGGGTGCCGAGTTGCGAATGTATCGCCTCGTGACCGCCCTCCTCGCTGCCGATCGCGTACGGGCTGCCGGGATCATCCGGGCCGGCAGTCAGGGAATTGTTGCGGCCCTTGCGGTGGGCGCGGCCGATCGGGTGAATCGGCGTGAAATACAGCACGTCGAAGCCCATGTCCTGAATCATCGGCAGACGCGAGTGCACGTCGTTGAAAGTGCCGTGACGCTGGCTATCGTCGGTGATCGAGCGCGGAAACAGCTCGTACCAACTGGCGAACTCGGCGAGTTCGCGCTCGACGTCCATGGGGAATTCGGCGCTGACGCTGAGGTAGGCGCGGTGATCGGCCTGAGCCATCAGCTCTGCACTGCGCGAGTGCAGAAACAGCGCAACCTGCTCGGTTTCGAGCAGGCCCGACAATTCATGGTGCAGCGCCGCGAGCTGCTCGCTGAGCTGACCTTCGCTGCGTTCGGCGGCCTGTTGCACCATCGTGCGGCCTTCCTGCAGCTCCAGAGAAACCGGCACCGCCGCGCTGTGCTTCTTTTCCAGTTCGTACTGGAAGCTGGCGAAATGGTCGATCCACGCTTCGATGCAATACAGGTAGCGGCCCTGCTCTTCGGGGCGGAACTGGCCTTGCCAGGTGTTGTTGCCCTGATCGGACATGACCTCGGTCTGCCAGGTTTCCTGGCCTTCCTCGCGCCAGCGGATGCGCACGGCGAGCTTGTCATGGCCGTCGGCAAACACTTTGCTGGTCACCACCACTTCGCGCCCGGCAATCGATTTGGCGGCGAACTGGCCGCCGTCGAGAGTCGGCATGGTGTTTTCGATGACGATACGTGGCAGCAGCAACGCCTGCGACAGCGGCATGTGCGGGTTGTAACTCAGCTCTGAAGGTCTTTCAGCAGTCATTGAGCATCTCTCCTTAACGCCCCAAGGACGCTCTTGTGCCGGAACAGTATTCGCGACAAAGCGCCGGCCCTGTCATGAACTCACTTAGGTTCCGAGCAACCGGCGCGGGGAAAAGTTCAGATGAAATTAACAAGACAAACCTGCGGATCGAATTTGTCGTGGCCGGGTCAACTCACTTAAGCACGTCCCACGCCATGTGCCATACGGAGGTCACCTGATGAGCATCCCGATCCCGGCGGAAACGCCCGATCCGAACATCGACAAACCCACCCTGCCGGAGACCGAACCGCCACCGGTGCCCGAGCAAGAGCCGCCAGGCACCACGCCACCACCGAAAGAAGAGCCACCGAGCACGATGCCGCCGGTGATCGTCTGCCCCCTGCCCCCTGATCGTTCCCACGCTCCGCGTCTGATCTGATCGTTCCCACGCGCAGCAAAGGAATGCAGCCCGGGACGCTCTGCGTCCCATCCAGAGCCGAACGCGGAGCGTCCGTTGAAGCAATCCCACGCGGAGCGTGGGAACGATCATCAGCCGGCGGGGAGTCAGAGGTGGTCGTTCTTGTCGACATCCTTTTCGAACACCCTCACCACGTACGGCATCACGCTGAAGATCGCCAGCGCCAGAATGGTACTGAGCAATGCCGTCGCTTCCTTGCCCAGCCCCGCCGCCACGCCGATCGCTGCCGTCATCCATAAACCCGCCGCCGTGGTCAGGCCTTTGACATGGGCCTCGTCGCCCTGCTGATTTTTCAGAATGGTGCCGGCGCCGAGAAAGCCGATCCCGGCAATCACGCCCTGCAAGACCCGACTCATGGCATCGGATTCTGCGCCCGAGGTCTGTGGCACCAATACGAATAGCGCAGCACCCAATGCCACCAGCATGTGCGTGCGCACGCCCGCTGCCTTGCCTTTATGCTCGCGCTCGAAACCGAGTATCCCGCCGAGAATCGCCGCCATCACCAGGCGTACGGTGATCCGGGTCATTTGCGAGGCATCACCGATATCGGCGAACTCGGCTTGCATCGTAGCCCACACTTCATCCCACCAGTCTTCCATCGTGCCTCCCTTGTTATTGGCTTGATAAGCGATGGACAACAGCGACCATTAATCGGTTGCGCAGAACGATCGGCGCGCTGCGCTTCCTAATATGCAGACCTCCCTGGAACAAGGACTGCCGCCATGCCCGTTCGAATCGATGAATCCAACCCCGAGCAGAAAGTGTGTTTTTTTACCGTCGAGCATGGTGAGGAAATTCGCATCTGCGACACCCTGGAAGTCCTGACCGATAGCGACAAAGCCATGTCGTTCGTGGAAATCGAAGGCAAACGCACCTACATCACCGAAGCAGAAGCCGATGCCTTGACCGTCGCCGGGGCCAAGGACGGGCGCAAACATCTGAAGGCCGATGACAGTGATTCGGTGGTTTGATTGATCTCGATCAACACCCGACGCAGACGCCTGCAATAGGCGTTTGCGCCGCGCCTGGCAGGTTGCTTCAAGTTGTCGCAGGCACTGCGCCAAACCTCATCTGATCCGCTTTTTATTGCCAAACCTGAGTCTGTTCTGCAAACAGATCGGCGCTCATAGTGCATCGGCCTGATGGAGGCTGATGAGCGAACGAACATGAGCGAGCAAATCCCCGTCCGAACCGTAGAAGAATCGCCGACGATAAAAAGCGTACCCGCGCGCCCACTGAAGGCGACTGGCGGATCAACTGATAAGCAGATCCATACCCGCAGTTTCACCGGCCTGTTCCGCAACCTGCGTATGAGCGGTGCCGGACTTCTGTTTGTGCTGTTCTTCGGCACCGTGTGGCTGAACTGGGGCGGTCGGCAAGCGGTGCTGTGGGATCTGGCGGAAAGCAAATTCCACATCTTTGGCGCGACCTTCTGGCCGCAAGATTTCATTCTGCTTTCGGCGCTATTGATCATTGCTGCGTTCGGACTCTTCGCCATCACCGTGTTTGCCGGTCGCGTCTGGTGCGGTTACACCTGCCCGCAGAGTTCGTGGACGTGGATCTTCATGTGGTGCGAGAAGATCACCGAAGGCGAGCGCAACCAGCGCATCAAACTGCAAGCGGCGCCGTGGAGCCTGAACAAACTGGCGCGGCGTGCCGCCAAGCACACGCTGTGGCTGGCAATCAGCGTGATCACCGGCCTGACCTTCGTCGGCTATTTCACCCCGATCCGGCCGCTGGCCGAAGAACTGCTGACCCTGCAGATCGGTGGCGTCAGCCTGTTCTGGGTGCTGTTTTTCGCCGCCGCCACCTACATCAACGCCGGTTGGTTGCGTGAGGCGGTGTGCATGCACATGTGCCCGTATGCGCGGTTCCAGAGTGTGATGTTCGACAAGGACACGCTGACCATTGCCTACGACGCCGCCCGCGGCGAAAACCGCGGCCCGCGCAAGCGTGACGTGCGCCCGGTCGAAGCCGGCCTGGGTGATTGCATCGACTGCCAGTTGTGCGTGCAGGTCTGCCCGACCGGCATCGACATCCGCGATGGCTTGCAAATGGAATGCATCGGCTGCGCAGCATGCATCGACGCCTGCGATTCGATCATGGACAAAATGCATTACCCGCGCGGCCTGATCCGCTACAGTTCCGAGCGCGAATTGCAGGGCGGCAAGACCAACCTGCTGCGTCCGCGTTTGATTGGCTACACGGCGGTGTTGTTGTTGATGATCGGCGCGTTGGCGCTGGCATTGATCGAGCGACCGATGGTGTCGCTGGACGTGACCAAGGATCGCGGGTTGTTCCGCGAGAACGCTCAAGGGCAGATCGAGAATATTTATTCGCTGAAAGTGATCAACAAGACTCAGCAACGGCAGGATTACCGGTTGAGTCTGGTTGATGGCGACGGGTTTGAGTTGCAGGGCAAAACAGCATTGAGCCTGGCGCCCGGGGAGATTGTCGATGTACCGGTGTCGGTGGCAATGACCACCGAGCGCCCGGCGAGCAGTTCGCAGACATTGAGTTTCAGGATTGAAGACAGTGACGAGCCGCAGGTATACAGCGTGGCGAAGAGCCGGTTTGTGGCGCCGATGAATCGTTGATTGCCCTTAGACTGCGGTGCTTTCATTCGCGAGCAGGCTCGCTCCCACAGGAAATCGCGGTCGTTGTGGGAGCGAGCCTGCTCGCGAATGGAGGCGACGCGATTCCTTATAGACCCCATTCGGATCCACCATGAAACGCTACGAAAAATTCGCCGACGACATCGCTGAACTGATCCGCTCCGGCGTCCTCGGCCCTGGCCAGCGAGTACCGTCGGTGCGCTATGCCAGCCAGGCTTACGGGGTCAGCCCGTCGACAGTATTCCAGGCCTATTACCTGCTCGAACGCCGCGGCCTGATCCGCGCCCGGCCGCGCTCCGGTTACTTCGTCAACGCCCATACACCGAGCACATTTTCCGAGCCGGTGATCAGCAGCCAGGTCAACGAATCCACCGAGGTTGACGTCAGCGAACTGGTGTTCTCGGTACTCGATTCGATCAAAGACCCCAACACCGTGCCCTTCGGCTCGGCCTTCCCCAGCCCGACGCTGTTCCCGCTGCAACGCCTGTCGCGCTCCCTGGCCAGCGCCGCGCGGGAGATGGATCCGCGCATGGTCGTCACCGATATGTCGCCGGGCAACCCGCAACTGCGCCGGCAGATTGCTCTGCGCTACATGGTCGGCGGGCTGATGCTGCCGATGGAAGAGCTACTGATCACCAACGGCGCTCTTGAAGCGCTGAACCTGTGCCTGCAAGCAGTGACCGAGCCCGGCGATCTGGTGGCCATCGAGGCCCCGGCGTTTTATGCCTGCCTGCAAGTGCTGGAGCGCCTGAAGCTCAAAGCCGTGGAAATCCCCGTGCACCCGCGTGACGGCATCGACCTGAGCGTGCTCGCGCAAACTCTGGAACGCCATCCGATCAAGGCCTGCTGGTGCATGACCAGTTTCCAGAACCCGATGGGCGCGACCGTGCCCGAGGCGAAGAAACAGGAGCTGGTCGAACTGCTGCGTCAGCATCAGGTGCCGTTGATCGAGGACGACGTCTACGCCGAGCTTTATTACGGGCAACAGGCGCCAAAACCGGCCAAGGCTTTTGATACCGAAGGATTGGTCATGCATTGCGGCTCGTTCGCCAAAAGTCTCGCCCCCGGCTACCGCATCGGCTGGGTGGCGGCCGGGCGTTTCGCGCAGAAGATCGAGCGACTGAAGCTGATGACCTCGCTGTGCGCTTCGATGCCGGCGCAAGCGGCGATTGCCGATTATCTGCAACACGGCGGCTACGATCGGCATCTGCGCAAACTGCGTTATGCCCTGGAGGAACAGCAGAGCGCGATGCTCGCGGCGATTGCCCGCTACTTTCCGGCGCAGACCCGCGTCAGCCAGCCGGCGGGCGGCTACTTTCTGTGGCTGGAATTGCCAGAGCAGATGGATTCGCTGAAGCTGTTTCAAATGGCATTGGCGCAAGGCATCAGTATCGCGCCGGGGCCGATTTTCTCACCGACCCAGCGTTTCAGAAATTGCATTCGCTTGAATTACGGCAGCCCGTGGGCCGAGGAATCGGAAAAGGCCATGGAGACGTTGGGGCGGATTGTGCGGTCGTTCTGAGGGATAGATGTTGTCGGGACTCGC
>NZ_JAPCIK010000024.1:0-34405 GCF_025910115.1 Pseudomonas sp. RG1
GGTGTTTTGGTAAAACCCGAACCAATGTGGGAGCGAGCCTGCTCGCGAAGAGGCCGGCGTTAACACCGTAAATCCACCGGCTTAACGCCCACCCCCCAAATCAACAAACGTCCCGGTCGCATACGAAGCCTTGTCCGACAGCAACCAGACAATCGCTTCCGCCACTTCATCCGGCCGCCCGCCCCGGGCCATGGGAATCGCCGATTCGAGCTTGCTGACCCGATCCGGGTCGCCGCTCAGGGCATGGAAGTCGGTGTAGATGTAGCCCGGACGCACGGCATTGACGCGAATGCCCTCACCCGCCACTTCTTTCGACAGACCGATGGTGAAGGTGTCGAGCGCGCCTTTGGATGCGGCGTAATCAACGTACTCGTTTGGCGAACCGAGGCGTGCCGCGACCGAGGAGACGTTGACGATGCTGCCGCCCTGCCCGCCGTGTTTGGGCGACATGCGCAGGATCGCGTGCTTGGCGCAGAGGATCGGCGCCAGCACGTTGGTTTTCATGATTTTGAGGATGCGGAATTCGGACATTTCATCGACCCGCGACTTCTGCCCGACGGTGCCCGCGTTGTTGACCAGCGCGGTAACCCGGCCCAGTTCGGCGTCGACGCGCTGAAACATCGCGATCACTTCGTCTTCGATGCTGACATCGGCGCGGACCGCGATGGCCTGGGCGCCCAAGGCGCGAACCTGCTCTAGTACGTTGTGTGCGGCCTGTTCATCCGACTGATAGTTGATGCAGATCCGGTAGCCCTGTTCGGCTGCCAGCAATGCCGTAGCCGCGCCGATTCCGCGCCCGCCACCGGTGATGACAATGACTTTATCCATGCTGGCCTTCCCCCACGTGCACACGTAACAGTCGGGGGAAGAATAACTGCGATTGGCGGGTTTTGCATGTGGCGCCTATTCGGGCGCCTTCGCGAGCAAGCTCGCTCCCACAGGGTCTCTCAGACCACCGCCAGCCGTTGCCCGCGCACGATGTCCTGCATGAAGCGCTCCGCCGGCATCGGGTGGCCAAGCAGATAGCCCTGCAGCGAATCACAGCCCAGTTTGGTGAGGAAATCCTGTTGCGCGCCGGTCTCGACACCCTCGGCGACAATCCGCAGATCCAAGGCCTGCCCCAGCGCAACAATCGCCGAGACGATCGCCGCATCATCGCTGTCGTGCTCCAGATCACGGACGAAACCGCGGTCGATCTTCAATTCATTGGCCGGCAGGCGCTTGAGGTACATCAGGCTGGAATAACCGGTGCCGAAGTCGTCGATCGACAGGTCGACGCCCATGTCCGACAGCTCTTGCAGGACGGTCATGCTCGCGTCAGCGTCGCTCATGGCCGTGGTTTCGGTGATTTCCAGGGTCAGGCTGTTGGCCGGCAAGTGGTGGGTCGCCAGCGCCTTGGCCACGCTTTGCACCAGCCCGGCATGGCAGAACTGCAAGGCCGAGAGGTTCACGGCGATACGCCAGTCGGTGTAACCGAGCACGTACCATTCGCGCATCTGCCGGCAGGCTTCATTAAGCACCCATTCGCCCATCGGAATGATCAGCCCGGTTTTCTCCGCCAGATCGATGAATTTATCCGGCATCAGCATGCCATGCAGCGGATGCTTCCAACGCAGCAGCGCTTCGGCACCGACGGGGCGACCGTTGGCGGCGTCGAATTTGGGTTGGTAATGCAGGCAGAACTGGTTGTGCTCGATGGCCGCGCGCAGGTCCTGCAACAGTTGCAGTTGTTTGCGCGCGTTGGTGTTCATCGACGCATCGAAGAAGCTGTAGCCGTTTTTGCCGCCGCCCTTGGCGTGGTACATCGCGGCGTCGGCGTTCATCAGCAGTTCCTGGGCGTTGGCGCCGTTGCCCGGATACAGGGCAATGCCGACGCTGGCGGAAATCTGCAGATCATGCTCGGCGACGCGGAACGTGCGACCGATCAGGCCGACCTGACGCGCAGCCAGGCTCAAGGCGTCATTGGGCTCGCTCAAGCGCACCAGCAAAACGAATTCGTCGCCACCGATCCGCGCCAACGTGTCCTGGCTGCGCAGGTCTTCACGCAGACGCGCGCCGACCTCGCGCAGCAATTGGTCACCCATGTGATGGCCGAATGCGTCGTTGACCGGTTTGAAGCCGTCGAGGTCGATGAACATCAAGGCGAAGCAGCCGCCCTGCTCTTCAACTTTTCTGATTGCCTGATTGATGCGGTCGTCGAGCAACATGCGATTGGGCAGGCTGGTCAGCGGATCGTGCAAGGCCAATTGGGTGAGTTCGCGATTGGCCACCGTCAGCGAGTGCGCCAGATCAGCGGTGCGCGCTTCGAGGCGGGCATCGAGAATCGAGGTCAACAGGGCAATCGACAGCACCGCCAGCGTGGTGACCACGACCAGACTGTCGAGGCCATTGCCCTTCAAGCCATTGAGTGTCGCGCCGCAGAAACTGCCGTCAGGAAATTGCGCAGCAGCCATGCCGGTGTAGTGCATGCCGACAATCGCCACCCCCATGATCACCGCCGCACCGGCACGAATCAGCCGCACATAGGGCGAATGCTGGCGCAGACGAAAGGCAATCCACAATGCCGCTGCCGAGGCGCCGACGGCAATCAGCAGGGAGGCGCTGAACAATGTCGGGTCGTAATCGATGCCCGGGGTCATGCGCAGCGCGGCCATGCCGGTGTAGTGCATGGCGCTGATGCCCGCTCCCATGATCAACGCACCGAAGGCCAGTTGCGCCAGTGGCAGTTTCGGTTGGCTGACCAGCCACAACGCAAAACCGCAGGACAGCACCGCGATCAGCAGCGACAGCGCAGTCAGGGTGAAGTCATAGCCCAGGTCGATCGGCAATTTGAAGGCGAGCATGCCGATGAAATGCATCGACCAGACGCCAACGCCCATCGCCAACGCTCCGCCCGCCGTCCAGAAATGCACGGCCCGGCCTTTCGCCGTGGCGATGCGCCCAGTCAGGTCGAGCGCCGTGTAGGAAGCCAGAATGGCCACGCACAACGAGATGAAAACCAAAGTGAAGGAATAGCTGCCGATGAGCATGAACGTTCTCGTGACAAGCCGAAACCGTACTGCTTCCATTCTCGGTCGGGCAAATGCGGCGATTGTACTGATTGCGCGGAAGAACGCACTGACAAAGTAACCAAATTGCCATCAAGCCGATGAAACGCTTGTTCGATCGTCCTACAAGGCTCTGCGGTGGGCTTTAACCTAAGCTGGACTGGCTGATGAAGATCGTTCCCACGCTCTGCGTGGGAATGCAGCCGGGGACGCTCCGCGTCCCTTTCAAAGCTGAACGCGGAGCGTCCGGTGAGGCATTCCCACGCAGAGCGTGGGAATGATCATCGGGTGTTGTCGCTGACGTCCAGTTGGCCGTCCCAGCCGCCGCCCAGTGCGGCGATCAGTTGTACGCTGGCGATCAGTCGGCTCTGCAGAATATTCAGCACACTGCGTTCGTTACTCAGCGCCGTGGCCTGCACCACTACCACGTCGATATAAGCAATCAGCCCGGCCTTGTACTGGTTTTCCGTCAGGCGCAGGGAATCGCGGGCAGCATCCAGCGCTTCCTGGCGCACTGCTGCTTCGTCTTCATACACCTTGAGCTGGACCAGGTAGTTTTCCACTTCGCGGAAGCCGTCGAGCACGGTCTGGCGGTAGCGGGCGACGGTTTCGTCGTAGGCGGCTTCGCTGCGGTCGACCTCGGCCGAACGAATGCCGCCGTCGAACAGCGGCAGAGAAAGCTGCGGGCCGACCGACCAGAAACGGTTCGGCAGGCTGATCAGGTTTTTCGAGGTACTGCTGCTGTAGCCGCCGCTCAGGCTCAGGGTCAGGTCCGGGTAATACGCGGCTTTCG
This sequence comes from Pseudomonas sp. RG1, assembly GCF_025910115.1. Classification (NCBI taxonomy): domain Bacteria; kingdom Pseudomonadati; phylum Pseudomonadota; class Gammaproteobacteria; order Pseudomonadales; family Pseudomonadaceae; genus Pseudomonas; species Pseudomonas sp. RG1. The sequence goes on from NZ_JAPCIK010000024.1 coordinate 3,841, forward strand.
CCACGCCGATGTTGGCATTGGCGGCAATCACCGAGCGTTCGGCCGAAGCGATGTCAGGACGGCGTTCCAGCAATTGTGAAGGCAAGCTCAGCGGTACCTGCGGCAGATTCGGGATGCTCTGGCTTTCGGCAATGCTGAAGTTGGCCGGCGCTTCGCCGGTCAGTACGGCGATGGCGTTTTCAAACTGTGCACGCTGCCAGATCAGGTCGACCAGATCGGCCTGGGTGCTTTTCAACTGGGTTTGCGCCTGCGCCACCGCATCACGCCCGGAAACCCCGGCGCGGTACTGGTTCTGGGTCATTTTCAGCGAACGCTCATAAGCGGAAACCGTGGCCTCGAGCAGACGCTTCTGCTGATCGATGACGCGCAGTTGCAGGTAGTTCTGCACCAGCTCCGATTGCTGACTCAGACGCATCGCTGCCAGATCGGCAAAGCTCGCCTGGGCGTTGGCCTCGTCGGCCTCCAGGCCACGGCGCAGTTTGCCCCAGACATCGGCTTCCCAACTGACGCCCAGTTGCGCGTTGTAGGTGTCGCGGATGCCGCTTGAGGAACTGCTCAGGCTCGAACTGCTGCTACCGGTGCCCTGACTCGAGCGGGTCTTGCCCAGACTCAGGTCGACGCTGGGGTAAAACGCCCCACGCGCGCTGCGCACCAAAGCCTGCGCCTGACGAAACTGCGCTTCAGACTGGGCGACGGTCTGGTTGGAGCTGTTGAGTTTTTCGATCAAGGCGTTGAGCTGTTGGTCGCCGTACAACTCCCACCAGGCGCCACGGGCCAGCGAGTCGCTTGGGTTGGCCTGACGCCAGCCTTCGGCTTCCTTGAACTGAGCGATTTCGGCAGTTTGCGGGCGCTGGTAGTCCGGGCCGACTGCGCAAGCGCTGAGCAGCGCCACGCACAGTGACAGGCTCAACAGGCGCGAGCCGCGAACGGTGGCCAATTGGAGAAGCGAACGGTCAGTCATAGCGGAGTTTCCAGAGCGGCGTCAGTGCGCACGCCACGCCATTTGTTGAAGCGATGGCGCAGCTTGTCGAGATAGAGGTAAACCACCGGGGTGGTGTAAAGGGTCAGGACCTGGCTGAACACCAGGCCGCCAATGATGGTCAGTCCCAGCGGCTGGCGCATTTCCGCACCCTCGGCACGGCCGAGCAGCAACGGCAAGGCGCCGAGGATCGCGGCCAGCGTGGTCATCAGAATCGGTCGCAGGCGTTGCAGACAGGCGCTGCGGATCGACTCCAGCGGCGACAGGCCCTGATGACGCTCCAATTGCAGCGCCAGATCGATCATCAGAATGGCGTTCTTTTTCACCACGCCGATCAGCAGGAATATCCCCAGCAGGGAAATCAGGCTGAACTCGCCGCCCAATGCATAGATCGACAGCAACGCGCCAACCCCGGCCGAGGGCAAGGTTGAAAGAATGGTCAGCGGGTGGATGTAGCTTTCATACAGCACGCCGAGCACCAGATACACGGCCAGCAACGCACCGAGGATCATGAACGGCTGGCTCTTCTGCGTCGCGGCGAAGGCGTCAGCGGTGCCGGCCATTTTCGCAATTACATCCTCCGGCAGGCCGACCTTGGCGATCGCCCGTTCAATGGCGGCACTGCCCTGCTCCACGGTCACGCCTTCGGCCATGTCAAAGGAAATGCTTTCGGACGCGAACTGGCCTTCATGACTGACCCGGTCGTTTTCCAGGCTGTTTTCGTAATGGGCGAACGTCGACAGCGGCACCCGCGCACCGTCAGCGGTGATCACTTCGACCTGCTTGAGCGTCACCGGATCCTGGGCGTATTTCGGATTGACCTCCATCACCACCTGATACTGGTTGAGGCTGTCGTAGATCGTCGAAATCTGCCGCTGGCTGTAGGCGTTATTGAGCACCGCGGTGACCATGTTCATGTCGACGCCCAAGCGCTTGGCCTGATCCCGGTCGACGATCAGTGTCACCTGCTGTGCCCCGGCACCTTCGCGGGCATCGATGGCGGTCAGCTCGGGCAAGGCACGCAACGCGGTGACCACTTTCGGGAACCACTTGCGCAGCTCGGCGAGGTCGCCGCTCTGCAGAATGTAGGTGTATTGCGAACTGGTCTGCTCGCGGCCGCCGCCAAATTGCAGGTCCTGATCGGCCATCAGCATCAACTGCGCCCCGGGCACCTTGGGCATTTCCTTGCGCAGGCGTTCGATGACCTTCTGCGCTGAAAGCTGGCGCTCCTTGATCGGCTTCAGGCGCACGATCATGAAGGCGTTGTTGGTGCCGTTGTTGCCGCCGATGAACCCGGCCACGCTTTCCACCGCTTCATCCTTGAGTACGGCGCGGCGGAAGGTTTCCATTTTTGGCTGCATGACGTTGAAGGACAGACCATCGTCGCCACGCACGAAACCGATCAACTGGCCGGTGTCCTGCTGCGGCAGGAAGGTTTTCGGCACCACCACATAAAGCGCAATGTTGACGCCAACGGTGAGCAGCAGACTGAACAAGGTCAGACGGCGATGACGCAATACCCAGTCGAGGCTGGTGGCGTATTTGCCGACCATCCAGTCGTTGGTCTTGTGGCTCCAGCGTTGCAGACGGTTTTCCTGGCCCGGGGTGTGCGGCTTGAGCCAGCGCGCGCAGAGCATCGGTGTCAGCGTCAGGGACACCACCAGCGACACCACGATTGCCGCCGCCAGGGTGATGGAAAATTCGCGGAACAGGCTTTCGACCAACCCGCCCATGAACAGGATCGACAGGAACACCGCCACCAGCGAGACGTTCATCGACAGCAGGGTAAAGCCGACTTCCTTGGCGCCGAGGTACGCGGCCTGCATCGGCTTGACGCCTTCGTCGATGTGCCGGGAAATGTTTTCCAGCACCACGATGGCGTCGTCCACCACCAGACCTGTGGCGAGAATCAGCGCCATCAGCGACAGGTTGTTCAGCGAGAACCCGTAGAGGTACATCACCGCAAAGGTACCGACCAGCGACACCGGCACCGCCAGGGTCGGGATCAGCGAGGCGCGGAAGTTACCCAGAAACAGGTACACCACCAGCACCACCAGGGCGACGGCGATCAGCAAGGTCATCTCGGCTTCATGCAGCGTAGCCTTGATCACTGGCGAGCGATCCATGGCCAGATTGAGTTTGACGCTGGCCGGCAGCACCGCTTGCAGCGCGGGCAACTGTGCCTTGATCTCGTTGACCGTTTCGATGATGTTGGCGCCGGCCTGACGGTTGATCACCAGCAATACCGCCGCATCGTCGTTGAAGAAACCGCTGTTGTAACGGTCTTCGACGCCATCGCTGACTTTCGCCACATCCTTGAGACGCAATGCGGCGCCGTCGGCGTAGTGAATGATCAGCGACTCGTAATCCTTGGCTTTCTCCAACTGGTCGTTGGCCTGGATCTGCCACAAGCGCTCGCCGTCCTCGACCGAACCCTTGGGCCGCCGTACGTTAGCGTCGGCAATGGTCTTGCGCACATCGTCGAGGGCCACGCCGTACTGGTTCAGCGCCTGCGGTTCGAGCTCGATGCGCACCGCCGGCAGCGAACTGCCACCGATCTGCACTTCACCGACGCCCTGCACTTGCGACAGGCTTTGCGAGAGGATGGTCGAGGCCAAGTCGTAGATCTGGCCTTTTTCCAGCACATCCGAAGTCAGCGACAGCACCATGATCGGCGCCTGCGACGGGTTGACCTTTTTATAGGTCGGCATGCTGCGCATCCCGCTCGGCAGCAGATTGCGCGAGGCGTTGATCGCCGCCTGCACTTCCCGCGCCGCGCCATTGATGTCGCGGTCGAGGTCAAACTGCAGAATCACCCGCGTCGAACCCTGACTGGAGCGGCTGCTCATGGTATTGACGCCGGCAATCGCACCGAACGAACGCTCCAGCGGCGTCGCCACCGTTGAAGCCATCACCTCGGGACTGGCGCCCGGCAGACTGGCCTGAACCACGATCACCGGGAAATCCATCTGCGGCAGCGGCGATACCGGCAACAGACCGAAACTGACCCCGCCGAGCAACATGATTGCCAGGGAGAGCAGCATGGTTGCCACGGGGCGTTTGATGAAGGGACCTGAAAGATTCATGCGCTCCAGCCCCTACCGCCGAACCCTGTGGGAGCGAGCTTGCTCGCGAATGCGGTATTACATTCAACATTGAAAGTGACTGACCCACCGCTTTCGCGAGCAAGCTCGCTCCCACAAGGGATATGTGCTGATTGCGGGGTCATACCGCGACCTCGTCACCTTCGGCTTTGGCTTTGCCAAAGCGCCTTCCGAGGCGGTCGAAGTACAGGTAAATCACCGGCGTGGTGAAAAGCGTCAACACCTGGCTCACCAGCAAACCGCCGACCATCACCAGACCCAACGGCTGACGCAGTTCCGCGCCAGACCCCGTGGCCAGCATCAGCGGCACTGCGCCGAACAACGCCGCCAGCGTGGTCATCAGAATCGGCCGGAAGCGCAGCAGCGCCGCTTGATAGATCGCCTCCGCCGGGGCCATGCCCTGGGTGCGTTCAGCGTCGAGGGCGAAGTCGATCATCATGATCGCGTTCTTCTTGACGATACCGATCAGCAGGATGATGCCGATGATCGCGATCATGCCCAGGTCGTTGCCACTGAGCAGCAACGCCAGCAAGGCACCGACCGCTGCCGACGGCAAGGTCGAAAGAATGGTGATCGGGTGGATGTAGCTCTCGTAGAGCACGCCGAGGACGATGTACATGGTCACCACCGCCGCCAGAATCAGCAGCAAGGTGCTCGACAGCGAAGCCTGGAACGCCTGCGCCGCGCCTTGGAACTGAGTCTGCACGCCGACCGGCATGCCGATTTCCTGCTGCACTTGCTCGATGATGTCCACGGCATGCCCCAACGCCACGCCCGGCGCGAGGTTGAACGACATCATCACTGCCGGAAACTGGCCGATGTGGGTGATCGCCAATTGCGCCTGACGCTCTTCGACATGCGCCAGACTCGACAGACGCACCTGCGCGCCGTCGGTGGTCTTGACGTGAATCTGATCCAGCGCCTGCGGGCCGATCTTCTCCCCGGCCTGGGCTTGCAGCACCACGCGGTACTGGCTGGCCTGGGTGTAAATGGTCGAAATCTGCCGCTGGCCGAACGCGTCGTACAGCGCATCGGTGATATTCACCACCGACACGCCAAGGCGCGATGCGGCGTCGCGGTCGATCACCAAATAGACCTGCAAGCCTTTGTCCTGCAAATCACTGGCCACGTCGGTCAACTCCGGACGCTGCGCCAGGGCTTCGACCAGACGGCCGCTCCACTGGCTGAGCAATTCCGAGTCCGGCGAAGACATGCTGAACTGATACTGCGTGCGGCTGACCCGATCCTCGATGGTCAGATCCTGCACCGGCTGCATGAACAAACGAATGCCGACCAGTTTGTCCAGTTGTGGTTGCAGGCGCGAAATTACTTCACTGGCGGTCAGATCGCGCTCGTCGTGGGGCTTGAGGTTGATCAGCAAGCGGCCGCTGTTGAGCGTGGCGTTGTCGCCGTCGACGCCAATGTAGGACGACAGGCTCTGCACCGCCGGATCTTCGAGAATGATCTTCGCCAGTTGCTGCTGCCGTTCGCCCATCGCCGCGAAGGAAATCGACTGCGGCGCTTCGGAAATACCCTGAATCACGCCGGTGTCCTGCACCGGAAAGAAACCCTTCGGCACGATCACGTACAGGAACACGGTCAACGCCAGTGTGCCGATGGCGACCAGCAAGGTCAGCGGCTGATGCTTGAGCACCCAGCGCAGCATCCGCCCGTATTCGTTGATCATCCAGTCGATGAACGCACCGCTGGCGCGGTAGAAACGGCCTTGCTCGTGCTCCTGCGGTTCACGCTTGAGCAGGCGCGCGCACATCATCGGCGTCAGGGTCAGCGACACCACCAGGGAAATCAGGATTGCGACCGCCAGGGTGATGGCGAACTCGCGGAACAGGCGCCCTACCACGTCGGCCATGAACAGCAGCGGAATCAGTACGGCGATCAGCGACAAGGTCAGGGAAATCAGGGTGAAGCCGATCTGTTTCGCGCCCTTGAGCGCGGCCTGCATCGGGCTGTCGCCCTCTTCGATGAAGCGTGAAATGTTCTCGAGCATGACGATGGCATCGTCGACCACGAAGCCAGTGGCGATGGTCAGCGCCATCAACGTCAGGTTGTTCACCGAGAAACCGGCGAGGTACATCACGCCAAAGGTGCCGATTAGCGACAGCGGCACGGCCACCGAGGGAATGATCGTCGCACTGGCGCGGCGCAGAAACAGGAACGTGACCATGACCACCAGCGCGATGGCGATTAGCAGTTCGTGTTGCACGTCGGTGACCGAGGCACGGATGGTCTGGGTGCGATCCGTCAGCACCGTGACGTCGAGGCCGGCCGGCAGGTTGTCGGTGATGCTCGGCAGCAAGGCCTTGATGCGGTCGACCACTTCGATGACGTTGGCGCCCGGCTGACGCTGGATGTTCAGCAGCACCGCCTGATTCTGGTTGGCCCACGCGGCCAGACGCTCGTTCTCGGCGCCATCGACGATTTCCGCGACGTCCTTGAGCCGCAACGGCGCGCCGTTCTTGTAGGTCAGGATCAGATTCGCGTAGTCCTCGGGCGAGGTCAGTTGGTCGTTGGCATCGAGCATCGACACCCGGGTCGGGCCATCGAAGTTGCCTTTCGGCTGGTTGACGTTGGAGGCGCCGATCAGCGTGCGCACGTCCGACAAATTGAGGCTGTTGGCCGCGAGCGCTTCGGGGTTGACCTTGATTCGTACCGCCTGACGCTGGCCACCAGCGATGCTGACCATGCCGACGCCGCTGATCTGGGCGATTTTCTGCGCCATGCGCGTATCGACCAAGTCATTGAGCTTGGGCAGCAGCATGGTTTTCGAAGTGATGGCCAGGGTCAGCACCGGGGTGTCCGCCGGGTTGACCTTGTTGTACACCGGCGGCGCCGGCAGGTCGGTCGGCAGCAGGTTGGTCGCGGCATTGATCGCGGCCTGCACCTGCTGCTCGGCGACGTCCATGTTGATGTCGAGGCTGAAACGCAGGGTCAGCACCGAAGCGCCGCCGGAGCTGGTCGAAGCCATTTGCGTCAGGCCCGGCATCTGCCCGAACTGGCGTTCAAGCGGCGCGGTGACGGCGCTGGTCATCACGTCCGGACTGGCGCCGGGGTACAGGGTCATGACGCGGATGGTCGGGTAATCGACCTGCGGCAAGGCCGAAACCGGCAGCAGGCGATAAGCGATCAGGCCGGCCAGGACAATGGCCAGCATGCTCAGTGTGGTGGCTACCGGACGGAGGATGAACAGCCGCGAAATGTTCATGCGCCCTTCTTGGCCTTTTCAGCGGTGGTCGCATCGGTATTGGCGGCGGATTTGCCTTGCAGGTGTTCGGTCGGCGAGGTCGGTACTTCGCTGCTGTCATTGACCACTTCGACTTCGCTGCCCTCCTTCAGGCGATCGGTGCCTTCAAGCACAACGCGATCGCCCGCGGCGAGGCCTTCGGTGACCACGGTGTTGTCACCGTCGCTGGCACCGATTTTTAGCTGGCGAATGGTGACTTTCCTGTCGCCGTCCAGCGCATAGACGAAGGTGCCGTTGGTACCGAACTGGATCGCTGCCGACGGCGCCAGCACTACACCTTTCAGCGTGTCTGCCAGTAAATGGACGTTGACGAACTGGTTGGGAAACAGCGACTGGTCGCGGTTATCGTAACGGGCCTTGAATTTCAAAGTGCCCGTAGCGACGTCAATCTGGTTGTCGAGGCTTTGCAGCACGCCGGTGGCTTGCAGCTTGGTGTCGCCGCGATCCCACGCTTCGGCAGGCAACTTGGCGCCGCTGCGGTAACGGGCCAGCACGGTGTCGAGGCTGTTCTCCGGCAAGGTGAAGGCCACGCTGATCGGTTGCGTCTGGGTGATCACCGCGAGGAACGTGGTGTCGTTGGCGGCGACGAGATTGCCGACGTCGACCTGACGCAGACCGACGCGGCCGGCAATCGGCGCGCGGATCTTGGTGAATTCGAGATTGAGCTTGGCATCGTTGACCGCGGCCTGATTGGTCTTGACCGTGCCCAGATACTGGCCAACCAGCGCTTCGGCGGTGTCGAGGGTCTGTTTGGCGATGCTGTCTTCTTTATACAGACCGCGGTAGCGCTCGACGTCGACCTGGGCGTTTTTCAGTTGCGCCTGATTCTGCAGCAACGTGCCTTCGGCCTGGAGCAGAGCATTCTGGTAAGGACGCGGATCGATCTCGGCCAGCAGGTCGCCCGCCTTGACCATCTGCCCTTCTTCGAAATGAATCTTCACCAGTTCGCCGCCCACCCGGCTGCGCACGTTGATGGTATTGAGCGCGGTGACCGTGCCCAGTGCCTTGTAATACAGCGGGAAGTCGCCCTTCACCGCCGGCGCCACACGCACCGGAATCGGCCCGGTACCGCCGCCGAAGCCCGGCCGCATCATTCCCGAGCGCCCGGTATGGCCGGCGGCCGCTTTGTCGCCGCCCGCCTTGTCAGCAGAGCCGGTGGGCCAGAATTTCCAGCACAGGACAGCGATGACCAACAGGACCAGCAGGCTGATCAGCCAGCGACGGGATTTGCGGGGGGACGATTGCATGGAGTTATTGACCATTGGGCGCTTGGGCTTCTATTACGGGAGGCTGAACGATAAGCACTGAGTGGATTTAAGCAAAGCAGCTTTACCGGCAATTTACCTTCCACTTACGTTTCAAGGTGTGAGGCAAAACCCTGATACACAAATGAAAACGGCCTGGACAGGGCCAGGCCGTTAACAATTGTAAAAGCCTTACTTGAGAACGGACAGTGCCGCTTCGTAGTTAGGCTCTTCGGCGATTTCCTTGACCAGTTCGCTGTGCAGGACGGTGTCATTTTCGTCCAGCACCACAACCGCGCGAGCGGTCAGGCCTTTCAGCGGGCCGTCAGCAATGGCCACGCCGTAGTTTTCGATGAACTCGCTGCCCCGCAGGGTCGACAGGTTCTGTACGTTTTCCAGGCCTTCGGCGCCGCAGAAGCGCGCCTGGGCGAACGGCAGGTCAGCGGAGATGCACAGCACCACGGTGTTGCTGATGTCGTTGGCCTGGGCGTTGAACTTGCGCACGGAGGTGGCGCAGGTCGGGGTGTCGACGCTTGGGAAAATGTTCAGGACTTTGCGCTTGCCGGCGAAGTCTTTCAGGGTGACGTCGGACAGATTGCCGGCTACCAGGGAAAAGGCTGGCGCCTTGGAACCGGCTTGTGGCAACTGGCCGTTGACTTGAACCGGATTGCCTTTGAGGGTGACTTGAGCCATGACTTGAGTCCTTCTGTTTTTTGATTGGAAAGCATGCAAGAGGCGGAAGTTAACCACGAAATCGGCTGGCGACCTATGCCCCGTTGGAAATTGTTGGGCGCTCCACGGCGAGATTGTATACAAGTCCTGTGGGAGCGAGCCTGCTCGCGAAATCGGGTATCGATATCAGAAACGTGTGTCAACTGGACTACCGCTTTCGCGAGCAGGCTCGCTTCCACAGAAGTTTGCAGTGCCGCCCCAACCACCTTCGATTAAGCCCGGCTCCGACGATTGGAGGTGTGATATGTGCACCGCGTCCCCCGCACCAACGAATTAATTCCTTCGACTGGCTAACCCCCGATTAGCTGCTAGTTTCAGAAGGACGTGTCCTACAGGCTTGATAAGCAAAGGGATAACGCAGTAGCGGCGCGACAGTGCTCAGTTGTCCGGAAAAACACCATGGAATCGGGAAATGATCTGCAGTCGAGCCGGGAATAGAGGATTTCTGCCGCGGCCGGGTGGCGCGGCGTTCGCCATGCTCAGGCCACGGAGCGGGCGTCTCCTCCTCTTGCTGTGCCTGGGCGTCAGTCCATCGCTGTTCGCCGCAGAAGGTGGCGTCGGCCGGCCGATCACGGGCCAGCAAGTGTTCGCCAATGCTGGCATCGTGCCGCCGGAGCCGGGCTGGGTAATGTCGTTGACCAGCATCTGGTACGACGGCTCGCTCAAGGGCAGCGACGGCGCACCGATTTCCGGCGCGATCAGTGGCGGGATCGACGTGAAAGTCTCCTACACCATGGCCAACTTCACCCATGTCTGGAACACCGGCAAGGGCCGCTGGAATTTCGCTTCGGCAATGGGCCTGCCGGTGCAATACACCGACATCAAGGCGAGCATCACCGGCCCGCGCGGGCGCACTTTGGGTGACAGCGATTCCGGCACCCAGTTTGCCGATGCGCTGATCACCCCGCTCGCCGCCGGTTATCACTTCGACGAACTCAATCATCTCTCGCTGTCGCTACCGATCTACGTGCCGACCGGCGCTTATAACAAGGATCGCCTGGCCAATCCCGGACAGAACAATTACACGTTCATGCCGACCGTGGCCTTTACCCATCTCGACGGCAAGGGCGGCGAGTTCACCTTGTCCAGCGGGCTGGAGTTCTACACCGAGAACGACGCCACCGATTATCGCAACGGCAACATCTTCACCCTCGACGCCCTGTGGACTCACGGCTTGGGCAATGGCTGGAACGCCGGACTTGCCGCCGGCTACGTGCATCAACTGACTGACGACAAAGGCCAGACCGCCGATGTCTTCAATGGCTATCGCGGCCGTTCGGTCGGCGCCGGCCCGGTGGTTGGCTGGGCCGGAAAGTTCGCCGATGCCCAGGCCAATATCAGCGCGCGCTGGGTGCCGGAGTTCGACACCAAGAACCGCCCCGAAGGCAATGGTTTCAGCGTCAATCTGACCCTGGCGTTTTTCTAGACCCGGACACAAAGGACTGCCCATGACAGCGCTCACCGACCTCAACGCCCTGCAAGCCAGCATCGCCGAAGCGGTGCTCGGCCAGGATCAAGTCATCCGGCAGATTCTGCTCGGGCTGTTGGCCAATGGTCATTTGCTCCTGGAGAGCCTGCCCGGGCTGGCCAAGACACGCACGGTCAAGGCACTGGCCAAACACCTTGATGCCAAGATGAGCCGCATCCAGTTCACCCCCGACCTGTTGCCCTCGGACATCACTGGCGCCGAGGTGCTGCACCAGGTCGAGGGCAAAAACGAGATCCGATTCCAGCCAGGCCCGCTGTTCGGCAATCTGATCCTCGCCGACGAAATCAACCGCGCCCCGGCCAAGGTCCAGGCGGCGCTGCTCGAAGCCATGGAGGAGCGCCAGATCACGGTGGCCGGCAACAGCCATGCGCTACCGGAGCTGTTCATCGTGGTGGCGACGCAGAACCCGATCGAGCAGGAAGGTACTTACCCACTGCCGGAAGCGCAGATGGACCGTTTTCTGATGAAGGTGCTGCTCGATTACCCCAGCGCCGAAAACGAAAGCCAGGTGCTGCGCCTGCTGCGCAACGAAGAGTTTGCCCAAGGTGCGAGCACCACGCCGGTGAAGAATTTCACTTTGCCGCAGGAGGTGATTTTTGCTGCGCGCAAGGAAGTCAGCGCGGTGCACGTTTCACCTGCCATCGACACTTACCTGATTGACCTGATCAACGCCACCCGCCACCCCGCCGACTACGACGAAGACCTCGCACGCTGGATCGCCATTGGTGCCAGTCCCCGTGGCGGCATTGGCCTGGACCGCTGCGCCCGTGCCGATGCGTGGCTGCAGGGGCAGGATTTCGTTTCGCCGGACAACGTCCGCGCCGTGGTCCATCCGGTGTTGCGCCATCGTTTGCAGCTGAGTTACGACGCGGTTGCCGATGGCGTCAGCGCCGATCAGGTGCTCGACCGGATTCTCGACAAAGTGGCGATTCCCGCATGAACGACGAAGGTCTGGTCTACGTCTCTCTGGCGCAACTGATGGCGCTGGAGTTCAAGGCCCGTGACCTGAGTTTTCTTGCCCGGCAGCCGCAGGGCAGCATCCTCGCCGGTAACCACGCTTCGCGGCTGCGCGGTCGCGGGCTGAATTTCGACGAGTTGCGCCGCTATCAACCGGGCGATGATCTGCGCCACCTCGACTGGCGCGCTTCGTTGCGCACCGGCAAACCGGTGGTGCGCACTTTCACAGAAGAACGCGACCGCCCGGCCCTGATCGTGGTCGACCAGCGCATGTCGATGTTCTTCGGCTCGCAGCGCAGCTTCAAATCGGCAGTCGCCGCCGAACTCGCCGCGCTGGCGGCGTGGATGGTTTTTCATGCCGGGGATCGGGTTGGCGGTCTGGTCTTCAACGACCAGCGTATCGACAGCATCGCGCCGTTGCGCAGTCGCAAGCGTGTCGAAGCGCTGCTCAGCCGCGTAGTGCAGCAAAACCGCGCGCTGAACGCCGGTAATCCCGACGCCGAAGATGAGGACCAACTGGACAAAGCCTTGCAGCGCTGCCTCGGTGTGGCCGGGCACGACCACTTGATCTGCATCGTCAGCGACTTTGCCGGTGCCGGTGAACGCACCTTGCAATTGATGCGGCAGCTGTCGGCGCACAACGATGTGATTGCCTTGCAGGTCTATGATCCGCTGGCACTGAAACTGCCGAACAACGGTCGCCTGCTGGTCACCCAGGGCGAGTTGCAGGTCGAACTGGCGATCGAGAAACGTAACGTGCAGCAGCCGCTGGGGGATTTTCTCAGCGGGCGGCTCAAGGACGTCGCCACCCTGCTGCGCCGCAGTCAGGTGCCGCTGATGATGATCAGCACCGCCGAGGACGCCCATGGGCAACTGCGCGCCGAAATGGGCAAAAGCGCCGGGGGCGCGCGATGAACCCGAATATTCCCAGCATCGATCAGCTCAAGGAGCTGGCCCTTCCCGCGCCCGTCAGCTATGCGCCGCAAACCTGGGGCTGGTGGCTGTTGCTGACGGTGCTGATATTCGCCGCGCTGTTGCTCGGCCTGCGCAGGTACTGGCAATGGCGCCACGACCGCTATCGCCGTGAAGCCCTTGCCCGACTGGCACAGTTGCGCGGCCGCAGTGACGATCTCAATGCCCTGCGCGAATTGCCTGAGCTGCTCAAACGCACGGCCCTCTCCATGCCCACTCGATCGCGGCGCTGGAATGCATTCCCTGTGGGAGCGAGCCTGCTCGCGAAGACGTCAGCGCATGCAATACCTCGATCCACTGACACGGCGCTTTCGCGAGCAGGCTCGCTCCCACAAGCGCCGGCGGCGCTCGGCAGAGATGACTGGCAGGATTTTCTGCAACGGCACTGCAAAAACAGAATGCCCGCCGACTTCAGCACGCAACTGGCCCAACTCGCCTACGCGCCGGACCCCATATTGCGCGCCCTCCCCGCAGCGCAACGGCAAATGCTCTTCGACAGCTGCCAATACTGGGTGGAGCATCACCATGTGGCAGCTTGATTACCCCTGGTTGTTACTCCTGCTGCCGCTGCCCTGGCTGGCTTACCGCTTTCTGCCCGCCTACAACGAAGCCCGCAGTGCCGTGCGCGTACCGTTTTTCGGCGCGATGAGCCGCGCGGTCGGCGAAGCGCCAGGCACCGCGGGCAGTCGGCGCAATCGCTGGCAACTGCTGCTGAATGTGCTGGTGTGGGCGCTGATCCTGCTGGCCGTGTCACGTCCGGTGTATGTCGAAAAGCCAATCGAACGCCAGCAACCGGTGCGCGACCTGATGCTCGCCATCGACCTGTCGCAGTCGATGGAAACCGAGGATTTCACTAACGCCCAAGGCGAAAAAATCAATCGCCTGGCAGCGGTCAAAGGCGTGGTGCAAGGCTTCATCGACAAACGCAAGGACGACCGCATCGGCCTGATTGTATTTGGCAGCGGTGCCTATCCACAGGCCCCGCTAACCCTCGATCACGCCAGCCTGTCGTTGTTGCTGGCGGATACCGGGATCGGCATGGCCGGCCCCAACACGGCGATCGGTGACGCGATCGGGCTCAGCCTGAAGTTGCTCGACAAGACCCATGAGCAGGAAAAAGTCCTGATTCTGCTGACCGATGGCAACGACACCAGCAGCGCGATCACCCCGGATCATGCCGCCGAAATGGCGGCCAACAAAGGCGTGGTCATTCATACCATCGGCATCGGCGACCCCGACGCTTCCGGCGAAGCGAAGGTCAATCTGCAAGGCCTCGAACAGATCGCCAATACCACCGGCGGCCGCTTCTTCCGCGCCGAAGATCGCGCGGCACTGGATCAGGTCTACACCACCCTCGACCAGCTCACCCCGCATCAGGTGAAAACCCTTAGCCATCAACCGCAGCGAGAACTGTTCTACTGGCCGCTGGGTGCAGCATTGCTGTTGTTGGCGCTGTATCAGCTCGGCGCGTTGTTGCACCCGCGTCTGATGGATGCGCGGCAACGGCAGGAAGCCTGAGATGGAAATCAACCTCAGCGATTTCCACTTTCTGCGCCCGCTGTGGCTGTTGCTTGCGCTGTTCGGCGCAATGCTGCCACTGATCTGGCGTCGCAGCCGCGACCTGCAAAAACGCCTGCGCGGCAATATCGCCGAACACTTGCTGCCGCACTTGTTGATCACCCCGCAGGATCACCAGCGCTGGCGCCCAGTGCACCTGCTCTGTGCGCTGCTGATCCTCGGCGCACTCGCCGCGGCCGGGCCGACGTGGGAACAGGATCGCCCGGACTTTCTCGAGAACCGCGCACCACTGATCGTTGCCGTCGACCTTTCGCCGTCGATGGACGCCAACGACGTGCAGCCGACGCGGCTGGAGGCGGTCAAGCACAAGCTGCATGATCTGCTGCAACGTCGCGCCGCTGCGCGGACCGCACTGATCGCCTATGCCGGCAGCGCGCATCTGGTGTTGCCACCGACCGACGATCCGGCGCTGCTCGACAGTTTCATCCAGGCCCTGGGCACGGGCTTGATCGACAAACCGGGCAAGAACGTCGCCGCCGTGATCGATCAAGCGAAACGCTTGCTCAGCGCCGAGAACACCCCGGGCAGTCTGCTGCTGATGACTGATGGGGCCGATACCACGCAACTCGATGATCTGCAAAAACACCTCGACGGCAGTGCCTTGCAGGTTCTGGTTCTGGCGGTGGGCAGCGAAGACGCGGGCGTCATCACTAACGCCAGCGGCCAACCGAAAATCGACAGTAGCGGGCGACCGGTGCTCGGCAGCTTCGATCAAGCGGCCCTCAAGCAATTGGCCTCGGCCGTCGACGCGCCGCTCGGCAGCCTGACCCTCAATAACGATGACCTGGAGTGGATCGAGTTGCACGCCCGCCAACACTTCCAGAGCGCCAGCGCCGAACAGCGCGAATTGCACTGGAAGGACGCCGGTTACTGGCTCTGCTGGCCATTGCTGTTACTGGCGCTGTTCAGCGTACGCAAAGGCTGGAGCGTCAACTGGATGCCGGCGCTGTTTTTGGCCGTAGGGTTGGGCTGGCCTGCGGCGCCGGCGCAGGCCAACGCCCTCACCGATGCGTTTTTCACCCGCGACCAACAAGGCCGCTGGGCGTTTGAGCATGATCGTTTGCCCGAAGCCGCGGCGCTGTTCGTCGACCCGTACTGGAAAGGCGTCGCGGCCTATCACGCTGCCGATTACGACTTGGCTATGGCGACCTTTGCCCGCCTGGACACGCCGCAGGCGTATTTCTACCTGGGCAACATTTACGTGCGCCGCTTCAAGTTCGATCAGGCGATTGCCGCCTACAGCGAGGCGTTGAAACTGCAGCCGCAATTTCCCGAAGCGAGCGCCAATCTGGCCTTGGCTCAGGCACTGCTCAAGGACACCGAAAGCGCCGAGAAAAACGCTCCGCAAACCAAACCCGATGAAGTCAAATTCGACAAGGAACCCGGTAAAGGTCAGAGCAAAAAGGTCGAGACCCAGCAAGCGGCGTCCGACGCGCTGTGGCTGGAGAACCTGACCACCTCGCCGGCGAAGTTTCTAAGGCAGAAGTTCAGCTTGCAGGATCAGCAGGGAGATCGGCCATGAACCTCCGGCGCCTGAGCGCCGCCATCGCTGGCAAGCCAGCTCCCACAGGGAATTTCTGTGTAGTTGCAAACTTTGTGAAGATTGCTGTGATTTGTGGGAGCTGGCTTGCCAGCGATGGCGGCAGAACAATCAGCGCAAAACTCAGCGCCCTGCTGCTGACCAGCCTGCTCTCTCTGAATGTTTTTGCCGCCCCAGCGCAACTGAAGGTCGAGGCTCACCTCAACCCCAGCGAAGGCGCGATGGTCGGCGGCCTGGTCGAACTGCAACTCGACGTGCTCACCGACACCTGGTTCACCAGCGCCGCCGCCCTGCCCGATCTGCAACTCGACGGTGCGCTGGTAATGCCGCCGAACGGCCAGGCGCAGCATCTGAACCAGACCATCGATGGTCAATCGTTCAATGGCTTGCGCTATAGCTATCTGATCACGCCCAACGTCGCGCGCAGTTTCGATATCCCGGCGCTGACCGTACGCGCCAGACTGGGCCAGGCCACTGAAGAAATCAGCGCACAAAGCCAGCCGCTGAGTTTCAGCGCCGCCCAGCCGCCCGGTTTCGCGCCCGGGGAGACGCCTCTGGTCGCCAGTGGGTTGCGCTTGAAACAGATCGTTACCAATTCGGCCACACCGCTGAAAGTCGGCGACAGCATCACCCGTGAGCTCACCCTGCAAGCTGATGGCGCGCTGGCGATGGCCCTGCCGATTCCGACCTTCAGTGATGTCGACGGCTAGAGTCGCTACGCGAAGACGCCACAAGTCACTGCGCTGGATGATGGTCGCGGCAATATCCTCGGCGGCCAACGTGTCGACAGCGCCAGCTATCGCATCGACAGTGCCGGTACTTACACGCTGCCGGCGATCCGCGTGAAATGGTGGGACGCCTCTGCGAAGCAGATACGTAGCGCTGAGGTGCCGGCCGTGAGCTTCGAGGCCGCGGCCAACAACGCCTATAAACCGGTGTTTTCGCTCGCCGAAGACCTCAGGCAACTGCAACAGAATCACTTGCACTTCTCCAGCCGCTGGCTGCTCTGGCTGGCGCTGGCGCTGGCGGTCGGCCTCGCCGTCGGTGTGTACTTGCTGCGGCCCGTCGCCGTTCGCGCCCATCAACGCTGGCTCGCACATAAACGGGCGAAGCAATTGGCCTGGCAGCATTCGCCCGCTTTCGCCTGGCAACAGATCGACCCGCAACTGCAAGCCAGGCCGGCGCAACTGACCGCGCTGTACCTGTGGCTGCGGCGCAGTCGTCTGGGCTTGAAACTCGCGGGTGCCGGTCCGCGCTTGCAGGGTTTGTTACGCGGGCTTTACGGCCGTCAGTCTGCCGCCGATCAAACACTTGTTCAGCTTCGCCAATCGTTGTCTACGCTTCACAGTCAGGTCGCCCGCCAACAGGCGAAACCCGCACCGGCCCTGCGCCCGCTCAACCCTGTGCATGAGAAGGATTTCACATGATCAACCCGTTGCTGCGTCGCCAACGTTTCGGTCTTGCCCTGCTGTTGGCACTGGTTCTGCCCCTGCTGGCACAGGCGAATGAACCGCTGCCGTCATGGAACGACGGCCCGGCCAAAAAGAGCATTATCGAGTTCGTCCAGGCCGTGACCGACCAGAGCAGCAAGGACTTCGTCAGACCGGCCGATCGCATCGCTGTGTTCGACAATGACGGCACCTTGTGGAGCGAACAACCGGCGTACTTCGAATTGCTGTTTGCCTTCGACGAGGTCAAGCGCACCGCCGCACAACACCCCGAATGGAAAACCACCCAGCCGTTCAAGGCGGTGCTGGAAAATGATCACAAAGCCCTTGCCGCCTCGGGCATGGAGGGTTTGCTGAAGATCGTCGGCGCAACCCACAGCGGCATGACCACCGAAGCCTTCGATGACTACGCGAAAACCTGGTTCAGCCAGGCGCGCCACCCGAAAACCGGCAAGCCCTACACGGAAATGATCTTCCAGCCGATGCTGGAAATGCTCGACTACCTGCGCAGCCAGAACTTCAAGACCTACATCGTTTCCGGCGGCGATACCGGCTTCATGCGCGCCTTTGCCGAGAAGGTCTACGGCATCCCGCCGGAACAGGTGATCGGTACCACGTTCGTCACCTCGTACCAGTTCAAGGACGGCAAAGCGTCGATCGTGCGCACGCCGAAAGTTGCGCACAACGACGACGGCCCGGGCAAACCGGTCAGCATCGATGCGGTCATCGGTCGGCGGCCGATCCTCGCCTTTGGCAACTCCGACGGCGACCTGCAGATGCTGCAGTGGACCGCCGCCGGGCCGGGCAAGCGCCTGATGGGGCTGGTGCACCACACCGATGCCAAGCGCGAGTGGGCTTATGACCGGCAATCGAATATCGGCCGACTCGACAAGGCCCTCGACGAAGCGAATTCCCGTGGCTGGACGGTGGTGGACATGGCGTCGGAATGGCGCCGGATCTATCCGTTCGATCCGCCGGCAACCGAGCAGGTGCAATAAAAAGCGTAATGCAGGAGAGCAGTAAACGTTTGTCGCAAAAAACGACCCCCGTGCAAAAGGAGCAAGTCAGATGACTCGCATACGCAAGTGGCTACCGAAACTCGCCCTGGTGGCAACCTCGGTGATGGCGCTGTCGGCAACCGCCACAGCGGCTGAAAAACCCAACATTCTCGTGATCTTCGGCGACGACATCGGCCAGACCAACATCAGTGCCTATTCCATGGGCGTGGTCGGATACAAGACGCCGAATATCGACCGTATCGCCAAAGAAGGCATGATCTTCACCGATTACTATGCCGAAAACAGTTGCACGGCCGGACGCTCGTCGTTCATCACCGGGCAGACGCCATTGCGGACCGGCTTGTCCAAGGTCGGCATGCCCGGGGTACCGGTGGGCTTGCAGCCACGCGATGTGACCATTGCCCAAGCGCTGAAAGCCCAGGGCTATGCCACGGGTCAATTCGGCAAGAACCACTTGGGCGACAAAGACGAATATCTGCCGACCAATCATGGTTTCGACGAGTTCTTCGGCAACCTGTATCACCTCAACGCCGAAGAGGAACCGGAGCGTCCGTACTGGCCCAAGGATGATGCCGAGTTCGTCAAGGCCGCCTCGCCTCGTGGCGTGATCCACAGTTTTGCCGACGGCAAGATTGAAGACACCGGCGCGCTGACCAAGAAACGCATGGAGACCATCGACGACGAAACCACTGCGGCAGCGCAAGCGTTCATCGAGAAACAGGCCAAGGCGGACAAGCCGTTCTTTGTCTGGATGAACACCACACGCATGCATGCCTTCACTCACGTGCGCGAATCCATGCAAGGCCAAAGCGGCATGGTCGGCAACGAATATGCCGATGGCATGCTCGAGCATGACGGCGACGTCGGCAAGCTGCTCAAGACACTGGATGACTTGAAGCTGACCGAGAACACCATCGTCGTCTACACCACCGACAACGGCCCGAACCAATGGTCGTGGCCCGACGCTGCAACGACGCCGTTCCGCAACGAGAAAAACTCGAACTGGGAAGGCGCGTACCGTGTACCGGCGATGATTCGCTGGCCGGGCAAAGTCAAGGCAGGCGAAGTCTCCACGCAGATGTTCTCCGGTCTGGACTGGTTCCCGACACTGTTGGCCGCCGTGGGCGACACCGACATCAAGGACCGCTTGCTCAAGGGCGCCGACATCGGCGGCAAGAACTTCAAAGTGCACCTGGACGGCTATAACCAACTGGACTACCTGACGGGTAAAACCGACAAGAGCGCGCGCAAGGAGTTCTACTACTTCAACGATGACGGTGCGTTGGTCAGCATGCGTTTCAACGATTGGAAACTGGTGTTCTGTGAGCAGCGCGCGCCGGGCGGACTGCAGGTGTGGAGCGAACCGTTCACCTGCCTGCGTGTGCCGAAAATGTTCAACCTGCGCATGGACCCGTACGAACGCGCCGATGTCGTGTCCGACCAGTACTATGACTGGCTGACGAAAAACGACTATCTGATTTTCGACGGTACCCGCCGCGCGGCGAAGTTTCTGCAGACCTTCGTCGACTATCCACCTAGCCAGCGTCCGGCGAGCTTCAGCATCGACCAGATCCGCGAGGACGTGGATCGCCGTATCGAAGAAAAAATGAAGAAAGCCCAGTAATAGCGCTGTACCGCCGCTCGCCTTCATCGGCGGGCGGCCCTGTTTTGAACAAGCGACCGGGTCGGTTTCGTTCGCGAGCAGGCTCGCTCCCACAAGGTTTTCTGCGATCGTTCCCACGCTCTGCGTGGTAACGCAGCCCGGGACGCTCTGCGTCCAATGCCGAAGCGGACGCGGAGCGTCCAGTGAGGCATTCCCACGCAGAGCGTGGGAACGATCAACATCAGCCAATCCATAACAAGGCTCACCGCATGTCCTCACGTATCGCCAGCAAGCCGTCGGCCATACCCGTTCCGCAAGCCGCGTCCACCACCTCAATGATCCCTGCCCTGCTGCTATGCATCTCCGGCGCGGCAGCGTTGATCTATCAGGTCTTGTGGATCAAACAGCTGTCGCTGGTAGTCGGCGTCGAGGTCTACGCAATCACCACCGGCATCAGCGCGTTTTTCGCCGGGCTCGCGCTCGGCGGCTGGCTGTTCGGGCGCTGGGCCGATCGCTTGCAACAGCCGGTTCTGCTCTACGCCGGGCTGGAAGTACTGGTGGCGATACTCGGCGTTGGCGCGACAGTGGCAATGAGTCTGGCGGCCGGTGCGTTTGCCTGGTTGCAAGGTCATGTCGGCGTGCTCGCGTGGTTGCTGCCGTTTGCGCTGGTAGGCATTCCGGCGGTCTTGATGGGCGGGACGCTGCCGGTGTTGGTGCGCTCACTGGCGGCTGAGCCGGGCAAGGCCGGCGGTCAGTTGTATGCGGCGAATACGCTGGGCGCGATCGTTGGCACTTTGCTCGCTGCGTTCGTACTGATCGCCAGCCTCGGCGTGCGCGGCAGTGCGCTGTTCGCCGCGATGCTCAACCTGCTCGCCGCGGCCGGTGCGCTGTGGTTGCAGCGCCAGCAGCCAGTGGCGCTGGCCGCGCCGGTCAAACACGGCAACGCCAAAGCACCCGACCGAACTGCGCTGTGGCTCTACGCAGTCGCCGGGGGCGTGGCGTTGGGCTATGAGGTGGTCTGGTCACAATCGATCGTGCAATTCATGAGCACGCGCACCTACGCGTTCGCCGTGGTGCTGGCGACTTACCTGACCGGGCTGTTTATCGGCAGCGCCCTGCTCGCCCGTCGCGTCGAGCGCATTCGCGACCCATGGGGCGTATTCGGCTTGTTGATTGCCGGTGCAGGCCTGCTTGCGCTGCTGGAGATCGCCGTGCTCGGCCGCTGGCTGGTGCTCGCGCAGAGCCATGCGGAAACCTGGCTGCTGAGTCTGGGCGCCAGCGAGCTGGCCGGTATGAGCGCGCGCTTTGCCGTGGCGGCGCTGAGCATCGTGTTTGTGCCGACCCTGCTGCTCGGCGCGGCGTTTCCTCTGGCGTTGCGCCTGAGTGTCGGCAGCGAACGTGTGGGCCGCGATGTCGGCGCCGTTGTCGCGTTCAACACCCTGGGCGGGATCATCGGTGTGATGCTTTGCGGCTTCGTATTGATTCCCTTGCTGGGCCTTGTGCGCACCCTCGGCCTACTGGCGCTCGTCGCAGCGACAATCGGTTATCTGGCGGTGCGCAAGGGCCATGGCGTGGCGAAAGGTCGGCGCCAGGCCGTGGTCGCACTAGGTCTGGTTTGCGTTGCAGTGGCGGTACTGACACCCGTCGACAAACTGGCCAGCCTGTTGCCCAGCGCACGCAACGGCACGCTGGCCTTCTACGAGGAAGGACGCGGCGGCACGGTCGCGGTGGTCACTCAGGGACGTGGCGAAAATACCTTCCACCGTTTGTACATCCAGGGCGTGTCGAACACCGGCGATGCCATGCCGTCGCTGCGCTACATGCGCATTCAGGCGCTGCTGCCGCTGCTGATCCACAACGGTGAACCGCGCTCGACCCTGGTGATCGGCTTCGGCACCGGCATCACCGCAGGCGCCATGCTGCGCTATCCGGGTCTGGAACATCGCGTGGTTGCCGAGTTGCTGCCATCGGTGGTGAAAGCAGCGCCGTTGTTCAAGGGCAACTTCAATGCCGCCAGCGATCCCGGCGTCGACGTACGCCTGCGCGACGGTCGCCAGGAACTGCTGCGCAGTGCACAGACCTACGACGTGATCACCCTGGAACCGCCACCGCCCTCCGCCGCCGGCGTGGTCAATCTGTATTCGCGGGACTTCTACCAGCTGGCCGCCAGTCGCTTGCAGGACCAGGGCATCGTTGCGCAGTGGCTGCCGCTGCCGACGCAGAATATCGACGACTCGCGCTCACTGGTGCGCAGCTTCCTCGACGTGTTCCCGCATGCCTCGCTATGGACCAGCGAGTTCCACGAAATGCTGCTGGTTGGCTCAATGAAACCGATGCAACTGGACGCCGCGAAAATCACCGCGCGCTTCCAACAGGACAGCGTACGCAACACCTTGCAGGACGTCGGCATCGGCTCGGCGGCGGCGCTGCTGGCCACCTGGGTCACCGATCGCACCGGCCTGGAGCGCTTCGCCGCCGATGCACCGGCAGTGACTGATGATCAGCCGCGCATCGAATACGCGCCGTGGGTACGCAGCAAGGAAATCACCCGCGTGCTACCGGCGCTGCTTGACTTGTATCAGCCACCTACACTGGTCAATGCCGATGCCGGGTTCAGTGAACGCATGGAAACGCATCGGCAGCGGTTGATGCAGTTTTATCGGGCAAGCCTGCACGCCTACGACGGCGATCGGGACGCCTGGGGGCGGGATATCCGGGAAGTGATGCAAGGGGATCGGGCGAACCCATATTTTCGCTGGTTTGTCGGGCAGTAACGCGGGGGCTGACAGAATGCCTTCGCGAGCAGGCTCGCTCACACAAAAGCAAAGCAGCGCAGCTGCCGCGGCGAAGCCGCCCCACTCAACAATGAGCGTTAGCTCGAGTGCTCTTGATCTTGATCCACCGGCGACGTCGGAAGGCTGAGCGGAGGGATTGATCCGGGGGTGGGAGCGTAGCGACCGTTCGACGCAGTCGAACACAGCGGAAGGAGGTGCAGCGAAGCAAACCGGAGCCGCTGCGCCCGGATCGATCCCGCAGCGAAGGAACCCGAGCCTGCGAGGGCCGAACGTAGGAGCAAGCCTTTTTGGGTACTTTTTCGGCGTTTGGAAAAAGTGCCTCGCCGTAAGGGCGAAACCGTAATCAGCAACACCCGCAGCAACGGATATGTACCCAAAAAACCAGCAGACAAGCCCCCACCAAAATAGCGGGAGCCAGCCTGCTCACAAAGAGGCCCAAGCCTCACGACATCACTTGGCCTCGGACTTGAGCTTCAGATACGTCTGATGCATGTCACTCGCCCAACCATCGATCACCGCTTTGACATCAGTGGCTTTCATCACCTGCGAGGAATTTTCCAGCGGCTGCCCGGTGCCCTTGCGCACCACTTGAGCCACCACCTTGTTACTGCTGCCGTCGAGGAACACCGCCTCAGTGGCCAACGTGGTTTCCTGATCGCGAATACCGGTGGCCGTACTCACCGCAGCAGCAACCAGCGCAATCGGAATCACCTCATACACATGCAGGCCCTCGGTCTTGCTGCTCACCGCAGTGATCGCCGGCCGGATCACGATGACGCCAGGCCCCGGGCCGGTGGCCAGCGGCAGCGACTTGCTCAGCTCACGCTTGAGCGCCTGATCGTAATAACTGGTGATGCCATTGAGGGTCTGCTGGGGGATTTTTTCCGTCGCTTGCGGCTTCGGATACAACTGGCTCGGTTCGACATAGACGCTGCTGAATTTGTTGATGTCGAGTTTCGGGTCCATCCAGCGCATCACCTCGGCACCCGACGGTGATTTGGTCTCCTTCAGTTGACTGTAATCCTTGAGAAAACCGGAGTACTGGTCTGGCTCGACGGTTTTGCTGGAACAACCCACCACACCCAGGGTGGCGATGCACAGCGTGCCCATCATTGCGGCTAGCTTCATGCTGTAACTCCTGTCAGAAGGCCAAATCGTTTGCATAGGGGGAGTTACAGGTATAGCTAAAACCGCAGCAATTGCGATTGCAAATTACAAAATTCACACGGCGCTGCGCAGCAAGTCACAGCCCTTATTTGACAGACGCGCTGCATGCGGCAAAGCTGCATCCAGATGTATGCACGCCAGAAGGCCAACGCACCGGACTACGGAAGTCGCAATGCCCAAGCACAAAAACAAAGCGGTGCAACCTGAGCCTGACGCGTCACCCTCCTCTTTTTCACGTTACCTGTTTCCAATCACCATCGGCGTGCTGCTCGCGGCCGTGGCGGGCATTGGCTGGTTCCTGTTCAGCCCGGCGCCCGCCCCCGTCAAACCCGCGGCGATCAGCACGCCTGTAGCACCGCCAGCCAAGCCGCAACCGACTGTGGCAAACAAACCGGCCAGCATGGTCGATGAGCAGCAATGCCAGGGCTGCCACAGCGAACAGGTCAAGGACTGGCAAGGCTCGCATCACCAATTGGCCATGCAGCCGGCGACCGCCGAAACCACCCTCGGCGACTTCAACAACGTGACCTTCAAGGCCGAGAACGAGACCACACGGTTCACCCGCAAGGGCGATGAATTCTGGGTCAATGCGCCCGGCGTCGACGGCAAGAATGCCGACTTCAAAGTGGCCTACACCTTCGGCATCGCGCCGCTCCAGCAATATCTGATCGAGGTGGGTCAGGGGCGTCTGCAAGCCCTCGGCGTGGCGTGGGATACCGAGAAAAATCGCTGGTTTCATCTGTACGCCGGCCAGGGCGTGAACTTCAAGAATCCGCTGCACTGGAGCAAACCGAGCCAGAACGCCAATTTCATGTGCGTCGAATGCCACACCACCGGTTTCAAGCGCAATTTCGATGCAGCGAGCAACAGCTTCAACAGTCAATGGAACAGCCTCGGAGTCGGCTGTCAGGCCTGTCATGGCCCGGCGTCGAATCACCTGGAGTGGGCGCAGAAAAAAGACGATTTGATCCATAAGGGCTTCGACGTCGATCTCAAGGACAGGAACGCCACGGTAGAAATCGAAACCTGCGCGCGCTGCCATTCCCGCCGCGCACCGCTGGGCGATGGCTTCACCGTCGGCAAGCGGCTGATGGACGATTACCTGCCCAGCGCCCTGACCCGCGAACTCTATGCGCTGGACGGCAAGATCAAGGACGAAGTGTTCGAACACGGCTCCTTCCTGCAAAGCAAGATGTTCGACAAGGGCGTGCGTTGCAGCAATTGCCATAACCCGCACAGCAACGAACTGAAGGCACCGGGCAACGCCGTGTGCATGCAATGCCACAACACGGCGGGCAAGACCTCGGTCGCCGGCGTCGACGGCAAGGGTCTGCAAGCGAAGAATTACGACTCCATCGAACACACCCGCCACGCCATGGGCCAGCCCGGCTCGCAGTGCGTCGATTGCCACATGCCTGGCAAGTTCTACATGGGCAACGACTTTCGGCACGACCACAGTTTCAGCATTCCCAACCCGGAGCGTGCGCAAAAACTCGGCACCCCAGACGCCTGCCTGACCTGTCACCAGGGCAAGGCCGGCGACAAGGTCACTGCGCAGTTCAAATTGTGGAACGCCACCGCCTCCCCGGCTCAGCAGGCGCCACGTTATGACGAGAGCCTGTGGCTGATCCGCAATGGCCAGCCCGGAGCCGCCGACGCGCTGTACCAACAATTGCAGCGCAGCAACCTGCCGGCGATCCAGCGCGCAACGTTGCTGGCGGAATTGCCGCTGTACCCGAGCGAACAGGCGCTGAAACTGGCCACTCAGGATCTCAAACATCCAGAGCCACAGGTGCGTGACAGTGCGGTGCGGGCGATCAGCGCATTCCTGCCGCCGCCCGAGCGTGCGCCGTTATTGGCGCCGTTGCTCAATGATCCAGTGAAAGCCGTGCGCATCGTCGCCGCGCGGGATCTGCTCGGTGCCTCGCGCAACAATGGTCTGGGGGCGGCGCAAGCCAGTTGGAACGCGGCGATTGGCGAGTATGAAGCGGTGCAGAAAAGCCTGCTGGAACGTGCCGAGGCCAATCTCAATCTGGCGATGCTGTACCAGGCCAGCGGGCGCAGTGCCGAGGTCGAACCGTTGCTGCGCAGCGCCCTGCAACGGGACCCGGACTTCTACCCGGCGCTGGTCACGCTGGCACAGTGGCTGGAAGCGAATGGTCGCGCCACCGAAGCGCAGAAACTGTTGGATGACAGCCTCAAGCAGCATCCGGATGCGGCGCTGTTGCAGCACACGCGCGGGTTGTCACTGATCCGTGCCGGCCAGTCCGCCGACGCCATGTCCTACCTGCGCAAAGCCGCGCAACTGGAACCGGAGAATGCGCAGTACGGCTATGTACTGGCGGTGGCGCTGCATGAGAGCGGCAAGGTTGATGAGGCGTGCGCGATTCTGGAAAGTTTGCTCAAGGTACAACCGGCCAACCGCAATGCGCGGCTGTCGCTGATTCAGTACTACCTCGATAGCGGCCAGGAACCGAAGGCGCAGGTGCTGTTGCAGGGCTGGAAGAAAATGAATATGGGGGATCCGGCGCTCAAGTGATCGGCTGGAGATCGGTGGCCCCTCACCCTAGCCCTCTCCCAAGGGAGAGGGGAATATTCAAGGATTGCACCGACTTGAGCGATCGGCTTTGAATCCGTAATCGACTCGGTCTGTCACTTCGATGTATCACCCAAGACACCCCGGTCAGTCCCCTCTCCCTCCGGGAGAGGGTGTTAGGGTGAGGGGCTGCCAAACCAGTCCCCTCTCCCTCCGGGAGAGGGTTAGGGTGAGGGGCTTTCGATCTTGGCTTTCAGAATCGAACAATCACCACGAAGACGTTTCGCCACTGCGCAACGCCATTTCCCGCCGGCTATTAGCACGCATCGCCTTGATCAGCGATACCGTTCCCACCAGCAAAATCGCCGCACCAAACAAGAAGTCGATGTTGTATAGCTGGAAATCTTCCACCGGCCCGAACAGCAATGTGCGCACCACCGCAATCCCCACCAGCGTCGCGAGGAAGTCGATCCCCGGTTCATCGCGGTAAAACACCAGCATCAGCGGCAGGCACAGCACCAGCAGAAGCAACAGCACCACCACCTTGAACGAGCCTTTGCGCTCGACGCTGAACGCGCACTCATGCGCCCCGTACGGCTTGTAGTCCTCATCGCGGATCATCGAGTTTTTCTCGTTGATGTAGTCGGCGCGGTTGTACTTCTGGATCGGCGTAAAGGTGTTGGACATCTCCATCAGCGTGGTGATGTTCTTGAAGCGCAGGTCGATGCGCTCGCTGCCCTTGAGGTAATACAGCACCGGTTTGTAGCCGTAGCGATAGGTATCGAACGGGAACGCCGCGGTCTGGGCGTGCACGCCGATCGGCCGTGGTTCGAGTTCAGCGAAGGCGCTTTTGTTGGTCGACGAGAGGTTGCGGCTCAGCGGCAGCACCTTGATCTGCTCGAGGAAGATCGGCGTCACGCCGAAAGACCACTGCAACGGTTCCAGGCGCAGGCGCAGTTCGTTGCGGCCCAGGTCGTAGCGGTTGAAGGTACGTTCGGAAACCACCAGCGAACCGCCGACCATGAACTCGCCGCGCAGGTTGTTGGTGACGCGCAAGGTCAGTTGATCCTTGCCCAGCAACGCCGCTTCCGTGGTCGGTGGCGTGCCGCACCACGCGTTGCTCTCGCCGACACCGCCAAGCTGGCCGTCGCGGTTTTCCTTGAATACGTAAAAGTAACTGGCCCACAGCGTCAGCAGCAAAAGCGACGCCGTGAGACCGAGGATTTTTTTGCCCGGACTCACTGATCAGACTCCCTTCTTCGGTTCCATCGTCCAGCCGAAAACCCGCTGGCGACGGCGACTCTACCAAAAGGCCATCAGTGACCCAAGGGAAAATGCCGGATTGGCAACGAACCTAAGGGTTTCCCCGGTACTCGCCTCACCCCCCCAAGGAGCGAGCCTGCTCGCGATAGCGGTGTTTGATCGTTCCCACGCTCTGCGTGGGAATGCAGCCCGGGACGCTCTACGTCCCAATCTAGGTGCGATCGCGAGGAATCAGGCTTTGCAGTTGCTGCGCCAGAAAATTAGCATCAAACGCAAACGTATCCGGATCCTTCAAACCATTGGTCTTGCGCCACTGCCACGCACCATCCGCCAGGCCAACCAGCGAAATGCTCCCATACCGGGCCGCCGTCAGCCCCATCACTGCCAGGGAAATCTGCCCGCCGCTGCCCATCACATCCGGCACAAACTCCACCGGTTTGCCGGCAATCACGATGCTCAATTTTTCCGTCTTGAACGTCGAGGTCTCCACCGGCACGCTCGGCCCGGACGCGACATACGCCTCGCGACTCACCTCCAGCAGATTCGGCGCCTTGACCGGTTCAAGCCATTGCTCGATCTGGTCGAACAGCGCGCCAATCCGTGTTGCCCATTCAGCTGATTGCGTAGTGAACAGTTGCTTCTTGTGCGCTTCGCTTTCGGCATAGTGGCGAAGCATTTCGCCCAGTTGCTGTACGTCGTTCATTGCGGTGTTCCTCGGAAAGGACCTGCGAAGGGTGATAGTGGCAGATCCCCGGCGCGGCGTACGTTTAGTTCTTGCAGATGCACAGTTGCGGGAAAGATCGGCGGTACAGTCAGTCGGTACTGGCGTCGAGTCTCGAACAGAAGGTAACTTCGGGCAGACCTGAATGCTCGACACTGACATTTACTTGAGGAAATCCAATGCGCACCATCGGCCTTATCGGCGGCATGAGCTGGGAGTCCAGCGCCGAATACTATCGCCTGATCAACCAACAGGTCCGCGAGCGCCTCGGCCCTTTGCGTTCGGCGCAGTTGCTGATGTACAGCGTCGATTTCGGCCCGGTCGAACAGGCCCAGCACGCCGGGCGCTGGGACGATGCAGCGGCGATTCTGGTGGATGCCGCACGCCGGCTTGAAGCTGGCGGCGCCGAGTGTGTGGTGCTGTGTACTAACACCATGCACAAGGTCGCCGAGCAGATCCAAGGCGCCATCAGCATTCCGTTCCTGCACATCGCCGAACCCGCCGCTCAGGCCGCACTGGAAATCGACGCGCGCACGGTCGGGTTGCTCGGCACCGCGTTCACCATGGAGCAGGACTTCCTCAAGCAGCGTCTGATCGCCCAAGGCCTGACCGTACTGGTGCCGGATGATGCCGAGCGCAAAGAGGTGCACCGGATCATCTACGACGAACTCTGCGTGGGCGTGATCAGCGAACAATCGCGAGAAATCTACCAAGGCGTCATCGAATCCCTGAGCGCCCGTGGCGCCCAGGCGATCATCCTCGGCTGCACCGAAATAGGCCTGCTGATCAAACCCGAACACAGCGCCCTGCCCCTGCTCGACACCACCGAGCTGCATGCGCAGTCAGCGGTGGCGTTCGCACTGGGCGACTGACTCAGGGTTTCGACGAACCGCGCAGACGGGCCATGCTCAACGTGTCGACCCAGTGCCCGTCGCGCACCGCGTAATCACGCAACAGCCCTTCGGCCTCGAAACCGAACTTGCGGTAAAGGCCGATGGCTGCCTCGTTATCGGCGTACACCGTGAGTTCGACGCGGTGCAGATTCATCCAGTTGTCGGCAACGTCCAGCGCCGCTGCCAACAACATCGATCCCACGCCTTTGCCCTGCTAGGCTACCGCGACCGCCATGCCGAAACTGCCGGCGTGAGCGCGGCGCATCCTTGAATAGGCTTCCATACCCAGATTTCCGATCACTACGCCTTGGTGCAGGGCAACCAGTTTCAGCGCGCGCTCGCTGTCGGCCTGCAGTCGCTGACGCCAGACCTCGGTGGATTGAAACGGCATCTGCAGCACCTGCCGCGCAACGGCGGGGTCGTTGTAAAGCGCAGTGATGCCTTCGAGGTGGAATTCGTTGGAGCGTTCGAGATGGATCGTGGGGGTTGGCTCTGACATGGGATCGGTCCGTGATCAACGTGTGGCTGGTCACTCTAAACCGCTGATCTGCAATCTGGCGAGAGGCAATGGTGGGAGCGAGCTTGCTCGCGAAGGCGGTTGGCTAGTCACTGAAGCTTCGACTGGCAAATTGCATTCGCGAGCAGGCTCGCTCCCACATTTTGATCCAGCCCGGACACAACCCCTGTGAGCACTGAAGATTCCTGTGGGAGCGAGCCTGCTCGCGAAAGCGACCTCATAGCCAACACCTGCTTCCCGGCGAAAACGTCTACCGTGCTGTCGCCAATTTTTGCCTTTTAAACGCCGCTGTTTAAAAGACACCTCCAGACACGCCTTTCAGGCTACAAATTCTTGCGCCATTGCCTACAGCTACGCCAGAATCCGCCGGCTTGTGCGCCTAGGGGGCGGATTCTATTGTGGTGCGGTCGCTGACGAATCAGCGATCGGGTCTCGCAGCCCGTCGATCTCTGGACGCACAACACCCGCTGTTTTTATGGCGGCTGTACGTGGGAGACCTTCGGGTCTGCCGGTTCTAGAGTCCCGGTCTGCGACCCGCGTATAGCTGCCACCAACCATTTCGTATCGCAGCGAAAGTTGGCAGCTCCGTCGACTCTAGGAGCATCACCATGATCAAACCAACACCCAACCCACCCGAAACCGACCCCACCTCCCCCTACGAATCCCTCGATTCGAAAAAACTCCACCAAGCCGCCGACCGCGCCCTCGACCACTATCTCTGCCCACCCGGCTCCACCCCACCGCCC
>NZ_JAPCIK010000025.1:0-30952 GCF_025910115.1 Pseudomonas sp. RG1
AGGCGGGACCAGTTACGCCGAGCCGCTGGAGTTCAGTGTCGGGGTGGCATTGGATTTGAAGGAGCCGAAGATCAAGGAAGCGTCGAACGATACCAGTCTGAATCCCTTGGATGCCCAAACCAGCCTCACGGCTTTGGTGGATTATGTGGGTATGCAAGTCGGTGACGAAATCACCGTGACATGGGCCGCAGCCGAAGGCGCACCAGCAGACGGCTCGCACACCACCCAACCGTGGCCGGTGACAACGGTCGGACTGCAGCAGATCCCACTGCTGCAAACACTGGTGGCCTTCAACCTCGATAAACCAGTAACGGTGAGTTACGTCGTAATTCGGGGTGACAGGGAAACGGTGCCCTCTCCACCGCATACCCTGACGGTGTTGCCATTGCCGGTGAGCGCGCTGGAAAAATCCTCGATCACCGAGGCACCGAACAACGGAGAAGGGCCGGAACTGGACATCACGGCATTGGTCAACGGCGCCTCGGTTCGTACCAACATCTGGCCCCTCGGCGCCTTTGGCCAGCCCGTCAGGCTGGAACTGCAAGGCCAGAAAGCCGACGGTACTCCCCACGACATCGTTTTAATGTCGGAAGACAAAAACGCGGTGCATCAGGCTTGGCTGAACCAGGGTTATCACACGGTTAACGCGCCTTATAGCTATCTCAAAGAGCTGGCGCATGACAGCGAGTTAAAGGTGGTGTTCAAGGCGTCGCTGGATACCGTAAATGTGGTCACTTTTCCGATACGCGCCTACACGGTCTTGGCACTCGATTTGAGCGCCCCACGCATCGAGGAAGCGCCGAACGACACCAGCCTGAATCCTTTGAACACTCAGACCGGCCTTACGGCGTTGGTGGATTACTTGGGGATGATGGTCGGTGACAAAATCATCGTGACCTGGACCGGAGCAGAAGGCACACCGGAAGGCGGTTCGCAAACCGCCGAACCCTGGCCGGTGACAACAGTCGGGCCGCAGCAGGTTCCATTGCTGAAATCTGTAGTGGCGTTCAACCTCGAGAAATCGGTGACAGTGAGCTACATAGTGATTCGGGGTGACAATGACCCGGTACCCTCTCCACCGCGTACCCTGGCGGTATCGCAGCTGCCGCAAAGCGCGCTGGAAAAATCTTGGATCACTGAGGCGCCGAACAACGGCGAAGGACCGGAGCTGGACATTACCGCTTTGGTCAACGGCGCCTCGATTCGCACCAACATCTGGCCCCTCGGCGCCGTTGGTCAACCCGTCGGGTTAGAGCTGCAAGGCGAGAAAACCGACGGTACTCAACACAACAGCGTTTTACTGACAATAGACAAAAACACCGTGGATCAGGCTTGGCTGGATCAGGGTTATTACACGGTCACCGCGCCTTATAGCTATTTCAAAGATCTGGCGCATGACAGCGAGTTGAAAGTGGTGCTCAAGGCGTCGCTGGATACCATTAATGTGGTCATCTTCCCTGTACGCGTTTATTCGATCAGCACAAAACAGTTCGGCGTGCCTAGCTTCACCAACCCGCTCTATACCATTGCGCCGGCAGGCCGGCTCAAGCCTATTGAACTGCTCCTTTCCACCAGCAGTGACGCGCCGATTCCCGGGGGGCACCTGAGTTTGACGCTGCCGGCTGACTTCACGTACGCCGATGGCGGCAGTGGGCAGCGCGAATTCGTCACCGATGCTGTCGGCAGGGTGAGCATCAGCGACGTCAAAGGCACGAATGTGCCCGGCCCCTACACTTTGAGCGTCAGCAGCGGTGCACAGGTCGACACTGCAAACGTTACCATTACGAGTTTGGGGCCGGTCGGTTCCATTGCGGTCGGGGGTGGTTCGGACGGGATCGCTGTCAGCCCGGACGGCACCCGCGCTTATGTCAGCAACTCTGGCAGCCATACGGTCTCTGTGATTGATACGGCAACGAATCTAGTCCTGAAGCACATCCGGGTCGGGAACGGTCCTAGATGGGTTGCAGTCAGCCAGGACGGTACCCGCGCTTATGTCTGCAACTATGATCCCGGAACGGTCTCGGTGATTGATACGGCGACGAATCAAGTCCTGAAGAACATCAAATGTGGGACCTACACGAGGGGGATCGCTTTCAGCCCGGACGGTACCCTGGCTTATGTCAGCAATTTTGGTAGCCACACGGTCTCGGTGATTGATACCGCGACAGATCAAGTCCTGAGGAACATCTCTACCGGGAAAGGTCCATACGGGATCGCGATCAGTCCAAACGGTACCCGCATTTACGTCAGTAACTACGATAACGGCACGGTCTCGGTGATCGATGCGACGACGAATCAAATCCTGGTAAGCATCCCTGTCGGAAGCAGGCCGTGCGGAATCTTGATCAACGAGGCTGGTACTCGCATTTATGTCAGTAATCATGCTAGCCAAACGGTCTCGGTGATCGACACTGAGACGGATCAGGTGCTGACGCACATCCCGGTCGGGAAACTTCCGTACTGGCTCGCTGCCAGCCCGGACGGTAAGCGCATATTTGTCAGCAATTATGATAGCCATACTGTTTCGGTGATTGACACGACCACGAATGAAGTCTCGGAGACTATCTCTGGCGGAAGCAACCCGTACGGTATCGCCATAAGTGCGGACGGCACCCGGATTTATGTCGGCAACCACACAATCTCTAGAATCTCAGTGATTGCGGTTTAGTGTTGAATGTTCCCAATCGCAGCAAAGGAATTAACCCGGGGACCTCCGCGTCCCTTCCAGAGCCAAACGCGGAGCGCCGTTGAGGACGTAAAGGGGCCAGACCACGTTTCTTCGGCACTCAGAACCAAAAGATCGCAGCCTTCGGCAGCTCCTACAAATCGATGTAGAAGCTGCCGAAGGCTGCGATCTTTGCTTTTGGGAGACTGGCGGAAGACAGCCGGAGTCGAACCTGCCCGGGAACGGATGCCGTCCCCAACCGGGTTTGAAGCCCGGCCGCGCCACCGGGCGCGATTGTCTTCCTGAACTCAGGGTGCGCAGGCGTTGGCCAGCGCGTTGTCGGGGCGGATCTGGCGGGATTCGCCGAGGCGGCGGGTCAGGCCGAGTCGGTCGAAATATTCCAGATACTGAATACAGCGTTTGCGTCCCAAGCCTAGCGCATCACGGAAAGTTGTCACCTCAATCGCTGGATTTTCTTCGGCGAGTTTCAGCAGCAGCGCCGCCATTTGCCGCAAGACGATGTCGCTGATGAACAGGTCGCGCACCACCTGGTGCATCAGGCCCAGGCGTGCGAGTTTGCGCAGCAGCAGGCGAACACTGGCGTCGTCTTCGCCGAGCATTTTCGCCGCGTCGCGCACCCACGGCGGGTCAAAACCCGCCTGTTCAAACAGCGGCTGTAATTGCTGCCAGAGGATTTCATCGTCGGCATTCAGGCGCACCTGATGGTCGGGCAGGTGCAGCCAGGGGCCGCTGGCGAGGATGGAGCCGGCGCCCAGCAGTTCGTTGAGCAGGCTGATGAACGTCGAACGTTCCAGTGCCAGCGCGCTGAAGCGGCGCAGGCGATCGCGGTCCGGGCCCATCTGGTCGGGTTCCTGTTCGTGGAATCGCGCCAGTTGTTCGAGCAAGGTGAATTTCAACTGGCCCCAGCGCTGCACGTTGAACAGCAGCGGGCCTTGGCGGGTGTCGATCAGGCGGATGTTTTCCGCCAGCGTCCACTGCGCGCGCGGGCGGTTGAACTGGCGTTCGAGCCGTTGCGGGTCGAGGCCGCCGGGGCTGTGGTTGAGCAGTGCCGGAAGGGCTTGTTCAAGGCTGACGCTGAGAGCGAGGGTTTGCAGTTGCGCGAGGCGTTCCGGGCTGCGGCGTTGGCGGGCCGGGGCGAACGGGTCGAGAACGACGCCGCCGCCGAGGGTGCGCTGGGCGCTGGAGTCGCGCAGGATCAGCCGATCACCCTTCACCGCTTGCACCGGCGCGTTGATCAGCAGTTGCGCGAACATGCGCTCGCCGGGGCTCAGGCGCGGGCCTTGCAACAAGGCGACGCGGGCGATCACGTCCTGGGTGCCAAGGTGCAAGTGCACCGGGTGAAAGTGTTCAAAGGTGCGCTCGCCGGGCAACAGCTGAAAGTCGATGTCGATGCGCTGGGTCGGGGCGTGCAGCCAGTCCGCCAGCAGCCATTGGCCACGGTGGAGCTGCGCCAGTTCCAGACGATCGCCGCTGAGGTTCAATGCCACGCGTTGGCCGGCGAAGGCCTGTTCGGCGGCCTGGTTTTGCGCGTGCAGGCCCCGGATGCGCACCGATTTGCCCGCAGGCCCCAAGACAAGTTTGTCGCCCACCGCAACCGTGCCCGACAAAGCTGTGCCCGTGACCACGATCCCCGCACCGGGAACGCTGAATGCCCGATCGATCGCCAGACGAAAGCCGCCCTCACAACCGCGTCCCTTCACCTCGTTGTGCGCCTGCAATAACGCCGTGCGCAACTCATCGACGCCCTGCCCGTTCACGCTCGACACGGTAAAAATCGGCGCATCCGCGAATGGCCCGGGCGCGAGCAGGTCGAGCACCTGACGCTGCACCTCTTCCACCCTGCCCGCTCCCGCCCGGTCGCATTTAGTGATCGCCACCAGCGCGCGGGGGATGCCGAGCAGCTCGACGATCGCCAGGTGCTCGCGGGTCTGCGGCATCACCCCGTCATCCGCCGCGACCACCAGCAACACCAGATCGATGCCCTGCGCACCAGCGAGCATGTTGTGGGTGAATTTTTCGTGGCCGGGCACGTCGATGAATCCGGTCAGCCCGGCGCCCGCTGCGAGTTCGGCGTAGAGATAACCGAGGTCGATGGTCATGCCGCGTTCGCGCTCCTGCGGGCGGCGGTCGCCGGTTTGCCCCGTCAGCGCCTGCAACAGCGAAGTCTTGCCGTGGTCGATGTGCCCCGCCGTGCCGACGATCACCGGTCGACCTGCAATTGCGCCAACTGCGCCAGCCACGCTGGCTCATCGTCGAGCTGACGCAGATCGAGCCACAGCGCATCGTCGCCGATTCGCCCAAGCACAGGGATCGGCAATCCGCGCAACGCCGCTTCAAGATTGAGCAGATAGCGCCCGCGCCAGCGCTTGGACACTTGCGGGCGACAACACAGCGCTGCACTCGGCAGACGCGCCACCGGTTGGCTGCCGCTGCCGATCATGCCCAACGCCTCGACTGCACTGACCTGCCAGACCTCGCCCAGCACATCAGCGAGCAGCGGTTGCAAACGCGCCGCTTGGGCGAAGATCTCGGCTTGCGGCCGAGTCAGCAGGCGCAGGCTCGGCAGGCGCTCGGCGAGGCGATCAGGGTCGCGATACAGGCTGAGCACCGCTTCCAGCGCGGCCAGGGTCAACTTGTCGACCCGCAGCGCACGTTTCAATGGGTTTTTCTTGATCTTCGCGATCATTTCTTTGCGCCCGACAATCAATCCGGCCTGCGGCCCACCGAGCAATTTGTCGCCGCTGAAGGTGACGATGTCAGCGCCATCGAGCAAGGCCTGCCGCACCGTCGGTTCCGCCGGCAGCCCCCAGCGCGTCAGGTCGAGCAGACTGCCGCTGCCCAGATCTTCCAGCAACGGCAAGCCATAAGCGTGCGCCAACTCGGCAAGCTCCGCAGTCGGCACCCGCGCGGTGAAGCCTTCGATGCTGTAGTTGCTGGCATGCACGCGCATGATCAAACCGCTGCGCGGGCCGATTGCCGCTTGGTAATCCCTGGCATGGGTGCGGTTGGTGGTGCCGACTTCATGCAGGCGCACGCCGGCGCGGGCCATGATGTCGGGGATGCGGAAGGCGCCGCCGATTTCGATCAGCTCACCGCGCGAGATGATGCCTTCCTTGCGCGCGCCGAGGCTGTTGAGGGTCAGCAGCACGGCAGCGGCATTGTTGTTGACCACGGTGACGGCTTCGGCGCCGGTCAGTTCGCGGATCAGGCCTTCGATCAGATCGTCCCGATCACCGCGCTTGCCGCTGGACAGATCGAACTCGAGATTGAGCGGATAGCGTGCGGCCAATTGCACCGCTTCGATGGCTTCTTCGGGCAGCAAGGCGCGGCCGAGATTGGTGTGCAGCACCGTGCCGGTCAGGTTGAATACCCGGCGCACCTGGCTGCGCTGCTGTTGCGCCAAGCGTTCGCCGACGCGGCCGGCGAGCACTTCGGGGCCGATTTCCACCGCCGCCAATTGCCCGCTCAACACGCCGGGCCGCAGCTCATCGAGCAACTGACGCAGACCCGTCAGCAAAGAATCCCGGCCATAACGCTCGGCCAACGGCGCGCACGCCGGATGACGCAACAACCCATCAATAGACGGCAACCGCAGGGCAACGCTGGAAGACATCAGCCACTCCTGATTTCACTGAAACAATCCCTTTTGGGAGCAAGCTTGCTCCGAAAGGGTTTCAGAAGTGTAGACGCACTGCCGGAGCTAGCTTGCTCGCGAAAGCGGTAAGTCAGTCAATGTGGAGGTGGCTGACCTGACGCCTTCGCGAGCAAGCTCGCTCCCACAGAGAAATCGGGGGCTGACGGGGCTTTGTGATTCGGCACACAAATCTGTGGGAGCTGGCTTCCCAGCGATTGCGGTGGGTCAGTCAAAGAAGGTGGTGGATGTGCCAAGCGAATCGCCGGCAAGCCAGCTCCCACATGGATTCGGGGCGGAATGAACATTGTTGGTCACCACAAAAAACCTGTGGGAGCGAGCCTGCTCGCGAATGCGGTGTGTCAGTCAATGTGGATGTGGCTGACCTGACGCCTTCGCGAGCAGGCTCGCTCCCACAGGGAAATCGGGGGCTGACCGGGCTTTGTGATTCGGCACACAAATCTGTGGCTGGCTTGCCAGCGATTGCGGTGGGTCATTCAAAGAAGGTGGTGGATGTGCTGACCAATCGCTGGCAAGCCAGCTCCCACAGTGATTCGGGGTGGAATGAACATTGTTGGTCACCAAAAAACCTGTGGGAGCGAGCCTGCTCGCGAATGCGGTGTGTCAGTCAATGTGGAGGTGGCTGACCTGACGCCTTCGCGAGCAAGCTCGCTCCCACAGAGAAATCCGGGGCTGACCGGGCTTTGTGATTCGGCCCACAGGGATTCGGGGTGGAATGAACATTGTTGGTCACCACAAAAACCTGTGGGAGCGAGCCTGCTCGCGAATGCGGTGTGTCAGTTGGTGTGGATGTGGCTGACCTGACGCCTTCGCGAGCAGGCTCGCTCCCACAGAGAAATCCGGGCTGACCGGGCTTTGTGATTCGGCACACAAGCCAGCTCCCACAGGGATTCGGGGTGGAATGAACATTGTTGGTCACCACAAAAACCTGTGGGAGCGAGCCTGCTCGCGAAAGCGGTGTGTCAGTCAATGTGGATGTGGCTTACCTGACGCCTTCGCGAGCAGGCTCGCTCCCACAGGGAAATCGGGGGCTGACCGGGCTTTGTGATTCGGCACATAGACCTGTGGGAGCACACCCCTCTCCCACAATTTTGCGCTGGTCAGTCGTCTCCCGGCGCCAGCAGCAGATTGGGCGCCAGACGTTGATAGCCGTCCTGGGCCAGGCGCATGTCCAGCAGCAAACTGCCGAGATCTGCCGACAACGCTTCGGCTTCGGCGTCGTCCTCCAGGTAGAGCAATTTCAGGTAGCTGTTGCAGCTCGGGCAGACTTCGGCGCGCAGCGGGGCCTGTTCGGCGCTGTGCCGATCGTCTTCCTGGCTCAGGTACTCGAGGCCTTTGCTCTGCTCGCAATACACGCACTTGACCCGCACCACGTGCCATTCGCAGGCGCACAGCGAACACACCAGATAACGCAAACCGTTGTGCTTGCCGCGATGGCGAATCAC
Organism: Pseudomonas sp. RG1; assembly: GCF_025910115.1. NCBI lineage: Bacteria > Pseudomonadati > Pseudomonadota > Gammaproteobacteria > Pseudomonadales > Pseudomonadaceae > Pseudomonas > Pseudomonas sp. RG1. Next base: position 7,784 of record NZ_JAPCIK010000025.1, read on the forward strand.
CCCGGCCATGGCCGGTGAACCACAGGCCGGGCATTGGCTGAGGCTGTCACCGGGTTTGAGTTGCAGCTGCGGCACGCTGAGCAGCCAGTGGCTCCAGGCGGTTTGCAGCGCCGCGCCGAGAAACGGCACCAGCGCCGCCGGCACCAGCGAATATTGCCCACTGACCAGCGCCACCGCCCACGCGCGCAACTGACCGGGACCTGCGGCGCGCAGAGTATCCAGCGCGTCGATCACCGCTGGCTGATCCGCTGGCACATAGCGCTGCAGCAAGGCGTCGAGCCACGGCTGCCAGGCATCCTCGCGCACCAAGGTGTCTGCGGCGAACGGCGGCAGACCGTGCTGCTGACAGGCTTCGAAACGCTGCGCATCAAACGGCGCGGTGAGCGGCGGATCGTCGAAGACCTGCTGCTGCGCCCGGCACAATCCGGCCATCAGCCGCAGATAATCCGCCAACCCATTGCCCTCGGCCAGACGCTCAAGGCGCTCGGCGCGCAGGGCAAACAGGTCACGCGGCGGCAGATACAGATACGGCGGCGAACTGGCCGCCGCCTCGATTTCCCCAGGTTCAAGAATGCTTGGCAAAAGTCAGCCCTTTTTCGTCAGCGGTCGCTCGGGCAGGTCCCGAGGCTGTTCGTCGCGGGTCACCTCGCGGTACCACAGTGCATGGTGTTTCTTCGCCCACGGCCGGCTGACCCAGCCATGCAACATGGCGTCGACCGAACCCTTGATCCACAAACCAGCGTAGATGTGCACGATGATGCTCAGCACCAGCACGAACCCGGCCAGTGCATGCAACAGCATGGCCCAGCGGATCGTGGTGATGCCGAAATACGCGCTGAACCACGCGCGCCAGATCACCAGCCCGGTGAACAGCAACCCCAACATGCACAGCAGTAAAGTCCAGAACAGCAACTTCTGCCCGGCGTTGTATTTGCCCACCGGCGGCACGCTTTCTTCGTCGTTGACCATCACCCGGTTGATCCGCCGCAGCCACTGGCGGTCATTGGCGATGAAAAAGTTGGTGCGCCAGAAGCTGAACACCAGGCCGAGGAACAGCACGAACATGGCGATGCCCATGTACGGGTGCAGAATCCGCGTCCAGGTGCCGCCGCCGAACAGGTTGCTCAGCCAGAACAGCGACGGATGAAACAACGCCAGCCCGGACAACCCGGCCATGAAAAACAGAATCGCCACCAGCCAGTGATTGGTGCGCTGGTTGGCGCTGTAACGCAGGATCGTCTTGTTGCTCATGGCCGCTCCTCCCCGCGTGGATCGAAGGTATGCACCGCCGGGTCGACCACGTGCACTGAGGTGTCGGGTGGCGTCGGATGCTGGTCCTCCTCGACGCGATTCGGCCCGATGCGCACGTAGTGGAAGAACCCGGCCAGCACCGCCGCACCCATCGCCAGCAGGCCGAGGGGTTTGCTGATGCCTTTCCACAAACCCACCAGCGGACTGATCGCCGGATGATCCGGCAAACCTGCATAGATTTTCGGCGTATCGGCGTGATGCAGCACGTACATCACGTGGGTGCCACCAACGCCTGCCGGGTCGTACAAACCAGCGTTTTCAAAGCCACGGCTTTTCAGGTCGACGATGCGTTCAGCGGCGTGTTCTTTCATATCTTCCTTGGTGCCGAAGACGATCGCGCCGGTCGGGCAGGTTTTCACGCAGGCCGGCTCCAGGCCTACCGCGACCCGATCGGAACACAGCGTGCATTTGTAGGCCTTGTGATCCTTCTGCGAAATGCGCGGGATGTTGAACGGGCAACCGGTGATGCAATAGCCACAACCGATGCAGTGGTCCTGATCGAAATCGACGATGCCGTTGGCGTGCTGAATGATCGCCCCGGGGCTCGGGCACGCGGCCAGACAACCGGGCTCGGCGCAATGCATGCAGCCGTCCTTGCGGATCAGCCATTCGAGGTTGCCGGCGTCGGTTTCGTGCTCGGTGAAGCGCATCAGCGTCCACGAATCCGCCGTCAGATCCTGCGGATTGTCGTAGGTGCCGTGGTTGTGGCCGACCTCGTCGCGCAGCTCGTTCCATTCCGAGCAGGCGACCTGGCAGGCCTTGCAACCAATGCATTTGGTGGTGTCGATCAGCTTGGCAACGCCCTGCTGGGTCCTCACCGACGGCGGCACGGTGGTGGTGGCCGAGCGGGCAATGATGTCTTGGCTGGCCATTTACAGTTTCTCCACGTTGACCAGGAATGACTTGGATTCCGGGGTCTGAGTGTTGCCATCGCCGAGGAACGGCACCAGGGTGTTGGTCAGGTAACCGTGACGCGTCAGGCCGGTGAAACCCCAGTGCAGCGGGATGCCGATCTGATGCACGACCTGGCCGTTGACCTGCAGCGGCCGGATACGTTTGGTCACCACCGCCACCGCTTCGATAAAGCCGCGCTTGCAGCTGACCCGCACGCGATCACCGGCAGCGATGCCCTTCTCGTTCGCCAGCACCTCGCCGATTTCCACGAACTGCTCGGGCTGAGCGATCGCGTTCAACTTGCAGTGCTTGCTCCAGAAGTGGAAATGCTCGGTGAGCCGGTAACTGGTGCCGGCGTAAGGGAAGTCCTTGGCTTCGCCGAGGGTTTCCCAGACCGAATCAAAGATCCGCGCCGCCGGGTTGCTGGTGGCCTTCTTGTTCTGCGGGTGCAGCGGGTTGATGCCGATCGGCGTTTCGAACGGCTCGTAGTGCTCAGGGAATGGCCCTTCGTTCATCTTGTCGACGGCGAAGAACCGCGCGACGCCTTCGGGGTTCATGATGAACGGGTTCATCCCGGCTTCCGGCGGCACGTCGGCCTTGTAGTCAGGGACGTCGGTGCCGGTCCAGGCCTTGCCGTTCCACCACACCAGCCTCTTTTTCGGGTTCCACGGTTTGCCCGCCGGGTCCGACGAGGCACGGTTGTAGAGAATCCGCCGATTGGCCGGCCACGCCCACGCCCAGCCCTGATGCTGGTGCATGCCGAACGGGTCGGCGTTATCGCGCCGGGCCATCTGGTTACCGGCCTCGGTCCAGCTGCCGGCGAAAATCCAGCAACCGGACGCGGTGCTGCCGTCATCCTTGAGCAAACCGAAGCCGGCCAGTTGCGTACCGGCCTTGACCGTGACGCCGCCGGCATCGGTGAAATCGCTGACGGCGGTGCCGTTGATCTCCCGCGCCAGTTCTTCCGGCGAAGGCTCGTCGGGGATCTTGTACGGCCACGACAGTTTCAGCAGCGGATCAGGAAACTTGCCGCCTTCGGTCTGATAACGCTGGCGCAGGCGCAGGAACAGTTCGCTCATGATGCGGATGTCGGTCTGCGCTTCGCCCGGGCCATCGGCGCCCTTCCAGTGCCATTGCAACCAGCGGCTGCTGTTGACCAGCGAGCCGTCCTCCTCGGCAAAACAGGTGGTTGGCAGGCGAATGACTTCGGTCTGGATTTCCGCGGTTTTCACGTCGTTGTACGGCCCGACGTTCTGCCAGAACTCCGAGGTTTCCGTGGCCAGCGGGTCCATTACCACCAACCACTTGAGCTTGGCCAACGCGCCCATCACGCGGTTCTTGTCCGGCAACGCGGCGATCGGATTAAAGCCCTGACAGAAGTAGCCGTTGACCTTGCCCTGGCTCATCAGGTCGAACATCTTCAGCACGTCGTAGTTGGGAATGTCGAGCTTCGGCAAATGGTCGAACAGCCAGTTGTTCTCGACGGTGGCGTTGGCGCCGTACCAGGATTTCATCAGGCTGACGTGGAATTTGCTGTAGTTCTGCCAATACGAAAGCTGCCCCGGTCTGAGCGGCACCTGCGTGCGTTTGAAGATGAACTGGCCGTAATCCTGCTCGCTGTCGCTGGGCAGCGTGAGGTAGCCGGGCAAGGCGTTGGACAGCAGACCGAGATCGGTCAGGCCCTGAATGTTCGAGTGCCCGCGCAGCGCATTGACGCCACCGCCAGGCATGCCGACGTTGCCCAACAGCAGTTGCACCATCGCCGCGCTGCGGATGATCTGCGCGCCGATCGAGTGCTGCGTCCAGCCGAGGGCGTAAAGAATCGTCATGGTCTTGCCCGGTGTCGAGCAGGTGGCGATCTCTTCCCAGATTTTCTGCATCGCGTCGACGGGCATGCCGCAGATCTGGCTGGCCAAGTCGATGTTGTAGCGGCTGTAATGCTGCTTCATCAGTTGATAAACGCAGCGCGGGTCTTGCAGGGTCGGGTCGACGCGGACGAAACCGTCCTCGGCGAATTCATAACCCCAGCCGGACTTGTCGGTGTAGCTGCGTTTTTCCGCGTCATAGCCGCTGAACAGGCCGTCTTCGAAGCCATAACCGGCTTTGACGATGAACGACACGTCGGTGTAATTGCGCACGTACTCGTGCTGGATCTTGTCCTCGGTCAGCAGGTAATTGATCAGCCCGCCCATGAAGGCGATGTCGGTACCGGTGCGGATCGGCGCGTAATAGTCGGCCACCGAAGCGGTCCGGGTAAAACGCGGATCGACCACGATCAGCCGCGCAGCGTTATGCGCCTTGGCCTCGGTCACCCATTTGAAGCCGCACGGATGCGCTTCTGCTGCGTTGCCACCCATTACCAGGATCAGATTCGCGTTGGCGATATCGGTCCAGGTGTTGGTCATGGCACCACGGCCGTACGTCGGGGCAAGACTTGCCACCGTCGGGCCGTGTCAGACACGCGCCTGGTTATCGAACCCCAGCAGACCGAGGCTGCGAATCACCTTCTGGGTGATGTAGCCGGCTTCGTTGGATGCCGCCGACGCCGCAAGGAAACCGGTGGTCAGCCAGCGATTCACCGTTTGCCCGTTGGCATTTTTCTCGATGAAGTTGGCGTCGCGGTCGGCCTTCATCAGGTCGGCGATGCGATCGAGGGCTTCGTCCCAGCCGATACGCGTCCATTCATTGCTGCCGGGCTTGCGCACTTGCGGGTACTGCAAGCGGCCGGGGCTGTGAATGAAGTCGAGCAGGCCCGCGCCTTTCGGGCACAGCGTGCCGCGATTGACCGGGTGGTCGGAATCGCCTTCGATATGAATGATGTTTTGCGCCACGTTCTTGCCGGCATCGCCCTGGCTGTACATGATCAAACCGCAACCGACCGAGCAATACGGGCAGGTGTTGCGGGTTTCACGGGTGTGGGCGAGCTTGAAGTGACGCACCTGCTCGGCGAAGGCCGCCGTCGGGGCCATGCCCAACGCGCCCAGGCTTGAGCCTGCAAGGCCGATACCGGCGACCTTGAAGAACTGACGACGGCTGAGATCCATCGTGCACTCCTGATCAGGTGGAACCCGGTACTTGCGCCGGGCTTTATCTGGACAATCACGGTTGCGACGCCTTGGCGCCGACTTTTTCACTGTAGACAAAGACCTTGCCGATTGTGTGAAAACCGACCGTCGGGTGTTTCATCTGCAATCTCGAGGTATTGATCGTTCCCACGCTCTGCGTGGGAATGCCTCAAGGGACGCTCCGCGTTCCACTGGGACGCAGAGCGTCCCGGGCTGCATTCCCACGCGGAGCGTGGGAACGATCAGTCAGATCGCTATTGCGAGCAGGCTCACTCCTACAGGGAACGAGTTGCGCATAGAATGTCCGGCAGAACCAACTCCGCCTTGACGAGACCGCGCATGACTTTCGATTTTGATCAGCTGTTCGACCGCCACCACACTGGCAGCACCAAGTGGAGCCGCTACCCGGCCGATGTGTTGCCGATGTGGGTCGCTGACATGGATTTTGCCGCGCCGCCGGTCATCGTCGAAGCCTTGCAACAGCGCCTGCTGCACCCGCTGCTCGGTTACAGCGTGGCCCAGGACAACCTGCGTGAAGCGATCGTCGCCGACCTGTGGAACAAGTATTCATGGCAGGTCAAACCGCAGGAGCTGATCTTCCTGCCGGGTGTGGAATCCGGCTTCAACATGGCGCTCAAGGCTTTGGTCCAGGCGCAGCAGAATGTCGTCGTGCAAGTGCCGAACTACCCGCCGCTGCGTCATGCGCCGGCGCATTGGGGCCTGAACAAGGTCGAGCTGGAATTCAACGCCCAGGCCGATGGCACCTACGCCACGCCGCTGGACGCACTGCGCGAGTCGCTGAAAGGCGGCGGCGCCCTGCTGTTGAGCAACCCGCACAACCCGATCGGCAAGGTCTTCGATCGCGAAGAGTTGCAGGCAGTAGCGGATATCTGTGCAGCGCAGGGCGCGTGGATCATCTCCGACGAGATTCACGCCGAACTGTGCTTCGACGGCCGCGTGCACATTCCCACCGCATCGCTGAGCCCCGAGATTTCCAAACGCACGATCACCCTGATGTCGGCGAGCAAGGCCTACAACATTGCCGGCCTCAAGACCTCGTTCATGATCATCCAGGACGCCGCCCTGCGTGAGCGCGTCAACTACGCTCGCTGCGGCATGGTCGACAGCGTCAACCCGCTGGGCATGGAAGCCACCCGCGTCGCCTACAGCGAAGCCGCGCCGTGGCTCGCGGAATTGAAAACCTACCTGCAGGCCAACCGCGACTGGCTGGTTGACGCAGTGCGCACGCGCCTGCCGGGCGTGACCATCAACGTGCCGCAGGGCACGTATCTGGCGTGGCTCGATTGCACCGCGCTGGACCTGCCGGATCCGCAGCGATTCTTCCTCGAACAGGGCAAGGTCGGCCTGAGTGCCGGACTGGATTTTGGTGACCGGCATCAGCAGTTTGTGCGGTTGAACTTCGGCTGCCCGAGGGCGTTGCTGGAAGAAGGGGTTGCGCGGATGGAGCGGGCTTTGGCTAACCGCAATCTCTGATCCTGCCCCGAGATTCCCCTGTGTAAGTGATCCCCTGTGGGAGCGAGCCTGCTCGCGAAAGCGCAGTGTCAGTCGACATAATTATCGTCTGACAGACCGCTTTCGCGAGCAGGCTCGCTCCCACATTGGTTTTGCATAGCCAACTAAATCCAGCGCAAATCCGATCGAACTCAAGGCAAACCCACCGGGTCAACCCGGAACACTGGCCTTGAAATCAGGAGACCCTGCGATGACTGACTATCCAAAACCACCCTTCCCGAAACAAGCCCAACCGGTGCCCGGCTCGCAACGCAAGATGGAGCCGTATCCAGACTGCGGCGAGCAGAGTTACGTCGGTTCCGGCCGCCTCGCCGGCAAGATTGCGTTGATCACTGGTGCCGACAGCGGCATCGGTCGCGCAGTGGCGATTGCCTTCGCCCGTGAAGGCGCCGATGTCGCCGTGGCGTACTTGAATGAACACGAAGACGCCAAGGAAACCGCACGCTGGGTCGAGCAGGCCGGGCGTCAATGCATCCTGCTGCCGGGCGATATCGCCGAGAAAGCACAGTGCCAAGCGCTGGTCGACAAGACCGTCGAGCGCTTTGGCCGCATCGACATTCTGGTCAACAACGCCGCGTTCCAGATGACCCACGAAAACTTTGAAGAAATCCCCGATGACGAATGGGTGATGACCTTCGACGTGAATATCACGGCCATGTTCAGGATCTGCCAGGCGGCGATCAAACACATGCGCCCCGGCTCGTCGATCATCAACACCAGCTCGGTCAACTCGGACATGCCCAAGCCGACCCTGCTGGCCTACGCCACCACCAAAGGCGCAATCGCCAACTTCACCGGTGGCCTGGCGCAGATGCTCGGACCGAAGGAAATTCGCGTCAACAGCGTCGCACCCGGCCCGATCTGGACGCCGCTGATCGTCTCGACCATGCCCGATGAAGAAGTGCAGAACTTCGGCGGCAGCACCCCGCTCGGCCGTCCCGGCCAACCGGTGGAAGTCGCGCCGATTTACGTGCTGCTGGCCTCCGACGAAGCCAGCTATATCACCGGCCAGCGCTACGGCGTGACCGGCGGCAAACCGATGCTGTAACCGTGCAGCAGAAAAACTGAACCCGAGCGGCATGGCATCCCTCCATACCTGTAAGCGCCTACGGGCCAACAGAAACCGGAGGTTGTCATGTCCGCCCCCCTCGTCAGACTCTTCACCCAACCCAACTTCGCCTGGACCGATATCCGCCGCGAAGAGGAAACCCATCCCCGCCACTACCTCGCGCATCTGCTGCTGCTCGCGCTGATTCCGGCCGTGTGCCTGTTCATCGGCACCACCCAGGTCGGCTGGAGCCTAGCCGTGGGTGAAAACGTGCGCCTGAGCACGGCCAGCGCCTTGCAACTGAGCGTGTTGCTGTACGTGACGATCGTCGCGGGTGTCGCGATTATCGGCGGGTTTATTCGCTGGATGTCGCGTTCATTCGATGCGCGGCCAACGCTCAATCAATGCATCGGTTTTGCCGCCTACACGGTGACGCCGTTTTTCCTCGCCGGGATTGCCGGGCTGTACCCGAGCCGCTGGCTGGCAATTCTGGTGCTCGGCGCGGCGTCGATCTATTCGACGTTTCTGCTGTTCGTCGGCCTGCCGACCTTCATGCATGAGCGTAAAGAGCAAGGACTGCTGTATTCGGCGTGCGTGTGGGGCGTTGGCCTGCTGGTGCTGGTGACCATGCTGGTGTCGATGATTCTGCTGTGGTTCAACGTGCTCATCCCCGAGTACCTGCGCACGACCGTGAGCTGAGCCGGTGCGCCTGCCCTTGAAAATTCGCTGCAGTGAGCGGTCATGAGTTTCGGCGTATGGGTCGCGGTGCTCGGCGCTGTGCTGCTGACGCTGGCCCTGACGTCGTCATGGTTGCGCTGGATGCCGGTCACCACCTCGGCGGTGTGCCTGCTGCTGGGCATCGCCATCGGCCCCAGCGGCCTCGACCTGCTGCAATTGCCGCTGGAAGAATCGTCGTTGTGGATGGAGCATCTGACGGAAGTCGCGGTGCTGTTTTCCTTGTTCGTCTGCGGTTTGAAATTGCGCCTGCCGCTGGGCAACAAGACCTGGCGCATCGCTTTTGGTCTGGCCGGGCCGGTGATGATTCTGAGCATTATCGGCGTGTGTCTGCTGTTGCACTGGGGCCTGCAATTGCCGTGGGGGCCTTCCCTGCTGATCGGCGCGATTCTGGCCCCGACCGACCCGGTGCTCGCCGCGCTTGTGCAGGTCAATGATGCGCAGGACGTCGACAGCGTGCGGTTCGGCCTCTCCGGTGAAGCCGGGCTCAACGATGGCGTGGCCTTCCCTTTCGTGATTCTCGGTTTGCTGTTGCTGCACGGTGACGGTAGCGCCGGCGAGTGGCAGCACTGGGTGGTTCGCAGCCTTTTGTGGGCGGTGCCGGCGGGTTTGCTCACCGGTTACTGGATGGGCCGTGGCATCGGCCGGATCGCCCTGCTGCTGCGCATTCACAACGAGGACAGCACCCTCGGCCCCAACGATTACCTGACCCTCGCGCTGATCGCGCTGTCCTACGTGGTCGCCGACGCCATTGGCGGCTACGGCTTTCTTGCGGTCTTCGCTGCTGGCCTGGGCCTGCGTCAGGAGGAAGTCAAATCTACGGGCATCACCCAGGCACCTGCCGAGCATCTGGTGCAGCCGGTGGTCGGTCATCAGAACGTCGAACCGCAGAACGCCGTGCATGGCGATACCGAGCAACTGGAAGACAGCCAGGTTGCAGCGGGGATCATGATGGGCGACATGCTGGCGTTCGGCAGTCTGGTCGAGCGGGCGATGGAAGTGTTTCTGGTGACCCTGCTCGGCGTCGTGCTGATAGCGCACTGGGACTGGCGGGCGTTGTGGATCGGCGCGGTGCTGTTCTGCCTGATTCGCCCGCTGAGCGTGGCACTGATGCCGTGGGGCAATCTGCTCAGCGGGCCGCAGCGTTTATTGATCGGATGGTTTGGCATTCGCGGCATCGGCAGCCTGTTCTATCTGTTCTTCGCCCTGAACCACGGCCTGGATTCAGACGTTGCCAAGGTCTGCACCGACATCACTTTGTCGGTGGTGGCCCTGAGCATTCTGCTGCATGGCATCAGCACACAACCGATGCTGGCGCGCTATGAACGCCTGAAGCAACGAAAAAGCTGATTCTTCGACCGCTGCGCTTGGCTGGAAATGATCGAAGATTTTTCTGCAAAAAAATGGATCGCCGGGCGCGACCCAAGGGTCACAACTTTAACCGCGCCAATCATCAGCGCGGCCCGGCAGGTTAGGTTCCCCTGCGGTGAACAGCCTATTAAACGGAACCCCGACACAAACAAGGTCACGGTCATGAACGAATGCTCGACTCCTGCGCAAATCAAGGCTTGCAGAGCACTGGCTCTGGAACGCAATCGTCAACTGTTCGAAGAAGCCCACGAACTGAACCGAGCGGCCAACGCGCTGCTGGAACAGACGCCGACCGACTTCGAACGCTTTGAGCAATACCGGGCACTGCGCAAGAAAGCCGATGCGAAATTTGAAGATGCGATTGATCATCTGTGTGTGCTGAATGAGGATTTCCCGCCGATTCCGGCGGCGGTGCAGAATGCTGTAACTGCGCGGCGTGAGCTGGAAACTGCGTAATAAAAGTCAAAAGCCCCTCACCCTAGCCCTCTCCCGGAGGGAGAGGGGACTGACCGAGGTGTTCTCACGTGCTACACCGACCTGGCATACCGCGCCGAATGTAGATTTTGAAAAGCATGAAGATCGGCTCCCTTTCCCCCTCGCCCCCTTGGGGGCGGTCCGACGTTTCGGGAGGGCTGGGGTGAGGGGGTAAGATCTCACAGACACCACAAAATCCAGCGCCTGTCCCCTGCCCCCTGACCAATCCACCTCAAGGATTGGTCACTTGAATAAACACCGCATACACCCCCAACATCACCCAGAACGTCGCAAAGATCCAAGGCGTGCGCACCGAGAACAGCAGCGACTTGCGATAGCCCTTGTGGCTCGATTCCATTTCGCTGAACAGCGGCGACTCGTCATACGCCGCGCCCATTACCGGCTCGCTGTGCAGCAACTGGCTTTGTTTGAAGTGCCAATGATCGATGATGTCGTACGCCGCACGAATCCCCGGCCAGGCGTTCAGTGAGCTGAGCACCCCGAGCAGCGCGAGAAACGGCGGCACGACGAGGGTGAACATCTTGCCCCACTCCGGATTGAGGTTGGCCATGCACGAGGCGAAAGCGATCACCAGGAACGACTGCGCCGCGAGGTAGGCGTCGGTGCGGTTGGCGAGGATGCTGGTTTCGTATTGGATTTCCCGGCGATAGAAATCCAGCCGCTCCTTGGGTGAGCCAAACATCTTGGCGTCGTGTTCGGCCAAGGCTTCTTCAACAGCGCTTGGCTGGGTCAATATGCGAGACAAGAGACGTGCCCTCCAAAAGTGAACAAGACTTTTGGAAAGGCACGCGTCAGCACTAGTTCAGCCGGATCGACCAGCGCGTCACTTCATCGATTGGGCGATGATCTGCACCAGACTCGCTTGGGTGAACGGTTTCGGCAGACGCGGCAGTTGAGCGGCAAAACCTTCCAGACGTTCGGCATATCCAGTGGCGAGAATGATCGGCAGATCCGGCTTGAGCATGCGCAAGGCATGGGCCATTTGCGCGCCGCTCATTTTTGGCATGGCCATGTCGGTGATCACCAGATCAATGACTTCGCCCTGATCGAACAGCGCCAGCGCTTGGGCGCCGGAGGTCGCGCCGATGACGCGATGGCCGAGGTCTTCCAGCAACAGACTGGTGCTGGTCAGCACCAGCGAATCGTCATCGACCACCAGCACGCTGAGTCGCGGTACTGCGATCGGCGCTGCGTTGCTGTACGCCGGGCGACTGGCCGTACGCTCAAGCGCTACCGGAATCCACAGCTCGGCCGCCGTACCCTGGCCCTTCTCGCTTTTCAGAATAAAGCGCCCGCCCAACTGCTCGATGAAGCCGTGCACCATCGACAAGCCCAGCCCGGTGCCTTTGCCCAGGCCTTTGGTGGTGAAGAATGGGTCACGGGCGCAGGCCAGCGTGGCTTCGTCCATGCCTTCGCCGCTGTCGATCAGGCTCAAACACACGTAACGCCCCGCCGCGAGGGTCGAATGAGTTTGTTCCAGCACCACTTCGGCTTGCGCCTGAATGATCACCGTGCCGCCGTCGGGCATGGCATCGCGGGCATTGGTGGCGAGATTGAGGATCGCCAGTTCCAGCTGATTGCTATCGGCCAGCACTGGCTGCAGGTCGTCGGGAAAGCGTGTTTCGATGCGAATCCCCGGCCCCAGCGAACTGCGCAGCAGCCCGGTGATGCCTTGCACCAATTGCGGGATATCCACCGATTCGGTCTTCAGTTCCTGGCGCCGGGCGAAGGCCAGCATACGCTGGGTCAGCGACACACCGCGCAAGGCGCCTTGGGTGGCGTTTTCCAGCAGTCGAGCGATTTTCGGCGCGTCGCCGATGCGTTTCTGCACGATCTCGAGGTTGCCGAGAATCACCGTCAGCAGGTTGTTGAAGTCATGGGCGATACCGCCGCTGAGTTGGCCGATCGCCTGCATCTTCTGCGCCTGGAACAACGCCTCGCGGGTCTTTTCCAGGGCCTGCTGTGCTTCGTGGGCCTCGGTGACATCGCGGGTGATCTTGGCGAAGCCGAGCAACGCGCCGGTGTCGCCGCGAATCGCATCGACCACTACGTGGGCAAGAAAGCGCGTGCCGTCCTTGCGCATCCGCCAGCTGCGGTTCTCGAAGCGGCCTTCGCGGGTGGCAATCTCCAGCGAACGCTGCGGCTCGCCGAGTTCGCGGTCTTCGGGGGTGTAGAAAATCGAAAAATGCTGGCCGATGATCTCTTCCGGCAAATAGCCCTTGATGCGCTGCGCGCCCTGGTTCCAGTTGCTGACGCAGCCTTCGGGGCTGAGCATGTAGATCGCGTAATCGGTGACGCCCTGCACCAGCAGGCGGAACTGCTGTTCGCTTTGCTTGAGGGTTTCCTCGGCCATTTTGCGGTCGGTGAGGTCACGGGTGATCTTGGCGAAACCGAGCAGTTCGCCGTTGGGGTCGATGATCGGATCGATCACCACGTGCGACCAGAAGTGCGTGCCGTCCTTGCGCACGCGCCAGCCCTCGCCTTCGAAGCGACCTTCACGGATCGCTGTGTCCAGCGCCCGTTGCGGCATGCCGTTGGCGCGGTCTTCCGGGGTATAGAAGCGCGAGAAGTGCTCGCCGATGATTTCCGCTTCTTCATAACCTTTGAAGCGTTTGGCGCCGGAGTTCCAACTGGTGATGGTACCGTCGGGGTCGATCATGTAGATCGCATAGTCGACAACCGCGTCGATCAACAGCCGGAAACGGCTGTCTTCGATCGCTGCGGTTCTGTTGTTCTCACTCATCACACTCACCAGCCACTGTCATGGGCTGAAGTATGCGTGAATCCGTCGATTTGAAAAGCGCCGGTTCGCTTTTGATCGCCCACCAGCGCGGCAGCAGTTGCTGGATGCGGCTCTCGGCAAAGCGGTCGTCGATCAGCATGACCGTGCCGCGATCCTCACGGGTGCGAATCACCCGCCCGGCGGCTTGTACGACTTTTTGCATGCCCGGGTACAGATAGGTGTAATCGTAGCCGGCGCCAAAAATGGCGGCCATGCGCCGCTTCATCTGCTCGTTGACCGGGTTGAGCTGCGCCAGCCCCAGCGTGGCGATGAACGCACCGATCAACCGCGCACCGGGCAAATCGATGCCCTCGCCAAACGCGCCGCCCAACACCGCAAACCCGACGCCCTGGCTGTCGGCGCTGAACTGGTCGAGAAACGCCTGCCGCGCGCCCTCGGCCATGCCCCGCGATTGCAGCCACTGAGTGATGTGCGGATGGCGCTCGGCCAATAAGGTCGCGACCTGTTGCAGGTAATCGAAACTGCTGAAGAACGCCAGATAATTGCCCGGGCGCTCGCTGAACTGACGGGCGATCAGCTCGACGATCGGCTCCAGCGAGGCCTGGCGATGGTTAAAACGCGTGGAGATCTGGCTGACGATGTGCACCTGCAACTGCTCGGCGCTGAAAGGCGATTCGACGTCGATGCACACCGTATCGGCGGGCGTGCCGAGCAGGTCGGCGTAATAGTTGCGCGGGCTCAGCGTGGCCGAGAACAGCACGCTGCTGCGCGCCGCGGTCAGGCGCGGGCCGATGAACGCCGCCGGCACCACGTTGCGCAGGCACAGTTGCGACAGTGGACGCTTGCGGTCGAGGTCGCGTTTGCTGATATCGAACAGGTAATGCTCGTCGTACAGCTCGGCGACCCGGGCAAATTGCAGCAAGTCGAAATAGAAGTTCTGCAGACCGCTGTCGAGGCCTTGCGGATGTTCGTTGAGGTAATCGCCAATGGCCGCGCAACACAGCGAGATGGCGTGCAGGAGCTTGTCCGGCGCCTTGTCGTACGCCTGATACGCCGCCAGTTGCGGCGCATGCAGCGCGTTCCATTCGCGGTTGACCCGTTGCAGGGCACTCTTCAGCGCTGCGGGCGCGGTTTTGCGCACGCTGGCGAGGGTGAACTGGTCGAGGCTGGCGCTGTACATCTGCCGGCCGCGCTCGACCAGGTTGTGCGCCTCGTCGGCGAGCACCGCGACTTTCCACTGATTGAGCTGGGCCAGACCGAACAGCAGCGCGCTGAAGTCGAAGTAATAGTTGTAGTCGGCAACCACCACATCCGCCCAACGGGACATTTCCTGACTCAGGTAGTACGGGCACACGCTGTGCTGCGCGGCGACTTCGCGCATCGCCGCCTGATCGAGCAGGTTGATGCGGCTGGCCGCTTCGCGGGCGGCCGGCAAGCGATCATAAAAACCTTGGGCCAACGGGCAGGATTCGCCATGACAGGCTTTGTCCGGGTGTTCGCAGGCCTTGTCGCGAGCAACCATTTCCATCACCCGCAGCGGCAAGTCCGGCGTTTGCCTGAACAACACCTGGCTGGCATCCAGCGCCAGCTTGCGTCCGGGAGTCTTGGCGGTGAGAAAGAACACCTTGTCCAGTTGCTGCGGCGCCAAGGCCTTGAGCATCGGAAACAGCGTGCCAAGGGTTTTGCCGATGCCGGTCGGCGCCTGGGCCATGAGGCAGCGGCCGGTGCTGACGGCTTTGAACACTGATTCGGCCAGATGCCGTTGGCCGGGACGAAAATCCGCGTGCGGGAACGCCAGTTGCTGCGCGGCCAGATTGCGCGCTTCGCGATGGGCCATTTCCTGCTCGGCCCATTGCAGGAACAAAGCGCACTGCTGCGCGAAAAACCCCTGAAGCGACTCGGCGCTGTGGGATTCAACCAGGCAGGTTTCCTTTTCGCTGACGACGTCGAAATACACCAGCGCCAGATTGATCTGCTGCAGTTGCAGTTTCTGGCACATCAACCAGCCGTAGATTTTCGCCTGCGCCCAGTGCAATTGGCGGTGATTGACCGGTTGCTTGCTCAGGTCGCCGCGATAGGTTTTGACTTCTTCCAGGCAGTTTTGCGCCGGATCGTAGCCATCCGCCCTGCCCTTGACCTTCAGTTCGCCGAATTCGCCTTGCAGCGCCACTTCGCTCTGGTACTGCTCGCTGCGCCGCGAGGCCACGGTGCGATGGCCGACGATGCCTTCCAGCGCGGTCGGTGACGGGGTGAAGCGCAGGTCGAGGTCGCCGGTCTTGGCGGTGAACTCGCACAGTGCACGCACGGCAACGCTGTAGCTCAAGCGCTCTGCTCCGCCCATTGCACGTAACACACGGCCACCGGCATTTGATGCTCGTGGCAGAACTCCAGCCAGCGCAGCTGATTGTCCTGCAAGCGGTCGCCGGGGCCTTTGACTTCGATCATGCGGTAGGTCTTGTGCTGCGGCCAGAACTGGATCAGGTCCGGCATGCCGGCACGGTTGGCCTTGATGTCGAGCAGCAATCGGTTGAACCAGTGTTTCAGGTGTTCGGCGGGCAGACAGGCCAGCGCCTGTTCCAGCAAGTCTTCGTTGAGCGCGCCCCAGAACACGAACGGCGACTGGATGCCCCACTTGTCGACGAAGCGCTGGCGGATGGTCTCGGCGTAGCGGCCGTCATCGAGTTCGCCCAGGCAGGCCTGGAACAGCTCGGCGCGGCGCTCGAGGAAGTCTTCGCTGAGCAGATCCACCGGGCCGCGCTGGAACGGGTGGAAAAACGCACCCGGCAACGGCGCGAAGATCGCCGGCCAGCACAACAGGCCGAACAGCGAATTGATCAGGCTGTTCTCGACGTAATGCACCGGGCCGTCATCGGCGTGCAAGTGCGCTTGCACATGAAACTCCACCGACCGCGCCGGATCGATGCGCGGCAAGTGCAAGTCGAGGCGCTCGACCTCTCGGGCCTTGGCACGCTTGAGCGGCGGGCCACCGAGTTTGCGCCGCAGGCGCGGGACGATGCGCTGCAAGCCTTGCTGCTCGGCCGCGCTTTGCGGTGCCTGTTCGGCCAGCGTGCCGAGTTCCAGCGCCAGTGCATATTCACCGCAACGCTCGAGCACACGGATCATGCGCAGCCGTGCGCCCGGATAAGCGCACTCGCGGTAAACACTCAGGGCCAGCGCAAAGTCGCCGATGCGCTCGGCGTACTGGCCGATCTGGAACAACGCTTTGGCTTGTCGGCGGCGCAGCCACGGGTTGTCGAATTGCACGGCGTTGATCTGTTCGACGATCTCGTCCAGCGCTTCACCGGCTTCGAAGCGCAACTGGCATTGATGCAGGAACAGGCAGGCGTCGACGTCTTCGCGGCTGCGCAGGCCTCGGGAGTCGGTGCAGAACTCGACTTTTTCATAAGTGAAGATGCCCAGGTCGGCCAGCACGAACTCCGACCAGTCCTGATACAGATTGCCGAAGAACATCAGGCGCAGGCGATCGCACAGGTCCATCAGGGTCAGGCTGAACAGCCGATCAGCCAGTTGCGGGGCCCAGGCGCGCAGGGTTTGCGCGTCGGTGAACTGTTCGGTCAGCACCGGCAGCCACTCGTCCTTGCGCCCTTTCGGTTGACCGATAAAAGAGCCGAACGCTTGCAGGAGCTCGGCCTTGAGCAAGACATCGAACAGCTCCGCCAGCGTCAGCACGGCGTGTTCGTCGAGCCAGCCGTGGTCGAGCAACGGCTGCGCCGCCTCGGCAATGTCGCCGATTTCCAGATAATTGAGTTTGCTCGCGCGAAAGTGAATGCCCTTGCGCATGACCATGCGCACCAGCAATCCCTGCGAGGCTTGCGGCAGCGTGTTGAAGTCGCGGATGAAGCCGTGCTCGCTCTCGCTCATCACATCGGCATAGCGAAGTCCAAGCCAATCAAGCACTTGCCGGAAGTTGTTAAGGTAATAGAACGGATCGTCGAGAGGGTTGGAGGTCACGGGAATTCAAAGCCACGGCAAGCGAACACTGGTTATGCGTACAGATAACAGCTCAGCCCTGCCCGGCGCAAACGGAAAAAGATCAATGGCATTTTTTCGCGCCACCATCGAACTTTTCCGCCGCTGCTGGCACCAACCGCGTTACAGGGCCGACAATGCCCGCAATCACATTCAAGCAAGGAGTCAGAGGTGGGTATGAAAATCAAGATGCTGGGCATTCCTGTAGCGGTCGCCGCCCTGTTGGCGCTGGGCGGCTGTTCGACCCAGACCGTGGTGACGTTGCAGAACGGCACCCAGTACCTGACCGAGGACATGCCGAAGACCGAGACCGAGGACGGTTTCTATGAGTTCGAGGATATTTCCGGCGCCAAGGTCAAGGTTCGCGCCGATGAAGTCGCGACCGTGCGCAAGGAAGACTGACTTGGCCTGAATGATCGTTCCCATGCGCAGCAAAGTAATGCCTCCACGGACGCTCCGCGTTCGGCTCTCGAGTGGGACGCAGAGCGTCCCGGGCTGCATTCCCACGCGGAGCGTGGGAACGATCACATCGCAGCCTTCGGCAGCTCCTGGTAAAGATTTGTGAACGACACAGATCCAGTGTGGGAGCGAGCCTGCTCGCGAAGGGGCCGGCACAGGCCCCGCATCAACCTCAGGCGATAACCACCCCGTCGGCGCTCAAACTCCCCAGCGCCACCCCTACCAACGTCACCGAATCCCCACCAAACGTCAGCACAGTATCCTGCCCGACCGCCGACGCATGGGCGCGGAAATCTTCTCCCGGCAACACCCCCTCCACGCCAAGAAACACCAGTTTGTCATCGGCCGTATAGCCAACCACACGATCCTGGCCAAACGCGCCATTGAACAGAAACGTATCCGCCCCGCCGCCCGATTCCAGCAGGTCATTGCCAGCACCACCGACAAACACGTCATTGCCCGCACCGCCGAGCAAATGATCATTGCCCTCCAGCCCGAACAGCCAGTCACCGCCGGCATGCGCCTTGAGCATGTCAGCACTGGCCGTGCCTTTTACGCTCGATTCATAAGCGGTGAGATTACTGCCGACTTTCAATCCCGTGGTCGTGACGCTGTGCAGCACGTCGTCCTTGAACACGCCCCAGAGAAACCCCGGCTCTTTGCTGGCGATGCTGCCAATGTCACGGGTGATGCTGATCCCGCCGTCGGCATCGCGGATGTACAGGTTGCCAGCGCCGTCGTTGGCGAAATCGAAGTTCTTCACCGTCTGCTGCAAGTCGAGGGTGTTGCTGCCCTGCCCGCCCAGAATGATGTTGTAGCCGCCGCTGTCACGGAAGCTGTCATTGCCGGCGCGGCCTTCCAAATAGTCATTGCCGCTGCCGCCCTGGATCAGGTCGTTGCCGTCACTGCCAATGATGAACGTGCTGCCTTTGTGGGTTTCGGCGTTGCGGTTGAGGTCCTGCACCCACGTGCTGGCCCGCGCCGGGTCGGACAGGTTGGCGACGATGATCGTCGAGTCGCGGCTGGTCAGGTCGTAGAACTTCGATTCCAGCACGCGGGTCATGCCGTCGCCGTAGCCAGTGGGCAGGTGCGAAATCCACGTCGGGATATTCAGGATCGAATACGGCAGCACGTTCCAGGCGTTCGAGGCGTAGTGGTCGTTGAAGCTGACGATGTTGTCGGTGGTCGAGGCATGCGGCGCGTCGTGCACGCCCACTGAAGCGCTGCTGAAAGTCGAGCCGTCGAGGGCGCGAAACACCGGGTCGTTTTCGTAGCCGATATTCAGCACCTTGTCGCCGCTGCTTTGCGTCGGCGAGGCGTAGGCGATGTAATTGGAATCAGCGAAAAACCCGTCCCACTTGCCGCCGCTCAGATCGGCCATGCTGTTCACCGCCAGACCGCCAAGGCTGTGGCCGCTGACCAGCACATCCTTGCCGCTGAGGCCGTTGGCCCGGGCGAATGCGACGACATCGTAGAGCAGATTGCCGAAGGCTTCGCCGACGTAGTTTTTTGCGTAATCGGCCGGGCCGAATGCCGCGAGCAGATCGTTGATCACGTCGCCAATCGAATCACCGATGAGGATTTCGCGCGGGCCGCTGGTGCCGCGAAAGGCGATCCCCAGTTCGGTGAGGTGACCCTGAGCGTCGTACTTGCCGAGGATTTCCACTTGCGCGCTGGTGTAGCCGGCCTTCTCGCCGAAGAATGTCCCGCGTGCATCGGTCTTGCCGTCGTAGCCCAATTGCGCGGCGCTGATCGGCGTCCAGCCGGCCTTTTGCACGGCCTCCAGGGCGAGTTTTTCCGAATCGGGATTCCACGGGATACCGGGGATCACTCCTTGCGAATCGGTGCCGCCAATCAGCGCGGTAACCAGCGTCGCCGGCAGACCGAGGCCGAAGCCGTTGTGCTGGTAACCGGCGGCGAAGCCGTTATCGAGGTTGTGATAGGAATACAGCGTGATCGCCATGGCATCGCTGAACAGCGCCGCGGAATCGGCTGTGCCGAAGTTCTTGTAGTCGTATACACCCATTGCCATTGCCTCTCTTGTTGTTGGAATTGTCAGAGATAGCTCACAGCCAGAGCGCGGGGCTCCGGAGCATTCATTACATCGTGCACAGCCTCTGTAGGAACTGCCGAAGGCTGCGATCTTGTGGGACGCAGAGCGTCCCCGGCTGCATTCCCACGCAGAGCGTGGGAACGATCATGTGTACGCCATACCTGTGGGAGCGAGCTTGCTCGCTCCCACATTTGGATCTTCTGCACATTTGGATTTTTGTACTCGAACAATCCCATGAGCAGCGCTCCCTTTTCTTGAAAAACCGGCAGCCCGCAAGGCGCTGCCGGTTACGCCTCAGAACTGCCAGTCTAGGGTCAGACCGACGCCGTGATCTTTCTCGTTCGAGCCGATCAGGCCGTTGTAGTCGAGGTTGACCCGCACGTCGCGATTGAGCGCCAGCCCGGCGCGTACGCCGACCACGGCAGCGTCACGATCCATCGACACGCTCTGCACAGTGAAGGCGCTGTTGCCGTTGGCGAAGGCCAGATGGCTGTCGGCATCGACGCTGCTCAGGTTGTGCTGCCAGCCGAGGCTGGCGCCGAGTTCCAGCTGATGCTTGTCCGACACAGCGAAGCTGCGCTTGGCGCGCACGCCGAGGGTCGACAGCACCACGTCGCGGTTGTCTTCACCACCCTTCAGCGCCGCAGCGTCACCCTTCTCGGTGAAGCTGTCGGTGTTGAGGTGCACGTAGGACAGATTGGCGAACGGCTCCAGGTTCATCGGTTGCAGGCCCAGATCGTAAGTGGCCTCGGTGAACAGTTGCGCGGTGCTCGCGTCACGTTTGGTTTTCTGTTTACCGCTGACGTCGCCGAACTGCAGATCACGCTTCACATCAATGCGATGCCAGCTGTAGGCGCCGCCGACGGTCAGGCGCAACGCGTCGATTTCATGGCCCAGATACGCACCCAAGTGGTAGCTGTCGACCGAGGCCGACGAATGCGTGCCGCTGCCCATGCTCAACGAGCTGTCGCTGTAACCAGTGACGAAACCGAGACGGGTATCTTCAGCAATCAGTCCGTCGACACCAGCCAGCAGCCCGCCGATGGAGCTATTGGAATCGGCATTGTCGTGCCCGCCATCACTCTCGCCCCATGAGCCGAGGACCTTGACCCAGACGTTGCTGCGCTCATCAGTCGGCGCATCGGCGTTGAACAGATCACGCTCACGCAGGCGTTCGCCGACGGCTTCGCGCAGGTAGCGGCTGTCGTTGATCAGCAGCGTGCCGATGGCCGGGTGAATCTCGCCGGACAGCTGTTGAAAGGCCTGCTGCGCCGACGCCGCGTTGGGCGACAGCAACAGGTTTTCGAACAGCGCATTGCCCGCACCCAAACGCTCGGCAGCCGCACCAACGGCGCGTTGGTTCGGCGTCAGACCGACGCTGGCGAACGATGCCTCATTGCGCCCGACCGCCAGCT
The DNA here is from genome assembly GCF_025910115.1 of Pseudomonas sp. RG1. Classification (NCBI taxonomy): domain Bacteria; kingdom Pseudomonadati; phylum Pseudomonadota; class Gammaproteobacteria; order Pseudomonadales; family Pseudomonadaceae; genus Pseudomonas; species Pseudomonas sp. RG1. Next base: position 28,896 of record NZ_JAPCIK010000025.1, read on the forward strand.
GAATGCCGCCCGCCGAGTAATCCAGAGTGCCGCCAAGGAAGGCGTAATTCGGCAAGACCTGACCGAAACGCCCTTCAATGCCACCCGCCGCTTGCAGAATGTTGTAGCGAGTGCCGAGCAGGCTTTGCACTTCGCCGGTGCTGAGCAGGGTCGGGCTGTTTTCCAGTGACAGGCTCACCGTGGCGCCGTCGATGACGGCTTTGCCGCCCGCGACGATCTGGTCGCTGCTGGTCGGCGACAGCTCTACGGCGTAGGTCGAACCCGGCGCGAAGGTCACGTCACCGGCGACGTTCAGGGTGCCGATGGAGTTGCCCGGCGCCACCGTACCGCCGCTGTTCACTGCCAGCGCGCCGATGCGGCCATTGCCGCCGAGGATGCCGCCATTGTTGACAGTGACCGCCGATTGCAGCGAACCGTTGATGGCCAGTCGACCCTGATTGACCAGGGTCGGGCCGCTGTAAGTGTTATTGCCGGTCAGCACCAGGGTGCCGATGCCTTGCTTGGTCAGACCGCCGTGGCCGCCGATGTCGTTGCGCCAGGTGTCGAGGCCGCACGTGATATCGCTGCACACCCGCTCGGTCGGTTTGCCCTGATCGATGATCGCGCCGATGCCCGGCAGATCGGCGACAAACTGGCCGGAACCGTAAGCGCCCTGTACGCGGAACTCCTCGGGAATGTCCTGCTCGGTGACGAACATCGCCGGCCCATCGATGGCCTTGCGCAGGTTGATCATGCCCCAGCCGTACAAGGCGTCGATGCCCGGTGCGCCGAGGTCGGTCGCAGTGGTGCGCAACACGCTGGCGACCTGATCGCCGGACATATACGGGAAGCGCTCCATCAACACCGCGATGGAACCGGCCACATGTGGCGCGGCCATCGAGGTGCCGTTGTAGTTTTTGTAGCCGGTGGTCAAGTTGTCGGAGTTGGTGCCTTCGATGATCGAGCTGTAGATCTTGGTGCCCGGCGCCGAGACGCAGTAACTGGCGGTGTAGCCGCAACGCGAGGAGAACGTGCTGATCACGTACGGATTGGCGCTGGCGGTGTCCGGATTCTGCTGCAATGCGGCGACGGTGATCCAGTTCGGCGCGATGTCCGGAACGAAGTAGCCGAGGCCGGCGATGGCATCCGGATTGTTCAGGTTGTAGTCGTTGCCGGCGGCGAAAATGGTGACGATGCCGCTGCGTGCGGCGGCAATCGCGCCGTCGTAGGCGCCGCCGGGTTTGGTGCCGAGCAGCGTGCGGATTTCGTTGAACTGCAACTGCGCGTCGTTGACGGTGAAGTGCGGATACGCCGGATCGCGGCCGCCGAGGTCGAAGCGGTCGGTGATGCCGATGCCCCAGCTGTTGTTGATGATCCGCGCACCGCTGGCGATCAGCGCATCCCAACCGGCCTTGTACACCGCGCCGTCGTTGCCGCGCACGATGCCATCTTCGGGGCCTGGGTCGCCGTTGTCGGCGCTGATGATTTGCGCACCGAATGCGACGCCGTGCATCACCCCGCCGTCGCGACTGCCCGCAGCGATACCGCCGACGTGGGTGCCGTGGGCGCCGAGCTTGCCGTCGGAGCCGACCGAGGGCGAACCGTCATAGCGGAACGCGTCGCCGGCTTTCACCGGAATATACGGGTCGGTGTATTCGCGGATACCGCTGGTGACCAGGGTGACGACTTTGTTACTGCCAGAGAACTCCGGATGCGCGGCGTAGACCGGCTGATCGAAGATGCCCAGTTTCACGCCTTTGCCGGTGTAGCCGGCGGCGTAGGCGTAATCCGCGCCGATCGCGCCCAGGCCCCAGTCGGCCTTGAATTCATTGCTGCGCCAGCTCGACGGATCGCCGCTGCGGCCGTTCTCCACGTAAGGCGCTGCCTGTGCCATCGCACTGGCACAGAGCATGGCGACTGTCAGGGTTTTCAGGGCAAAGCGGCCACCCGATTGCGCGGGGGTATTGTTGTTATCCATCCACGACCTTCCTTAGTGATGTTGCGAAAAATCCGGTTGCCTGTGCTGCCGTTGATCGTTCCCACGCTCTGCGTGGGAATGCCTCTAGGGACGCTCCGCG
>NZ_JAPCIK010000026.1:0-54307 GCF_025910115.1 Pseudomonas sp. RG1
CCCGGGCTGCATTCCTTTACTGCGCGTGGGAACGATCAACACAGGTTTTGCGACTGCTGCGCAGTCGAGCGGGGATAAATCCCCTCGCCACAGGGGCTCAAACACATGCAATCAGAACTGCCAGTTCAGACTCAGGCCAACGCCATGCAGCTTCTCGCGGCTGGCGTTGCCTTGATCGTTCCCACGCTCTGCGTGGGAATGCCTCTAGGGACGCTCCGCGTTCCAATGGGACGCAGAGCGTCCCGGGCTGCATTCCTTTGCTGCGCGTGGGAACGATCAACACAGGTTTTGCGACTGCTGCGCAGTCGAGCGGGGATAAATCCCCTCGGCACAGTGGCCAAACCCATGCAATCAGAACTGCCAGTTCAGGCTCAGCCCTACGCCATGCAGCTTCTCGCGGCTGGCCAGTTGGCCGTTGTAATCGAGGTTGACCCGCACGTCCTTGCTCAAGGCCAGACTGGCCTGCACGCCGACCAGTGCGGCATCACGCACCAGCGCCGAGCTCTCCACGGAATACGGCGAGCCGCCGCTGGCAAAACGCAAATGCTGCTCTGATTCGATATCGCTGAGGCTGTGCTGCCAGCCGAGCCGCGCGCTGACGTCCAGCGCTTGCTGGCTGGAAAGGTTGAAGGTTTTGCTCGCCCGTACGCCCAAGGTGCTCAACACCGCATCGCGCTGATCGCCCGAGCTTTTCAGCGCAGCGGCATCGCCCTTCTCGGTAAAGCCTTCGGTGTCGAGATGCAGGTAGGTCAGGTTGGCGAACGGTTCCAGCGCCAACGCTTGCAACTGCAAGCGATACGCCGCCTCGGCGAAGACTTGGGTGGTGGTCGCGTCGAGTTTGGCTTTCTGCTTGGCGCTGACGCCGTCGTATTGCAGATCGCGCTTTACGTCGCCGCGATGCCAGCTGTACGCCGCACCGCTGCTCAAGCGCCACGCGCCGAGGTCGTGCCCGGCGTAAGCGCCAAGGTGGTAGCTGTCGACTTTCGCCGAGGAATGCGTGCCCGACCCCATGCTCAAGGAGCTGTCGCTGTAGCCAGTGACCAGACCGATGCGGGTCTGCTCATCGAGCACGCCGTCGACACCGGCCAGCAGGCCGCCGATCGAGGTGTTGTAGCCGGCCGTGTCGTGGCCCGAATCGGTGCTGCCCCAGGCGCCGAGGGCCTTGATCCAGCCGTTGCTGCGGGTCGCCGATTCATCGTGCAGCCGCTCGCCGAGCGCATCACGCAACTGGCGGCTGTCGTTGATCAGCATCGTCCCCAGTGCCGGATAAATCTCGCCGCTCAGTTGCTGGAAGGCTTGCTGCGCCGAGGCTTGAGTCGGTGCACGAAGCACACTTTCGTAAACCGAATTGCCAGCGCCCAGCCCTTCGACTGCCGCCGCCACCGAACGCTGGTTCGGCGTTTGCCCGACGCTGGCGAAGCTTGTGGCATTGCGCTGGATATTCAGCTGAATGCCGCTTGCGGCGTAGTCGAGGGCGCCGCCGATGAACAGGTAGTTCGGCACCACCGCAGCGAACTGCCCCTGCACGCCGCCGGCCGCTTGCAGGATGGTGTACTGGCGGCCGAGCAGGCTTTGCGCTTCGGCGCTGCTGAGCAAGGTCGGGCTGTTTTCCAGCGCCAGGCTGACGCTGGCGCCGCTGACGGTTGCCGTGCCGCCGGCGACGATGCGGTCACTGCTGGTGGGCGATAGCTCGACGGCGTAAGTCGAGCCTGGGGCGAGTGTCACATCACCGCCGACGTTCAAGGTGCCGATGGAATTGCCCGGTGCGACCCGGCCGCCGCTGTTGGCGGTCAATGCGCCGATGCGTCCGGAGCCGCCGAGGGTGCCGCTGTCGTTGACGGTGACCGCTGAAGTCAGCGAACCATTGACGGTCAGCAGACCGCCGTTGACGGTGGTCGGGCCGCGATAGGTGTTGTCGCCGCTGAGCAGCAACTGACCGGCGCCGGACTTGATCAGGCTGCCCTGATACACCCGGTTCGCCGCTGCCGCATCACGGAGCATGCCGACCGCGTAATCGGTCTGCTCCTGCTGACTGGCGCCGGCCGCAACGCCGTTCTGCCAGCCTTTGTCCTGCAGGGTTTGCTGCCAGGCGCTGTGCTCGGCGAGGTCTTCGTTTTGACGCTGGAGCAGTGCCTTGTCGGAGATGTCATTGCTCCAGACATCGCGCTGCCCTGCCCCCAGATTGGCATCGAACGCACCGAGCAATTGCCCCGGCCCGCGCATCGCCCGGTTGAGATTCGCGACACCCCAGCCGACGCGCTCGTTCGGTGCGTCAGTGACCGAGCCGTCGAGCTGGGTGGCGGTGGTCAGCAGCACCTCGAGCGCTTGCTGGTTGTTCATGTACGGATAGCGTTCCATCACCAGCGCTAGGGCGCCGGTTGCGTGCGGCGCCGCCATCGAGGTGCCGGACTTGATGCCGTAGCCGCCGCCGGGAATGGTGCTGTCGATCTTCGCCCCCGGCGTGGTGATGCACCAGTATTTGGCGATGCCGCACTGGTTGTACTTCTGTTGATTGCCCTGATCGAGCCCGGACACCGCCAGCCAGTGCCCTTCCAGATCCGGCTGAAAGTACGGCAGCGCTGAGCGCACGCTGGCGTTCGGGTAGCCGCTGTTGCCAGCGCTGAAGACGTTGATCACACCACGCCGGGAAACGTCGGCAGCGGCGTCGAGCCAGGTGCCTTTGTTCCAGTGTTGCGCGTAAGCGGCGTGCAGGTCGGCCAAAGTGCGATAGCTGACATCCGGCGGCTGACTGCCCCAGCTGTTATTGATCGCCCGCACGCCGGCGTCGGCGAGGCTGTCGTAGACCGCTTTGAAATAACGCGGATCAGGGCCGGGGCCGAAAAGGAAACTGTCGTTCTTGTTGGTGTTGCCGACGTAGATCTGCGCGTTGTACGCCACGCCGTGCATGCCGCTGCCATCACGGGCAGCGCCCATGGTCCCGACGACGTGGGTGCCGTGGGAATCATTGTTCGGGTTGAGCGTGCCGTCGACGTTGAACGCTGAGCCATCGACGTAGCTGCCGCTGGCCGTTACCGGGTGATAACGGTCGGCGGAGAATTCCGGGTGGGCGGCATCGAAACCGGAATCGAGCGCGCCGATCTTCACGCCCTTGCCGGTGATGCCGGCTGCGTAGGCCTGATCGGCCTGCATGCGTTGCAGACCCCAGTCACGCAAGAACTCGGCGCTGCGCCAACTGGATGGATCGCCGGGCTGGCCTGATTCCAGGTATTGGGCCTGCGTTGCCGAAGTCACCAGCAACAGCGTGCCGAGCGAAATCGGCTTTATGCGTACGTCCATGGTCATCACTCTCGTTTTTGTTGTTTTGTTCAGGGCTGAATTGCGGTGTCGCCTGTTCCCCTCACCCCAGCCCTCTCCCCGAGGAGAGGGAGCCGATTTGTGTTGATGTCAAAACCTGCGTCCAGCTCGGTGGTTCAGGTCGATGCAGCTATCGCAGGCCACTCGGTCAGTCCCCTGTCCCTGTGGGAGAGGGAGCCGATTTTTGTTGATGTCAAAACCTGCGTCCGGCTCGGTGGTTCAGGTCAATGCAGCTATCGCAGGCCACTCGGTCAGTCCCCTCTCCCTCTGGGAGAGGGTTAGGGTGAGGGCTGTTGCGCGACCACAAATGCTTCGTCCACCCGCGCCAGATCCTGCTCATTCAGCGTCCCGGCGTAGTAATGCAATTTGGTCCAGGCCATCAGGTAGTCGTAGCGTGCCTGGGCCAGGTCGCGGCGGGTGGTGAACAGTTGCTGCTCGGCGTTCAACGCGTCGAGGTTGGTGCGTTCGCCGCCCAGAATGCTTTGTCTGGTCGAGACCACCAGCGCTTCGGCCGACTTCAAGGCTTTCTGATAAGCGCGCAATTTGTTCACCCCGGACAGGCAGGCGCTGAACTGGCGGCGCAGTTCGATCAAGGTTTCGCGGGTTTTGCCATCCAGTTCGTATTCGGCCTGTTCCATGGTGCGGCTGGCCTGCCGTGTGGAGGCCGATACCCCGCCGCCGGCGTACAGCGGCACGCTGACTTCAAGGCCGATGGTGTTGGTTTCGTAGCGCTGGTTATAGGTGTTGCCGCTTTCGGACTCGTTGTCGCGCATAGAGGCATAAGCACTGACTTTCGGCAGATGCCCGGCGCGGTTGCGCTCGACTTCGTAGCGCGCCACTTCCACGGCCTGACGCTGCGAAGCGAGGTTCGGGTTGTTGCTGATCGCCAGTTCATGCCAGGTGTCGAAGTTGGCCGGTTGCAGGGTGAAGGTCTGAAATTGCTGACCAAGCGGCGCCAGATCGCCGATGTCCACCGCCGGCACGCCCACCAGCGCGCCCAGCTCGCGCAAGGCGGCATCCTGCTCGTTGCGCGCTTCGATCTCCTCGGCAGTCGCCAGCTCATAGCGCGACTCGGCTTCGAGAATATCGGTGCGCGTGCCCTCGCCCTGCTTGAACATGTGTTCGTTCTGCTGGAACTGCTGTTCGTAGGCCTTCTTCTTCGCCTGGGCGATGTCGATCTGGTCCTGGGCGAACAAGGCTTTGGTGTAGTTATCCAGCACGCGCACCAACAGTTCCTGACTCTTGCCGCGAAACGCTTCGTCGGCGAACAACGACTGCGCCACGCCTTTGCGATACACCGCGTAAGCCTCGTAATCGAGCAGCGGTTGCTGCACCGTGAGCGCCGAGCCGTAACTGTTGTAGTTGCGCTCATCAGTTCGATTGCGCGCACGATCATCCAGAGACGTCGCCTTGGACGAGTTGCGGCCCTTGTTGTAGGTGTAACCGATCCGTGGCAGCAGCCCGGCGCGACCAATCACGCGGTTTTCCAGGCCGGCATCGCGCTCCTTGATCGCCCCCAGGAACACCGGATCATTGCGCAATGCCTGTTCGTAAATCTCGAATGGCCCCATGGCCGCGACTGCCGAGTGACTCGCGAGCAGCGTCATTGCGGCCCCCAGCATGCAAAGCTTTTTCATACAGCCGAACATCCTTATTCCTCGGTCAACGCAGAACCGGCGCGATCCAGAAGCGGTTTGAACAGGTAGTTGAGGAGTGAACGCTCACCGGTGCGCACGAACATTTCCGCCGGCATGCCGGGCTTGATCACCAGACCGTTGAGCTTCTCCATCGCCTGATCGCTGACGCTGCTGCGCAACACGTAATACGGCACGCCGGTTTTCTCATCGACCATCTGGTCGGCGGAGATCAGGCTGACTTCGCCGGGCACGCGCGGGGTTTTGCTCTGGTTGAACGCGGTAAACAGAATGTCCACCGGCAAATGCGTGCCGACCTTGTCGATCAGGTTGATCGGCAAGTGCCCTTCGACTTCCAGGGTGGTGCCTTGCGGAACGATCTCCAGCAGGGTTTCGCCTTGGCGCACCACGGCGCCTTCGGTGTGCACACCGAGGTTGACCGCCACGCCATCGGCGGTGGCGAGGATCTCGCTGTGTTGCAGATCGAAACCGGCGGAGGTCAGCTGTTCGGACAGTGTCACGCTTTTCAACTGCGCATCGGCCAGTTGCGTACGCACTTCCTTCTGGTATTCCTCGCCGTGCTGCTGCAACTTCAGGCGCGATTCAAGGATGCCCTGCTCCACGCGCCCGCTTTCACCGGTGTTTTCCGCCAGCTGCTGCTGCACCTGCGACAGTTGCCGCTGGTAGTCCATCAAGCGGTTGCGCGGGATGTAGCCGTTGTCGGCCAGCGGTTGCAGGTTGCTCAATTGTTGCTGCAAGGAACTGGCCTGGGCATTGAGGTCGCTGCGGGCGCGGCGCATGCCGGCCAGTTGTGCGGTGGCGCCTTCGATGTTGGCGCGCAGTGCCGCTTGCTCCCGGGAGAAGGCTTCGCGGCGGCTGCTGAACAGTTGCCGCTGGCCTTCCAGCACCAGCGCCAGGCGCGGGTCCGGGTCGTTGCTCAGTTCGGCCGGAAAGGTCACTTGTTTGAGGTTGTCGCGCTCGGCCTGCCAGCGCGCAAGGCTGGCCCAGGCCATGCGGTACTGCGCCTGCAGCGATTGCACGTCGGCAGCCACTTGCGTCTGATCAAGGCGGAACAACGGCTGGCCCTGCTTCACGATCTCGCCTTCGCGCACCAGAATCCGGCTGACCACGCCACTGCTCATCGACTGCACAGCCTTGCGCTTGCCCGAGACCACCACCGTGCCCTGCACCGGAATGCCCTGATCCAGCGGCGCCAGTGCCGCCCAAGTGAAGAAACTGCCAGCGCCGACGATGGCCAGGATCCAGCCCATGCGCGCGAAGAATTTCGCATCGCGCTCCGGGCGCTCGGTGAGGTAGGCGTGTTCCATGTTCGCTTCGTTTTCAGTGTTCATGCTGGCGCTGCTCATACACCCGAATTCCTTGTCGAGGGCTGATACTGCCGGCTCATGCTGAGCCCGCCCGGTGTTTGTGCGGCTTTTTCGCGTTGCTGTTCGTGCTGGCCGGAAAGTGCCTTGAGCACATCCTGACTCGGGCCGAACGCCTGCAAGCGGCCATCGTTGAGCACGAGCAATTTGTCAGCCTGAGCCAGCACCGAAGAACGGTGCGTCACCAGAATCACCGTGGTGCCTTGCGCCTTGAGTTGCGCGATGGCGCTGGCCAGTGCGGCTTCGCCGACGGTATCGAGGTTGGAATTGGGTTCATCGAGCACCACCAGACTCGGCGTGCCGTACAGCGCGCGGGCCAGGGCCACGCGTTGCTTCTGGCCGCCGGACAAGCCGCTGCCGTCCTCGCCCAGTTGCGTGTCGTAACCTTGCGGCAAGCGCAGGATCATTTCGTGAACGCCGGCCTGTTGCGCGGCGGCTACGACTTTTTGCGGATCGGCTTCGCTGAAGCGCGCAATGTTCTCGGCGATGCTGCCGCTGAACAATTCGATGTCTTGCGGCAGGTAACCGATGTAAGGACCAAGCTGATCGCGGTTCCAGCGATGAATATCAGCGCCGTCGAGGCGCACGGTGCCGCCCAGCACCGGCCACACGCCGACCAGCACTCGAGCCAGCGTCGATTTGCCGGAACCGGAAGCGCCGAGCACACCCAGCACTTCACCAGCACTCAGATTGAAATTGACCATGTGCAAAGTGGCTGCACGCTGCCCGGGCGGGCCGGCGCTGACTTGTTCGAAGGTGATCTGGCCTTTCGGTGCCGGCAGTGCCATCGCCTCGTCGCTGGGCGGAAACGCCTGCAACAGCGCATCGAGACGGCGGTAAGCCAGCTTCGCCCCGCTCCACTGTTTCCAAACGGCGATCAGCTGATCAATCGGGCTCAGCACGCGGCCCATCAGGATCGAACCGGCGATCATCATCCCCGCCGTCATGTCGCCCTTGATCACCAGCAACGCGCCCAGGCCCAGCACCAGGGATTGCAGGCACAGGCGCAGGGTCTTGCTCAGTGAACTGATCACCGCGCCGGTGTCGCTGGCCTGGTTCTGCAAGCCGAGGAAGCGCGAATGCACCCCGAACCAGCGCTTGCGCAGCGGGCCGAGCATGCCCATCGCCTGAATGGTTTCGGCGTTGTGCAAGTGGCTGGTGGCCAACTGGCTGGACTGCTGGGAAAAACCGGCGGCCTCGCCGAGGGGCTTTTTGGTCATGTATTCGTTGAGGCAGGCCAGTGCGATCAGCAGCAACGCGCCCACCGTCGCCAACACGCCGAGCCAGACGTTGAACAGGTAGATGACAAACAGATAAACCGGGAACCACGGCGCATCGAAGAAGGCGAACAGCGCCGGGCCGGTGACGAACTGGCGAATGTGGGTCAGGTCGCCAAGCGACTGCCCGGCGTTACCCTCGCCCTTGAACAGGTTGCGCTCGAACGCGGCCTGATAGACGCGCAGATTGAAGCGACGCTCCAGCTGGCTGCCGATGCGGATGACGATAAAGCTGCGGATCACTTCCAGCAGGCCGATGAAGGCGAAGAAACCGACCACCATCAACGACAGCATTGCCAGGGTGGTTTCGTTCTGCGACGACAATACTCGATCGTAAACTTGCAGCATGTAGATCGACGGCACCAGCATCAGCACGTTGATCAGCGCGGTGAAACAACCGACGCTGATCAGAATGCTTTTATAGTCGCCCAATGCCTTGATTAACGGAGCGGTGGCAGGAGACTTCGCCATCTTCATTGATTCTTCCTGAATTCATGCCTCGTCATTACCGGACGAGCATTCCATTGATATTCCGCCTGCCTGCCAAAGATGACTTGCAAGTAGCGCTTACAATTTCATAACAACTTGACCCGATGTCGCGCTTATAACGCACGATCACTGGCTTATATCAACTTTCCTTCACCCGCCAACCATTGCCTACTGCGCTGCGCGCTCTAACGTAATAACCAGTTCGGCGCTCAAGGCCTTTGTATAAATGCCATCACGCTGGCGGCTGAAGAAGGCGATCCTCGAACCTTCCTTGCCGGTGATGGAAATGCCATCGGGCTCTGGAAACCAGCCGATTGGCGCTTCGCCCAACCACGCGGCCAGACATTCAGTGCCCTCGCCCAAGGTCTTGTTTGGCGCAAGATCGACAACGCATGTGTTCGACGGCTTGTCTTGCAGCAATCGCGTATCAGGCGTGTCGCTGTGACCGGTCAAAGTGGCCTGCCAGCGCCCGGCGAATGCCGAGGGTTCTTCGAGTCTGAGGCTGCTCGCCATGCTTGTCGCTCCGGTCATCATCAGCGTGACTGCCATCAGCCATGCCATCGTCGTGTCAGTTAAAACGTATCGAGTCATAGGAAACTTCACTTCCGCTCGTAGCCTTGCTCGGCGATCAGGCCGATGCAAGCGAAGAAAGCGACGCACAAGGCGCCGCTTTCCTTTCACATCACGCCACGATGTCGCTGGTCGCAGCCTGGCCCACGGTGCTGACGATAAAGTCAGCCACGCCATGCCCGGAGAAATCCACCGACAACAGGCTGTTGCCGCCCGACGAGGTCAGCACCGCATCGCCGGCCGAACCGGTGAAGCTGTTGACGAAGTGCAGGCCCGCGCCGTTGGTGATGCCGGTCAGGTCGATTTTGTCCAGACCGCTGACGAAATCGAGAATCTGATCGATCGCCCCCGGCTTGGAGTCCGAGCTGGCGGCGAACACGAAAGTGTCCGAACCAGAACCGCCCCACAGTTTGTCAGCACCACCAGCGCCGTAGAGGATGTCGTTGCCGGCACCGCCCTTCAATTCGTTGGCAACGCCGTTGCCGATCAACAGATCGCTGCCCGAACCACCAATCGCGTTCTCGATGACCGCGCCCTTGGCAATCGACACGTTGCCGACCATGCCGCCAACGTCGGAGAACGAAGCGCTACTGAGGTTGATCTTCTGGTTCTGGGTGAAACCGGAGAAATCCAGGGTATCCTTGCCACCGGCATCCCAGACCGAGAACACCACTTTGTCGCTCGACGACGAAGCGCTGAGGAAGTCGCGACCGGTATTGGAGTTGAAGCCGTAGGTGGTGTCGCCGGTGCGGGTCGTGGTGTTGGCGCCGTAAAGCTTCTGGATCGCGGCGATGTCATCCATCAGCGGGCCGGACGAATAGGCTTCGACGCCGCCCTTGCTGAAGTTCTGGTTGGTGTTGCTCTCGCTCCAGTAACTCATGACGCTGTAGCCACGGGTGTCCTGGCCATAAGTCGCATCGTTGTAGGTCGGGTTGCCATTGCCGGCGTTGTAGTCGCCGGGGTGCGCAAGGCCAAGGGTATGGCCGATTTCGTGGGTCAGGGTCTGACGACCGTAGTTGTTCAGATCCGGGTTCTTGTTCTGCGTGTAACCGCTGTTGATCAAGTACCACGAGGTGCCGTCATAACCAGCGCCGGTCCCCGGCAGATAGGCAAACGCCGCAGCGCCATCCTGGCCACCGCTGTAGTTACCGAAGGTCATGTGCCCGTCGCCGCCCGAGACTCTCTCGGTGAAGGTGACATTGGCCACGTCGGCCCAGGACTGCATGGCGAGCTTGGCCTGAGCCTGTTGCTGCGCGCTGAACTGACTGAATCCGCTGATCCCGTGCTTGTTCATCGTGCTGTTCGAGGCCGAGGTCAGGAACGTGTAGGTCAGTTCGATCTTGCCGCTGCCGTCCTTGTCCTGGTAGGCAGCGCCGTCACGCAGCAATTGCGTAGCCGCCTGGTCGACGGAGTACGAGGGTTTGCCATTGACCGTGAGGTTGCCGCCACGGTCGTACTGATGGCTGAAGCTATTGATCTGGTTGTACGCCGAGCTGAACGCGGCCAGCTGGAAAGCCTGTTCGGCGGAATCAACAGCATTGGTTTTAACTTTCGACATAAACACACTTCCTTGTTTAGCAATGGAACAGTTTTTGTCCGACAGGACGATCTTTGGCGAGATCGTCCTATCACTCGCCCAATGAAGGCGTAACGAACCTGACACAATTGGAAATCTGTCGTAAAGAGTTTTTTTGCGATCCAATTTGGTGATATCAGGAAACTGCCGTAAACAAAGCGTGCGGGGAGAAAAGATTGTTTTTAGTTGCGGCGAGGGTGGAAATTGTCTGACGATTTTCTATTTAAATATTAAATATCGCTAAGTTTGGATTTGTTGGGCAAGTCACACTTTCAGTCAGCGGTGCCAGTGCTTTGATATCAACTATCCTGATTCATTGAAACGAATGTGGGAGCGAGTCTGCTCGCGAAGACGCCAAGCCAGTCAACATAAGTGTCGAATGACAAACCGCTTCGCGAGCTGGCTCGCTCCCACAGGGGTCTTGTATGTTGGCCTGAAAAAACTCAGCTACCGGTACGAATCTTGTTCCAAACCCGCGTCCGGATCCGGTCGATATTCAGCGGCATCGCTTCCAGCGCAAACAGCTTGCCCATCATTTCCGCGCTCGGGTAAACCTTGGTGTCGTTCTTGATCGCCGGGTCGATCAGTTTGTCGGCTTGTTCGTTGCCATTGGCGTAATGCACGTAATTGGTGATGCCGGCCATGACGTCCGGGCGCAGCAGGTAATTCATGAAGGCATAGCCGGCCTTTTCGTCTGGTGCATCGGCGGGCATGGCGACCATGTCGAACCAGATCGCCGCGCCTTCCTTGGGAATCGCATAACCGATCTCGACGCCGTTCTTGGCTTCCTTGGCGCGGTTCTCCGCTTGCAGGATGTCGCCGGAAAAGCCCACCGCTACGCAGATGTCGCCGTTGGCCAGGTCACTGGTGTACTTCGAAGAATGGAAGTAGCTGACATAGGGCCGCACTTTCATCAGCAAAGCTTCGGCTTTTTTGTAGTCTTCGGGATTCTTGCTGTGGTGCGGCAGGCCCAGGTAGTTAAGTGCCGCCGGGAGCAGTTCCGGGCCGTTGTCGAGGATCGCCACGCCGCACTTCTGCAGTTTTTCCATGTATTCGGGTTTGAAGATCAGATCCCAGGAATCCACCGGCGCGTTGTCGCCCAGCACCGCTTTGACCTTGGCAATGTTGTAGCCGATACCAGTGCTGCCCCACAGATAAGGGAAACCGTGCTCGTTGTTCGGGTCGTTGGTCTGCAGGGCCTTAAGCAGCGCTGGATTGAGGTTCTTCCAGTTGGGCAACTGACTCTTGTCGAGTTTCTTCAGCGCCCCACCCTGAATCTGCCGCGCCATGAAGTGGTTCGACGGAAAAACCACGTCGTAACCGGATTTGCCGGTCATCAACTTGCCGTCGAGGGTTTCGTTGCTGTCGTAGACGTCATAAGTGACGCCGATGCCCATGTCTTTCTGGAAATTCTTTGTAGTGTCCGGGGCAATGTAGTCGGACCAGTTGTAGACCTTGACCGTCTCGGCTGCATGACTGACGGAAGCGGCCAGCAGCAGCGGCGCCAATGCGAGGGTTTTCTGGATCATGGGGCGATTCCTGTATGGGCTTTTTTTGTTGGCAGGCAATCAAAGGATCAAACAATCAGAAAATCAGCACGTAGCTCTTGCGCACGGTTTCCTGGATATCCCAGATCCCGAGCGTGTTGGCTGGCAACATCAGTGCGTCGCCGCCTTGTATGTGCAGGGTTTCGCCGCCACCGTCGGGGGTGAAGGTGCAGCGCCCGGAAATGAAATGGCAGAACTCCTGCGCGGTGATCTGCCGCCGCCAGCGGCCCGGGGTGCATTCCCAGACGCCGGTTTCGACACCGTCGTCGCGCTCGACACTGGTGGTCGAGGCAATTGCGACGGGTTCGCCGAGGGGCACGGCGACCGGGTTGGATTCTTCGAGCTCAAGCGTGGCGGTGTTCTTGAATTGGGTGATGCTCATGGCGTGACCTGTTTATTGAGGGAAACGGCGTTCAGTGCATGAAACCTTCCATGAACCCGGCGACCCGACTGGCGAGCTTGCGCCGCCAGGGCGCGGTCGCGGGATTGGCCAGGGTCTGGTCTTCGTGCACGAAACTTTTGATGATCGCGTTGTAGCCGAGCCAGCGGCATGGCTCTGGCTCCCAGGCACGCAGCGCATGAATGCCACCGTCGGGCAGGACCCACGGTTGTTGGGTCAGCTCGCTGTCGCGCTCAAGAATCAGATCGGCCAGCGTCCGGCCGCCGAGATTGCTGGCACCGACGCCCTCGCCGCCATAACCGCCAGACAACGCGATGCCGTTGGCGCGGTCGCAGAGCATGTGCGGCTTGAAATGCCGCGACATGCCAAGGTTGCCGCCCCAGGCGTGGGTGATCTGCACTTTTTTCAGCTGCGGGAACAGTTCGCCGAACAGATAGCGGCGCAACTCGACTTCATCGCGGGTGAGGTTGAAGTCATGGCGCAGCTTGCCGGCGAACTGATACCCGCCACGGGCGCCGAAGATCAGACGATTGTCGGCACTGCGCTGGCCGTAGGTGACCTGGCGGCTGAATTCACTGAAGGCCTGGCCGCGATTGAGGCCGATTTCGTCCCAGGTCGCAGCGGACAGCGGTTCCGTGGCGACAATCAGGCTTTGCACCGGCAATTGATAACGGCCAAGTGGCGGCAAGGTCACCGAATAACCTTCCACCGCCGGGACGATCCAACGGCTGCGCACGCTGGCCTTGGCGGTACGCAGACTGCCGGGTTGCCAGTGGGTGACCGGGCTGTTTTCGTAGATTTTCACGCCCATGTTCTGCACGGTCCGCGCCAGACCACGGACCAGTTTCGCGGGGTGAATGGTCGCGACATGGGGGGCGAAGATGCCGCCGTAGGGCTTGGCCACGCGGATCTGCTGGGCCAGCTGCTCGGGACTGAGCCAGCGGTAGTCGTTATCGGTAAGGCCTTGGGTGTGCAGCTTGCTCAGGTAATCGCGCAGAACGGTTTCCTGCTCTGGGTAGCGCGCCGCACAATAAAGCACCCCGCCCTTACGGTAATCGCAGTCGATGCCTTCGCGTTCGAGGACGATCTCCACTTCATCGGGGATGCTGTGCAGCAGATCAAACGAAGCCCTGCGCTGCTGCGGCGACAAGGCTGCAAGCAAGCGATCCTCACCCAGCAAGTTACCCATCAGCCAGCCGCCATTGCGTCCGGACGCACCGAACCCGGCGGTTTGCGCCTCGACGATGGCGATATCCAGGCCGGGCGCCTGTTTTTTCAGGTAGTACGCCGTCCACAGTCCGGTGTAACCGGCGCCGATGATCGCCACGTCGACGTCCAGGTCACGCTCCAACGCGGGCCGCGCCAATAGCGGCTCATCGAGCTGATCCATCCACAAACTGATCGTGCGCCACGCCGACATGCAAGACTCCGCCACTGAAAACCTTCGATGGCGTCGATCCTAGTGGCTGCCTTCAGTGGATGTCTTGCGCGCGTGCCCGCAGAGAAATTTGTTTGGCGTAGGCCTTGGGCGACTGGCCGGTGTGTTCGCGAAAGCATTTGTAGAACGCTGACAGCGAATTGAAGCCGGCGGCAAACGCCAGCTCGTCGACACGCAACGGCGGCGTGGCGCTGTCCAGCGCACGCAGCAAATGCTGCAGGCGCGCCTGATTGACGTAGCGATAGAAGCTTTGCCCGAGCACCTGATTGAGCAGATAGGAGATCTGATTACGGCTGTACCCGCACTCCTTCGCCACCCGTTGCAGGTCAAGCTCAGGGTCCAGATAGGGCTGCTGCTTTTCGAAATACTGCTGCAGGTCTTCGGCCATGAAACTCAGCTGCCGCGGTGACAGACCCAGCCGACTGACCGCCGGACGCTGACTCTGTGCCGAACTGCCGTCGGCTTGAGTACGCACCAGCGAGGCGTACTCGTTGACCCGCCAGATCAAGCCGTCCTTGACTGTGATCGCTTCGCTGGAGCGAAACGACACCAGGCCATCGCCGCCACGCAAAGTCACCTCGTACTGAATGAACGCGGTGTTGCCATCCACCCGGATTCGGTCGCAATGTTCGAGCAGTTCGTCGGATTCTCGAGGCATGCTCACGCGCACATATTCGCGCAACTCATCCAGACCGAGCACCCGGTTCTGAAAGAAATCGTTGTACTGGATCTCGGCGTGATAAAGCGCCATGACGCTGTCCAGATCCCGGTGTTTCCAGCTCAGGTGATAGCGCATGACCGTGGCGGCCGTGGTCTGGGTCTGTTCTGGGCCGTCGTCATCGGCGTGCATAAGAGGCTCGGCGAAAAAGAACCGAGCTTGCCCAACTTCCTCTGCCGCTTCAATGAAAAATCCATGGTGGCGTTTTGGCGATAATCGCAGAGCCAGTGACTTACATCAAAAAATGCGAATCAATCGCTAAACGGACTGAAAAAACTCACAGTTTTTTCACACACGGATGCTACTTTTAAAGCTCAAGCACTGGTTGAGCCAATGAAGGCTCTTCCCACCTAACATGAGCAAAAGGAAGCGCTCGATGAAGCAGGCGGGCAACACCATGAATAAAGGGTTCAGCAAAGTCACCTTTCCAAACGCTTGCCAGCTGATGCGCTGGCATTTTCATCCCATGGGTTTCGAGGCGACGATGGACGCGCCGGGCAGCATGATCGCCCGTCTTTTCGATCGGGCCAGCGGCGAAACCATGATCGCCATCGCCGGCATTCCCTGCGCAACGGTGATGAACGCGGCGGACGTCGAGCGCATGATCGAAGCCATCGAGGATGAGCTGGAAGCCTTCACTCCTCCGGAATCTCTCAAGAACTACGCATAAACACCTGATTTAAAACAAAAAGCCCGCAGCGATGCGGGCTTTTTATGGGTCAGGCGCTGGTCTTTTCCTTTTCGCGTCGATGGTCGACGAAGAAGGGTTTGCCCTTGGCGACTCGATCCGACGCCCTCGGCATGTTTACCGCCTGGCTGTCTTGCGGTTCGACGTACCAATAGCAATGGCTGACGGCGCGCGTGATACCGACGTAGGCAAGGCGCAGGATTTCGTCCTTTTGCGCAGTGTCATAAGGCTCGCTGTCGCCGCTTTTGCCCAATCCCGCCATGCGATAGACCTGATTCTTGTACGGAGAACTGGTCAGATGCTGGCAATCGCCAAGCAGAAATACCGCATCAGCCTGCAAGCCTTTGGCGCTGTGATAGGTCAGTTGCTTCAGCCGCCGCGCGTTGTAGGGCAAGCTCGAATCTACATTAAGTACAGGCTGAATATGCTGCTCTATCAATAAGTTATCGCTGCTTTTTCGATAAAGCATCAAGATTGAATCGCCGCGCCGATAATGCTCGGCCAGGCGCTGACCCAATGCTTCATCGTCCCGCTCAAGCACGTTGACCGGGTGAAGCGGCTTAGGCTCACCACTGGCCTTGGCCTTCTTGCCTGCGATTGCCGGCGCTGCACGGACAATGTGTTCGGCGGCGTCGATGATGTGCTGATGGCTGCGATAGTTGTCACTGAGCATTACTCTTGTGGTGCTCGGTGAAGGAAATTCCTTGTTGAACTCCATGAAGTAGCTCGGTGAGCTGCCGCGCCAACCGTAAATCGACTGCCAGTCATCGCCAACACACAACAGCGACGAACGCTGCGCCCCTCGCCCAACGTGCATGGCCGGGCCACGGCTGCGGATTTCATTGAGGCTGGCGCGAATCCACGAAACGATCTGCGGCGATACGTCCTGGAACTCATCGATCATCAAATGCGCCATAGGCCGCAGCAACTCATCGCTGAGCAGCTTGAGGTTTTCCGGCGAGTACTCGCTGAACAGCGCGAACATGCGGTTGTAGGTCATCACTGGCGGCTTCTGATCCAGCAAGTGATCTTCAAATGCGCGCCAGAACAGGCTCAGGGCTTCAAAGAAAAAGCGATCGGGATCGTCCTTGGCGAAGCTCATCCGACTGACCGCGTCTGGTACATCCAGGCCGAGGTTTTCGATAAAGCCTGCTGCGGCGACAAAACAATCCAGCAATGGCGCCGATGCCAGCTCGCCTTTGACCTTGTAATCAAAGCCGGGACCGGCGCTGGCATCTCCGGCCAACGTCGCAAGAACGCGCCTGGATGACTCGTAACTATCCAGCCATATCAATGGTTTACGGCAGAAAGCTTGAAACAGGGTGCGCTTGACCGCCCACTCTGCACGGACACTCAGCTTGGCGTTGGGTCGGGTCAGCTGGGCGTTTTCCCTGGGATCAAAGCCGAGCACCACCCAGGCATCGAGGCTGGGAATATAGCCGTGAGCGTGGAACTTCGAACCATTGATTTCGAAGGCCTGCCGATTCGGTTCGATGCCTTTGATCGGCCACGCCCCTGCGCGAAACCACAGATCCTCAATCACATCGCAGAGCTCTTCATCGCGCTTGGCCGCCAATTCGGTGACCGCCATGCGTTTCTGCACATCGGGGTGATCGCGTTCCAGTTCCTTTAATTGCAAACCCGCGCGGGATAGCGGCTGGATCAACTGGCGGAAACGCTCATCGTCGTTGAATAGGCGGTGATAACAAGCATTAAGTTGCTGGCGCTGCGCGTCATTGATACGCAGGTCAAACGGATTGCTGTCAACCTCCTCTGCGCCGCTTTGCGGGCGATCGCTGAGATTCTCGAAGGCCTGCAAACGCTCGAAACCCGGCAGGCTGCGCACCATCGGCAGGATGCGCGAGTGGAAGGTTCTGACCAGCTCGCGGGCCTGCTTCAAGTTCAGCGGCTGCCCCCACAGCGTGAAGATTTCGATCAGTTTGTTGATGAAGTCCTTGCGCGATTCACGGGTGAAGGTCACTACGGTCATCGAATCCAGCTCAAAACCCAGATAATGGGTGAGCAACAGAATGCGCAGCACCAGCGTGGTCGATTTGCCGGCGCCGGCACCGGCCACCACCGAGGTGGACGGCGTATCGCTGAAGATCATCTTCCACTGCGCAGCGCTGGGCTGGGCGTGGGCCGGAAGCAAACGGGCGACGTCAGCCTTGATGCGCTTCTTCAGTTCCGCCGTCAGCGGCAGGCGCCAGTCATCGAACAGGTGGTTATCGACGCTGGGCGGCCGATGCTCGGTGTTGCGGCTGTCGCGAATCAGCAGCACCTGGCGGCCTTCCTCCAAACCCTCAAGCTTGCCCTCCTTGAAACCGTATTCGACGCCAGCGGTGTGGCCACTGCGAAATCCGTCGGCTTGCCCGTGCAGCCACGACGCCCGGTGCTGGGCGCGCAGCTTGGTCAACCCGTGACCAAAGAATCGCGCGGCCAGACGTTTGAACCAGGGCATCTCGGCCAGTGGCCGAAGTTCAGGGGGAAGATCGGGGGTGTGTTGCGCCACGCTGACGGACTCCAGGGTGTGAGGCTGTGGCGGCTATGGTGTCTGGATTTGCTGATGAGTTCTAGCGAAATGCTTACAGGTCATTGGTTTAGGCGACGAATTGAAAGTCGGATGAGACGATTTCGAGGCGCATTCCCATCAAATAACCTGATCATGATGCGGCAGTTTTTGCGCTTTTTTTCGATGATTGCCTGATAGATGATCGTCGTCATCAACCACGGGGCCCGCCCCCCTGACGACCCTTATTAGGAGACGATCATGCTTGAACTCAGACCCTTCAGCTCGCTGGGCGGCGCCCATCATGGCTGGCTGGACGCGCATCACCACTTTTCCTTTGCCGAATACTACGATCCGCAGCGGATGAGCTGGGGCAACCTGCGCGTGTGGAACGACGACATCATCGCCGCAGGCACCGGTTTCCCGCAGCATCCGCACCGCGACATGGAAATCATCACCTACGTGCGGGAAGGTGCCATCACGCACCAAGACAACCTCGGCAACAAGGGCCGCACCGAAGCTGGCGACGTACAAGTGATGAGCGCTGGCACCGGCATTGCTCACAGCGAGTACAACCTGGAGGACAAGGAAACCAAGATCTTCCAGATCTGGATTCTGCCGACCGAAACCGGTGCGCCGCCGTCGTGGGGAGCCAAGCCGTTTCCCAAAGGCGAGCGCGAAGGTTTTGTGACGCTGGCCAGCGGCAAGGACGGCGACGATGAGAGCCTGCACATTCGTGCCAATGCGCGTCTGGTGGCGGCGAACATCAAGGCCGGTGAAACCGCTGAATACCGACTGGATGAAGGGCGTCGCGCCTATCTGGTTCCGGCCACCGGCGTGATCGAAGTCAATGGCTTGCGTGCCCAAGCGCGTGACGGCGTGGCGGTAGCCCATGAGCAAGTGCTGACGGTCACGGCGATCGAGGACAGCGAGATCGTACTGGTCGACCTGGCTTGATCTGCAGGCAATAAAAAAGGGCAACCATTACGGTTGCCCTTTTTCATGTGCGCATCACTTAGTGGAAATAGCGCCATCCACCAACGTTTGCGCTTCGGCCACCAGTTGCTTGAGGTGGTCGTCGCCGAGGAAGCTTTCGGCGTAGATCTTGTAGATGTCTTCAGTGCCCGAAGGACGCGCGGCGAACCAGCCGTTTTCGGTCATGACTTTCAGACCGCCAATGGCTTGATCGTTGCCCGGTGCATGGCTGAGGATGCTCTGGATCTTCTCGCCTGCCAGCTCGGTCGAGGTGACCTGTTCCGGCGCCAGCTTGCTCAGCAGTGCCTTTTGCTCAGGGTTGGCCTTGGCGTCGACGCGTACCGAGAACGGTTCGCCCAGTTCGTCGGTCAGGGCGCGGTAGGCCTGGCTTGGATCGCGCCCGGTGCGCGCCGTCATTTCGGCGGCGAGCAAGGCTGGAATCAGGCCGTCCTTGTCGGTGCTCCATACGCCGCCGTCCTTGCGCAGGAACGAGGCGCCAGCACTCTCTTCACCGCCAAAACCCAGCGAACCATCGAACAGACCGTCGGCGAACCATTTGAAACCCACCGGCACTTCGTACAGGCGACGGCCCAGGCGCTTGGCCACGCGGTCGATCAGACCGCTGCTGACCACGGTTTTGCCGACAGCGGCATCGGCGCGCCATTGCGGACGGTTCTGGAACAAATAGTCGATGGATACCGCCAGATAGTTGTTCGGCGCGAGCAAACCACCGGACGGCGTGACGATACCGTGGCGGTCATGATCCGGGTCGCAGGCAAACGCCACGTCGAAGCGCTCTTTCAGGCCAATCAGGCCCTGCATCGCGTGGCTGGACGATGGGTCCATACGGATTTGGCCGTCCCAATCGACGGTCATGAAACGGAACGTTGAATCGACCTGTTTATTCACCACTTCCAGGTCGAGACGGTAGTGTTCGGCGATGGCCGACCAGTAGCGCACCCCTGCTCCGCCCAACGGATCGACACCCAGGCGCAGCTTGGCGTCGCGGATGGCATCGAAGTCGATGACGTTGATCAGGTCGGCGACATAGGTGTTCAAGTAATCGTGACGATGGGTCGTGCTGGCCTTGAGCGCTTGCTCGTAGCTGATGCGTTTGACCCCGGCCAGTTTGTTCGCCAGCAGCTCGTTGGCCTTGGCTTCGATCCACTTGGTGATGTGGGTATCGGCCGGGCCACCGTTGGTTGGGTTGTATTTGTAGCCACCGCTCTGTGGCGGGTTATGCGACGGCGTGATGACGATACCGTCCGCCAGGCCAGAGGTACGGCCGCGGTTGTAGCAGAGAATGGCGTGGGAAACTGCCGGGGTCGGCGTGTACTCATCGCCTTCGGCGATCATCACGGTGACGCCGTTGGCGGCGAGGACTTCCAGCGCGCTGGCACCGGCCGGGGTCGACAATGCATGGGTGTCGATGCCGACGAACAGCGGGCCGGTGATGCCCTGGGCTTCGCGATACAGGCAGATCGCCTGGCTGATGGCCAGAACGTGCCATTCGTTGAAACTCAAATCGAACGAACTGCCGCGGTGGCCGGACGTGCCGAACGCCACTCGCTGGGTAGAAATCGATGCATCAGGCTGGCCGGTGTAATAGGCCGTAACCAGTCGCGGGATATCGACCAACAGTTCTGCCGGTGCCGGTTTGCCCGCAAAAGGACTGAGTGTCATGCAAAAACCTCTGAAATCGGAGTGGTTCAGGAAATGCAGCGCAGTTTACTGGCAGTTTGACCACTGTGCGACGGGATGTATCCGAAACTCGCCCGATGTTTTTTAACGTTATGCTCCAGACGACAGGCGCAAGGCATCACCGAGCAAGCCGATGACACTCGGCAGATCCCGCTCGCCGTGGTGCAACGCGCTTATCCGCAGATGATCCGCATGCAGACCTTGCAGGCTGAACAGCTCGCCGGGGGCCACGATGATCTGTTGCTTGAGCAGGCGACGGAACACATTCGCCATGTCGACCGGCCGTAACGAACGCACCCACACCGTCGCCCCGCCCTGCGGCTCGACTATCTGCAGCGTATCGCCCAAACGTTCGTGCAGAACCTGGATCAACACGGCTCGCCGCTCACCCAGCATTCGCCGCAGCACAGATAAATGCTGATCAAGCCGCCCGCCATTCAACAACCGGGCAATCGCCTTTTGGCGGATCGGCGACAAGCGAAATGCGCGCAGCAGAAAATGGCGTTGCAGCGCCTCACGCCAATGACGCGACAGGACAAAGCCGAATGGCGCTTCAGCGCCGATGAATTTCTCGAAAGTGGAAAACACCAGCAGACGCTCAGGATCAAGCCAACTGCGCAAACGCTGTGAATCATTGCGCTCGTCAAGCTCGCTGTAGCAGTCGTTTTCCAGTACCCAGACGCCATGTTGATTGAGCAACTGCGCGGCGGCCTGCTGACGCTCATGGGTGAAACCCTTGCCGTGGGGCATGCTCAGGACTGAAGACAAAAGAACCAGACGTACTGGCTCGTTCTCCAGCAGCGATTGCAGTACCGACAGATCAAGCACGCCTTCGGCCAGCAATGGCCATTCGATCACGCGCACCCCGCACGACTCGAGCAGACGCAATATCACCCAGTCGCACGGTGATTCGACAATTACGCTGGCGTGACGCAATTCGAGCACCGAAATCAGAATTTCCAGGACCCCGCGCAGATCAGCACCGATATAGATGTCATCGGCATGCCAGAAATGCTCTGTCGAACTCGTGTACCGCGCTGCCAGGGCAACCCGCAACTCCAGCTCTCCGCAAGGTTGCACGAATGTCTGTAGCTGACGCGGATATTGGCGCAGAAGCTCACGTTCCAACGTCAACAACGGACTGTCCAGCGGTTGCAGCGAGGCCGGTTCGTCGGCGCTCAACACACACATTCCGGGACGTCTGGCGTTGACGTACACGGTCTCCAGCAGATCATTGCCGTTGCCGGGCGCATCCATGCTGAACAGCGCTTGCGCGTAATACCCTGACTTGGCTATCGAATAGACTCGACCTTCCTTCTCCAGAAGCGAATAGGCGTACTGCACCGTTGAAATGGAGACATTCAGTCGATCCGCCAGTTGTCGCAAGGAAGGCATGCGTACCGCCGCACCACCTCCGGCGTCATCAATCAGCGTGGTCAGATATCGATAAACTGCCTGATAAACAAAGTCGTTGTCCCGCGCGCTTTTCACACCCTCATTTCCGTAGATATCGGTTCACAACCCAGGCTCCGGCTCACCGTCAGCGTTCCGTCGACCGCTCGAACGGCGCAGCCGAATGCGCCTCATCCGAACCCGAACTCTCCGAGGCCAATTGCGCGGGCGCATGAATCTGCACAGGGCCCGTTGCGTAGAGGCGGATCACCAACCTGACCGGCAACCCGCTCACTTCCGTTATCCACTTCAAAACCTGCTCCGGCGCGTGCAAGCCTTGCATGGCGCGGTGCAGGTCAGGCATGGCGACCAGCATGCCGGGATGACAGTTGCGCAGGAACCGCTCGAGACCTTTGCCGTTGTCGATGAAGGGTGCAAACAGCAGGCACACCAGCTGCGTTTCGCTCAATCCGAAACCATTGATGAGGTAATCCTCGGCAAGCGCCCGCAGCTGCTCTGGCCCGCCGGCATTGTCATAGCTGGCCAGCAAGTGCTCGCAGACAGATTCGGCGACCTGTTTTCGCCGCATGTCGGCCAGCGTGTGACGAACATAATCGTCGATACCCGCCTCATAGGCGCGCCCCTCGATGAAGCGTGCGTACAAACCTCGCACGTGCGCCGAGATCAGAGGGTCAGCGAATACCGCTTCGCCCTGGTACAGCGCCAGGTCGTCAGGTTCATAACCGAGAAATTCGCCCAGCAGCGGCCAGCGATCCTCGATCTTGCCGACCATCATGTCGTTGATGTCGATAAAACTGGTGCGCCGGCAGGCTTCGAACTCACCTTCCGGGCGCCACGCTATCCGGTCATCATCTGCGCGCAGCTCGCGGTAAAAATCATCACCGAGCCCGTCGAGCAGCGGAAAAAGCGCTTCGAATCCCGCACTGGCCAGTTCTGGACCGGTTATTGCCACTCGCTGCATTGCACGGTTCAGGCCTTCGAGGAAATGCTGCTGACTGCCTTTGGTTTCAGTGCTGATCATGGCGTCGACACCATTGTTCCAGCGGGCGATCTGGCTGTAGTACTCGGCCGTCGCCAGATAGGCGTCATCCCATAATTCAGGCGTTTCCAGCCAGGTGCGACAGTGCCCGACCAGCAGCAGATTGACGCGACTGGCCTCACGCCCTTCGTTGCTCACAGGCGTGCGATGGTCGAACGGCAGCACTTCGCGGTTATCGACCATCAGCACCTCGACCCGCGGATCGTCATAAAGAAACAGTGCGCTGTAGCTGCGATGCAGGTTTTGCAGGGCGAGCGGGCTGTCGCCACTCCAGCGCAGAGACGCCACGCGCAATTGGAAGGTCGCCGGAGCACGTCCGGCAATGGTCAACTGCGCAGCCCGGAGCAAGGCCAGGGTGTAGCAGCCGTCACGCAGGCCGGACTGAGGCACCAGCACCTTGAATTGCCCAATGTTTTCCATGCCGCCTGCGGCCACCACCAGGCGCTGTATCAACAACTGCAATGCCGTACGCTCGGCTCGGGAAAAGAAACTCAGCAGACGCTGCAATACTTGCTGATAGACATAGTTCATTGCCTGATCATGGATCGTGCTCATCGGTATTTACCCGGTATCAAAAGTTTCATGCCGCGCAGACATGACAATGGGCGCGCGGCAATTGGATCAATAAGTAATAGACGCTGAAATGCTAACACTTACAAAGTTGTAGTTATTTGAAACACTTCACCTGAATAAAGCCATCCAGATGCCAAGCGTCACGCTCAACCACCCGTATTCATTGGGCTTTCGCCATTCGAAAATGATCTGAGGAAACTTCCCACAACGTCCCACGACAAATCATTACAAGAAAAGGAGAAGCAACTTCCGAAACGCCCTACAGCAATTAAACAGAAATTGGCGAAGCCAGCCGAGCCAGCCATTTGATATTGCCTTGGACAAATTGAATGCACAGCCATAGCTCATTCCTTGAGATGAAAGTAATCATTCAATTATCAGTGCTTATAGTGTGATTAGAAGATACAGATCGAAGGCAAAAACCAGTTCAGTTGCTGAAGGGCCGATGCTTCGATATCGGGAAGGGTTTACTGACAGCGGAGGATCTAAACAGAAAAGAGTCCGTGGCGGCCACGGACTCTGATGAGCGGAGTTACGCAGTTTCCACTTGCAGGGCCACTCGCTCGCGGCATGGGCATTCGTCCATGTAGCGATGCGCTTCGACGAACTCGTTGAACGCGAATACACGAGTCTTGAGCGGCAGGAGCACGCGGTCAGCGGTCAACTGGTTGATGTCACGCAAAGCACGCTGCAGAGCGACGTGGTCCTGGACAATGCCCAGCTCCGGCTTGCCGGTGAAGTTGCCGATGCAATGCACGAAGAACTGGATGTTCTTCTGAAACGCCGCACACGCCGGGAACGGGGTCTGGTTACCACCTTGCAAGCCGTACAGCACCAGACTGCCGCGTGGCGCCAGCACATCGCCAAGCAACGACATCTGCGGGCCGCCAAGACCATCGAATACCACATCGACGCCGCGGTTGTCGGTGATCTTGTTGATGCGCATCAACAGATCTTCCTCTTCGGTGACGATGACCTTCTCCGCACCGAGGGACAGCAGGTACTCCCGCTCCTCCGCCGATTTGGTCGCGGCAATCACTCGCACACCCAGCGCTTTGCCCAATTGCACAAATGACGGGCCGGCGCAGTGGCTGGCGTCAGTCACCAGGGCAAATTGACCGGGTTTGACCCGTGCCAGATCGGCATAAGCGAAGTAGGCGATCAGCAGCGGCGTGTAATGCACGCTCGCTTCGATCGGGCTGAGCACATCGGGATAACGGGTCAGCGCGGTGCGCGGCAGGACGATCGACTCGCCGTACACCGGATAGTCGTTCGGGCTTTCTGCGGGAAAACTGGCCACTTTGTCGCCGACGGACAGGTCGTCGACATCAGCGCCCACCGCAGTGACCACACCAGCCATTTCATGACCGAGGCCCGAGGGAAGACGTGCCTGGGACGACGCCAGATTCTGGCGCCACAGGGTGTCGTACCAACTGATGCCGATTGCCTCGACACGCACCTGCACTTCGCCAGGACCTGGCTGAGCAGCCGCATGCTCTTCGCATTTGAGCACCTCGGCCGGACCAAACTTGTGAAAACGGATCGTGCGGGACATCGCAAACCTCGTCAAAGTAACCTCTAATGCCATGAACTCTATCTGGGCTTTGGACCCAAGACCATCAGTGGCTATTAATAGTCGACATGCCTGTCATTGATTCCGCATCAAGGGCGGCATTGGCAAAATCCATGAAAAAAGGCCTGCCACCGTCGCAGTAAAGCTGAATTTTCCGGTGCAGAGTACCAGCCTTTCCCCGTAAGATTCATGCCGGCCATTGTTCTCATATGGTCGCCCTCGTCAAGTTTGATGACTCTGCCAGGACTCCAGATGAATCGTAATGACCTGCGTCGTGTCGACCTGAACCTGCTGATCGTGTTCGAAACATTGATGCACGAACGCAGTGTGACTCGGGCCGCGGAAAAATTGTTCCTCGGCCAACCGGCTATCAGTGCGGCGCTGTCGCGTCTGCGCAGCCTGTTTGACGATCCCTTGTTTGTCCGCACCGGCCGCAGCATGGAGCCGTCCGCCCGCGCGGTGGAAATCTTCGCCCTGCTCTCGCCCGCCCTTGATTCGATCTCGACCGCCGTCAGTCGTGCCGCCGATTTCGATCCGGCGACCAGCACGTCGGTGTTCCGCATTGGATTATCCGACGACGTCGAATTCGCCCTGCTGCCCATGCTGCTCAAGCGCCTGCGCGCCGAAGCACCAGGCATCGTCCTCGTGGTGCGGCGGGTCAACTACATCTTGATGCCTGGCCTGCTGGCCTCCGGCGAGATTTCGATCGGCGTCAGCTACACCACCGACCTGCCGGCCAACGCCAAGCGCAAGGTCCTGCGCCGCAGCGCACCGAAGCTGCTGCGCGCCGACACCGTGCCGGGGCCGTTGAGCCTGGACGATTACTGCGCCCGACCGCACGCACTGGTGTCGTTCGCTGGCGACCTCAGTGGTTTTGTCGATGAAGAACTGGAAAAACTCGGACGCAAGCGGCACGTGGTGCTGGCAGTGCCACAGTTCAACGGACTCGGCACGCTGCTGGCGGGCACCGATATCGTCGCGACCGTGCCGGATTACACGGCTGAGGCACTGACGGCAGCCGGCGGTCTGCGGGCTGAAGATCCACCGCTGCCGACGCGGACCTTCGAATTGCACATGGCATGGCGTGGCTCGCAGGATAACGACCCGGGAGAGCGGTGGTTGAGGTCGCGGATTCAGATGTTTTTTGGCGATCCGGATAGTCTTTAGGTATCGTCGGCTAGGGTGCTTTATCGGAAGTACGGTAGAACGCACCCCGTCGGAATCAGATCCCGATTCAATATCCGGACGGGCAAATTGGCATAATATGCCAATGTTCGTAAGTACCGGTTTGGCCAGCACTGGAGATAATTATGGCGACCCGAAACGTAGTGCTCACTCCACACCAGGAACAGGTTATTCATGACCTTGTCCAGTCAGGCCGGTATCAGAATGCCAGTGAGGTAATGCGCGAAGGCTTGCGGCTGTTGGAGCAGCGCGTCGCCGAAGATACCGCAAAAATCGAGGCACTGCGTCAGGCGACCTCGATCGGCATCATGGATCTTGAGCGTGGGCGTTTTACTCAGGTGAACGAAGGGGATCTGGAACATTACCTTGAAGGCTTGAGCCAAGAGGCTTCCCTCCCCGCGCGCGAGAAACACTGAGGATGCCGCGATATCGGATTTCCAACCCCGCGCGCGCCGACATTGTCGACATACTCAGACTCTCCCATACCCAGTTCGGCGACCAGGCCCGCCAGCGCTACCAAGCGCTGATCCTTGCAGCGCTCCAAGCGCTGTCCGACAAGCCTTATCGCATTGGCAGCCATGACCGCGATGAGCTTGCACCAGGCCTCCGCAGCTATCACCTCATCTATTCGCGCCAGCAGGCGAAACCCACTCATGGAACGGTCAAGAGCCCGCGCCATATCGTGTTCTATCGCGTGGCAAATGACGACGTGATCGAGGTCGTCCGACTCCTTCATGACGCCATGGAATCGCATTTGCACTTGCCTGCGGCTGATCAACCACCTGACCCCATGACCTGACTGGCCAAGAACAGGAAGATCAGGCGCCCCCTGTGAATCTCGACCCTGAAAGCCCTTTAGCCTCTTTCCCGACCCGAATCACTTGCCGCCAGTCACATCCAGAAAAGTACCCGTGACAAAGGAGGCCTCCGCGCTGGCCAGCCACAAGATGGCCCGCGCCACCTCTTCCGGCTGACCGCCCCGCCCCATGGGGATAGTGTCCTTCACGCGATCCACCCGCCCCGGCTCGCCGCCGCTCGCGTGCATGTCGGTATAGATGTGCCCCGGGCGAATGCAGTTGACCCGAATCCCCTCGCGCGCGACTTCTTTGGCAAAGCCGATGGTGAAGGTTTCCAGCGCGCCTTTCGATGCTGCGTAATCAACGTATTCATTCGGGCTGCCCAAGCGCGCCGAGGCAGAAGAAACGTTGATCACTGCCCCACCTGTGCCGCCGTGCCGATAAGCCATGCGCTTCACCGCTTGCTGCGCGCACAGGATCGGTCCCAGAGCATTGACCGCGAAGATGCGCTGCATGCGTTCAAAGCTCAGGTCCTCCATGCGTGACTGTTTTGCCAGAACGCCAGCGTTATTGACCAGAACATCGATCCGTCCAAATGAGCGATCGAGGGCCGAGAACAGTTCAGCAACCTGCTCGGGGTCAGCACTGTCAGCACGCAGCGCGAGGCCCTTGCGCCCCAACGCTTCGATATCCGCCACCACCTCAAGAGCGGCGGACTCGTTGGCAACGTAGCTGATGGCAACGTCGTAGCCTTGCGCGGCAGCGAGTCGGGCGGTGGCGGCGCCGACTCCGCGACTGCCGCCGGTGATCAGAATCAGCGGGGCCTGCGAGACTTTATCCATGCGACGTTCTCCTGAGCAGTTGGCCTATGTCAGCCGATGATGATGGCGCCGCTGGCGATGACCACGCAGGCCAGCATCCTGCGGACGGTGAGCTTTTCACCGAGGAACAAATAGCCGAGCAATGCGGCAAACAACACGCTGGTTTCGCGCAAGGCCGACACCGCACCCAGTGGCGCTTCGTTCATGGCGTAGATAACGATTGCGTAGGCCAGCAACGAGACCAGTCCGCCGACCGCAGCGGTCAGCATTCCGGGCCGTACGGAAAACAGACTGCGAGCATCGCGCAGGCCGATATACACCAATGGCATCAACACACCCCACAGGGCGCTCATCCACACCGTGTACGCGAGCGGCGCACCGGAAAGCCTGGCGCCAATGCCATCGACGACGCTGTAGGCGGCGATGAAACAACCGGTGCCCAGCGCATACGGCAGGCTCGGCACCGACAGGCTGCGCCCGCGAAAGGCCAGGGAAATGATTCCGCCGGATACCAGACCGATGCCGAGCAGCTCAGCGGGAGTAATGGTTTCGCCGGCAAACAGCGCGGCGCCAAGGGTGATCAGCGCCGGTGACGAGCCGCGGGAAATCGGATAGATCTGCCCTAGATCGCCGACCCGATAGCTGCGCACCAGGAACAGGTTGTAGCCGACATGCAGCAGTGCCGAGAGCAGCGCATACCCCCAGCTCTCAGGTGCAGGCGCGGCCATGAAAAAGGTGGCAATGAGGCAGACGATGGCGATGGCCACGCACATTATTGTCATCGACCAGAGCCGATCGGCACCGCCGCGCAGCAGCGCGTTCCAGCTGGCGTGCAGGAGCGCGGCGAACAGAACGAGGAGTACGAGATGGATTGGCATGCGGCATTCTAGGCATCTCGGGCATTGGCATTACAGCGAAGTTTCCTCATTGCAGCATGAGCAAAAGCTCATGCTTCAGCGCTGGGGGTTCTGTACCTTCAATGCTTCACTGAGCAACCACTCGCGAAATCTGAGGATATGCGGCTGGGCTTCGATGCCTTTGGGGCAGACGAAATAGTAGGCCAAAGGCGAAGTGAACGGCACATCGAACAGCCTCACCAGACGGCCATCGGCGATTTCGTTTTCGACATGGCCGCTGCGCACCAGCGCCACACCCTGGCCGAGCAACGCAGCTTCCACCGTCATATTGGTATCACCAAACCTGACGCCTTCGCGCAGCGGTAAAAACTCCAGCCCGACGGACTGAAACCACACCTCCCATTTCGGCGCCAACTCGGCGCCGTCGCGAATCAGCAACGGCAACTGCAGCAAATCGGCGGGACTGCCCGGCCTGCCGACGCGCTGCAGCAGTTCGGGGCTGGCCACGGGAAACACCTGCTCACCGAACAGGAACTCCGAATACAGACCGGGATAATTGCCTTTGCCCAAGCGAATGGCGACATCGGCTTCGCCGCTGGCGAAATGGATGATCGTGTCCGTGGTATCCAGCGACACCAACAGCTCCGGGTGCAGGCGCGACAGGTTCGGCAAGCGTGGCAGCAGCCACTTCAAGGCAAACGAATAAGTGGTGCTGACCGACAGGCGAACCCTGTCCTTTTGCTCGCGCAGATCCTCCAGCGTTGCTTCAAGGCTCATGAAAAACTCGCGCACGATCGGCGCCAGCGTCGCCCCCGCTGTTGTAAGGCGTAACGCCTTGCCGCGCTCGAACAATTGCAAGCCCCAAAGTTCTTCCAGGTGCCGGAGCTGATGACTGACGGCGCTTTGGGTCACGTGCAGTTCTTGAGCGGCAGCCGTGAACGTCGGGTGCCGGGTGGCCACTTCGAAAGCCCGCAGGGTCGCGGTCGGGGGCAGGTCTCGCATAAAAATGATCCGGGGACGGTAAATATCAGAGCATGAGGTTACGCTCATGTTAGAGCGAAACTCCCTTGATTGCCCGTTCCGCGACATTGGCGTATTGCTCCGGCAAGTGGGCGAGGTGCTGATAACAGCGAGGCATTTAATCGCCGGATAATCCTCCGCGCGCAGCTTCGGTCGCAATCATTGCAGATCAAGCAACACAGAATTGCCTTCAAGCCGATTAATAGCCCCCTAACGAAAGGTGCATGCTAGAGGGCTGCCTCGGCGCTTATATCATTCCGAATGATAGTTACCTTTGCTTCATTCGATTCGTGCCATCACACCCGCGCCGAGCATCATCCGCCCATCTTCAATACTTCGGCGGATTGCATCCATGGAACAATCACTCAAACATTTGCGCTTCCCGTTGGCCATGCTGGCCGTACTGGTGATGAGCGCCTGCGGCAAAACTCCGGAGACTGCCGGCGCCCCGCCCGCTGCCAAGGTCAGCGTGGCCAAGGTGCTGGAACAACCGGTCAACGAGTGGGACGAATTTACCGGGCGTCTCGAGGCGCCGGAAACCGTTGAAATCCGCCCACGGGTTTCGGGCCAGATCGATCAGGTCGCGTTCACCGAAGGCGCGCTGGTCAAGAAAGGCGACCTGCTGTTCCAGATCGACCCGCGTCCGTTCCAGGCAGAGGTACGCCGCCTCGAAGCTCTGGTTGCTCAAGCCCGCGCCACCGCCACTCGCAGCGAAAACGAAGCCGCTCGCGGCGAACGCCTGCGTACCAGCAACGCCATTTCCGCTGAACTGGCCGACTCGCGCACCAGCGCTGCCCAAGAAGCTCGCGCCGCCGTTGGTGCCCTGCAGGCACAACTGGACCTGGCCAAACTGAACCTGAGCTTCACCCGCGTGACCGCACCGATCAGCGGCCGCGTCAGCCGCGCCGAAATCACTGCCGGCAACCTGGTGACCGCCGACACCACCGCGCTGACAAGCGTCGTCTCCACCGACAAGGTCTACGCCTACTTCGACGCCGACGAACGCGTCTTCCTCAAATACACCCAACTGGCCCGCAACGGTCAGCGCGGCGCCACCACGCCGGTG
Organism: Pseudomonas sp. RG1; assembly: GCF_025910115.1. Taxonomy (NCBI): domain Bacteria; kingdom Pseudomonadati; phylum Pseudomonadota; class Gammaproteobacteria; order Pseudomonadales; family Pseudomonadaceae; genus Pseudomonas; species Pseudomonas sp. RG1. The sequence continues at coordinate 30,567 of NZ_JAPCIK010000026.1, forward strand.
TACATGGGCCTGTCCAACGAAGACGGCAACCCGCACCTGGGCCAGATGAACTTCGTCGACAACCAGGTCAATCCGAAAACCGGCACCATCCGTGGTCGCGCAGTCTTCGACAACGCTGACGGCACCTACACCCCGGGCTTGTACGCGCGGCTGAAACTGGTCGGCAGCGGCACCTACAACGCCATGCTGATCAATGACGAAGCCGTGGGCACTGACCTGGGCAAGAAGTTCGTGCTGGTGATGGATGGCGACAACAAGACCGCCTACCGCGCCGTCGAACTCGGTCCGAAGATCGAAGGCCTGCGCATCGTCCGCAACGGCCTGAACAAGGACGACACGATCATCGTCAAGGGTCTGCAACGGGTTCGTCCTGGCTCACCGGTCACCCCTGAGGTGATTCCGATGGCCAGCGAGCAGACCCTCGCCGCCCTCGCTCAACAACGTCAAGCGCTGGAAGCCAGCAACCTGCCCAAAGTTGCCCCCGCCAAGGGTGCATCGGGTTCGGCTGCGAAGCTGGCTGCTACGACCCCACGCGGTTAAGGGACGACAACTCCGATGAATTTTTCCCAATTCTTCATTTCCCGGCCGATCTTCGCAGCGGTGCTGTCGCTGTTGATCCTGATCGCCGGTGCGATCTCGCTGTTCCAGTTGCCGATCAGCGAATACCCGGAAGTCGTGCCGCCGACCGTGGTCGTGCGCGCCAACTTCCCGGGCGCCAACCCCAAAGTCATCGGTGAAACCGTGGCCGCTCCGCTGGAGCAAGCCATCACCGGCGTCGAGAACATGCTGTACATGTCCTCGCAATCGACCGCTGACGGCAAGATCACCCTGACCATTACCTTCGCCCTGGGCACTGACCTGGACAACGCGCAGGTGCAGGTGCAAAACCGGGTGACCCGGACCGAGCCGAAGCTTCCCGAGGAAGTGACGCGTATCGGTATCACCGTCGACAAGGCTTCGCCAGACCTGACCATGGTTGTGCACTTGACCTCACCGGACAAGCGCTACGACATGCTCTACCTGTCCAACTACGCAATCCTCAACATCAAGGATGAGCTGGCTCGCCTGGGTGGTGTCGGTGACGTGCAGTTGTTTGGTATGGGCGACTACTCGCTGCGCGTCTGGCTTGATCCGAACAAGACCGCTTCGCGCAATCTGACCGCCACCGATGTGGTGACCGCGATTCGCGAGCAGAACCGTCAGGTCGCCGCCGGTCAACTGGGCGCGCCCCCTGCCCCGACCGCGCAAAGCTTCCAGCTGTCGGTCAACACTCAAGGCCGTCTGGTTTCCGAGGAAGAGTTCGAAAACATCGTCATTCGTGCAGGCGACGACGGTGAGATCACTCGCCTGAAGGACATTGCACGCATTGAACTGGGTTCCAGCCAATACGCCTTGCGCTCGCTGCTGAACAATCAGCCGGCGGTGGCGATCCCGATCTTCCAGCGTCCCGGTTCCAACGCCATCGACATTTCCAACGAAGTGCGCGGCAAGATGGAAGAGCTGAAGAAAGGCTTCCCGCAGGGCATGGACTACAGCATCGTGTATGACCCGACGATCTTCGTTCGTGGTTCGATCGAGGCGGTGGTGCACACCCTGTTCGAAGCGCTGATCCTCGTGGTGCTGGTGGTGATTCTGTTCCTGCAGACCTGGCGCGCCTCGATCATTCCGTTGGTGGCAGTGCCGGTATCGTTGATCGGTACGTTTGCGGTCATGCACCTGTTCGGCTTCTCGCTCAACGCCCTGTCGCTGTTCGGCTTGGTGCTGGCCATCGGTATCGTGGTGGACGACGCCATCGTCGTGGTGGAGAACGTCGAACGGAACATCGAACTCGGACTGACGCCGGTCGAAGCGACCAAGCGCGCCATGCGTGAAGTGACCGGGCCGATCGTGGCCACGGCACTGGTGCTGTGTGCCGTGTTCATTCCGGCGGCATTCATTTCCGGCCTCACCGGGCAGTTCTACAAACAGTTCGCACTGACCATCGCGATCTCGACAGTGATCTCGGCGTTCAACTCGCTGACCCTGTCGCCAGCGCTGGCTGCTGTGCTGCTGAAGAGTCACGACGCGCCGAAAGACCGCTTCTCGAAAGTGCTCGACAGAATCTTCGGTGGCTGGCTGTTCCGTCCGTTCAACCGTTTCTTCGACCGTGCCAGCCATGGCTACGTCGGCACCGTGCGCCGGGTCATCCGCAGCAGCGGCATAGCCCTGCTCGTGTATGCAGGCCTGATGGTGCTGACCTTCTTCGGTTTCTCCAGCACGCCGACCGGTTTCGTACCCGGCCAGGACAAGCAATACCTGGTGGCCTTCGCGCAATTGCCGGATGCCGCGAGCCTGGATCGCACCGAAGACGTGATCAAGCGCATGTCCGACCTCGCGCTGAAACAGCCGGGCGTGGAAAGCGCCGTAGCGTTCCCGGGCCTGTCGATCAATGGTTTCACCAACAGCCCGAACGCCGGCATCGTCTTCGTGACGCTGAAACCGTTCGACGAGCGTAAAGACCCGAGCATGTCCGCCGGTGCGATTGCCGGTGCCTTGAACGGCCAGTACGCGAACATTCAGGAAGCGTACATGGCGATCTTCCCGCCACCGCCGGTACAAGGCCTGGGCACCATTGGCGGTTTCCGCCTGCAGATCGAAGACCGGGGCAACCTCGGCTACGACGAGCTGTACAAAGAAACCATGAACATCATCAACAAAAGCCACAACGTGCCGGAACTGGCCGGCCTGTTCACCAGCTACACGGTGAACGTGCCGCAGGTCGATGCCGCCATCGACCGTGAAAAAGCCAAGACCCACGGCGTGGCCGTCAGCGACATCTTCGACACCCTGCAGATCTACTTGGGTTCGCTGTATGCCAACGACTTCAACCGCTTCGGGCGCACCTATCAGGTCAATGTTCAGGCCGAACAGCAGTTCCGCCTTGAATCCGATCAGATCGGTCAGCTGAAAGTACGCAACAACAAAGGCGAGATGATCCCGCTGGCGACCTTCATCAAGGTCAGCGACACCTCGGGACCGGATCGCGTGATGCACTACAACGGCTTCATCACCGCTGAAATCAACGGTGCCGCAGCCCCGGGCTACAGCTCTGGCCAGGCGGAAAAAGCCATCGAGAAACTGCTCAAGGAAGAACTTCCGAACGGCATGACCTACGAGTGGACCGACCTGACCTACCAGCAGATTCTGTCCGGCAACACCGCGCTGTTCGTGTTCCCGCTCTGCGTACTGCTGGCGTTCCTGGTGCTCGCCGCACAATACGAAAGCTGGAGCCTGCCACTGGCGGTGATCCTGATCGTACCGATGACCCTGCTGTCGGCCATTACCGGTGTGATCATCTCCGGCGGTGACAACAACATCTTCACCCAGATCGGCTTAATCGTACTGGTAGGACTTGCCTGTAAAAACGCGATTCTCATCGTCGAGTTCGCCAAGGATAAACAGGAAGAAGGCCTCGACCCGCTCGCAGCGGTGCTGGAAGCCTGCCGCCTGCGTCTGCGGCCGATCCTGATGACCTCCTTCGCGTTCATCATGGGTGTGGTGCCACTGGTGTTCTCCAGCGGTGCCGGTGCCGAGATGCGCCACGCCATGGGTGTGGCGGTGTTCTCCGGGATGCTCGGGGTGACCTTCTTCGGTCTGCTGCTGACGCCAGTGTTCTACGTACTGATCCGTAACTTTGTCGAACGCGGCGAGCAGCGCAAAGCAGCCAAAGCCCTGCAATTGGAGGCGCAACAATGAGTCTGAAAGTCTTCCTGCCGAGTCTGTTGGTGCTGGCCCTCAGCGCCTGCGCCGTCGGCCCCGACTACAAGACCCCAGCTACGGAGGCGGCCAATATCACCACCGCCACCGACGGCGCCGCCGGGCAAAAGAACTTCGACCGTTCGAAATTCGAAGGCATCTGGTGGCAGCAATTCGATGATCCGACCCTGAACCAGTTGGTGAGCCAGTCGCTGCAAGGCAACCGTGAACTGCGCGTGGCGTTCGCCCGCTGGAAAGCCGCCCGGGCAATCCGCGACGACGCCAGCAATGACGCGATGCCGACCATCACCAGCCGCGCCAGCAGTGACCTGGGCAAGGGCCAGATTCCCGGCCAGACCACCGACCGGGTCAATAGCGAACGTTATGATCTCGGTCTGGACATGGCCTGGGAGCTCGACCTGTTCGGCCGCATCCAGCGCAATCTGGAAGCCAGTGATGCCGACCAGCAAGCCGCCGAAGCCGATCTGTATCAGCTGCAAGTCACCATGATTGCCGAACTGGTCGACGCCTACGGTCAACTGCGCGGCGCCCAGCTGCGGGAAAAAATCGCCGTGGCCAACCTGAACAACCAGCAGGAGTCGCGCAAGATCACCATCAGCCTGCGTGACGCCGGTGTCGGTGATCAGCTTGATGTCGAGCGCGCCGATGCGCGTCTGGCCAACGTCGAAGCCACCGTGCCGCAGTTGCAGGCGGAACAGGTTCGGCAGAAAAACCGTATCGCCACCCTGCTCGGCGAACGCCCGGACAAACTGACCGTCGACCTCAGCCCGAAAGATCTGCCGGCCATCGCCAAGGCGCTGCCGATCGGTGATCCGGGTGAACTGCTGCAACGTCGTCCGGACATCCTCAGCGCCGAGCGGCAATTGGCTTCGGCCACTGCGCGCATCGGCGTGGCCAAAGCCGACCTGTTCCCCCGGGTCAGCCTCAGCGGCTTCCTCGGCTGGACCGCCGGGCGCGGTTCGCAGATCGGTTCTTCGGCGGCCAACGCCTGGGCGCTCGGCCCGAGCATCACCTGGGCGGCGTTTGACCTCGGCAGCGTCCGTGCCCGTTTGCGCGGCGCCGATGCTGACGCCGAAGGCGCGCTGGCCAACTACGAGCAACAAGTACTGCTGGCTCTGGAAGAATCGGAAAACGCCTTCAGCGATTACGGCAAGCGTCAGCAACGCCTGATCTCGCTGATCCGTCAGAGCGAATCGAGTCGCAAGGCTGCCGATCTGGCAGAAATCCGTTATCGCGAAGGCACCACCGATTTCCTCGTCCTGCTCGACGCCCAGCGTGAGCGCCTGAACGCCGAAGACACTCAGGCCCAGGCCGAAGTTGAGCTGTATCGCGGCATCGTCGCGATCTACAAGGCCCTCGGCGGTGGCTGGCAACCGGAGACAGTTGCCAGCAAGTAAAGATTGTTAAAGAGCTCCTTTGGTTGGCCGCAACCAACCAAATTTTTTGCCCCGCGTATCATTCGGTCGCGGGGTTTTTTTATGCCTGTTTGCAGCACTGGGATTTGATCGTTCCCACGCTCCGTGTGGGAATGCCTCAAGGGAAGCTCCGCGTCCAGTGACACGGAGCGTCACGGGCTGCATTCCCACGCGGAGCGTGGGAACGATCAACACAGCTCCAGGAGATCAGGGTTCCAGGACGGTGACGGTGGCGGTTGTACCGGCGCGCAGGCGATGCTTGCCGGCAAAGTCACCATCAATGCCAATGCGCACCGGCACCCGTTGCGCCAGTTTCACCCAGGTGTAACTCGGGTTGATGTTCGCCAGCAGACGACTGCCCGGCGCGTTTTCGCGGTCGGCGATGGCGAAGGCGATGCTTTCTACCGTGCCGCCGAAACGCTCACCGCTCATCAATTGAATGCGTACCCGATCACCCTCCTCGATTCGCGGCAACTTGGTTTCCTCGAAGTAACCACTGACATAGAACGAATCGCTGTCGACCAGCGCCAGCAGTGCCCCGCCCGCCTGTGCATAGTCACCCTGGCGGGTCAGCAGGTTGGTCACGTAACCGCTCACTGGCGATTCAACGCGGGTGCGCTGCAAGTCCAGTTCGGCTTGCGTCAGCGCGGCAATTGCCAGCTGCACATTGGCTTCGGCCAAGCCGAGGTTGGCCTGATTGCGCAACAGATCCGCCTGGGCAACCGCCACGTCGGTACTGGCCTTCTCCCATTCTTCACCGGAAATCGCGAAGCCCTGCTTCAGCGTACGGCGTCGGCGCTCCTCGCTCTGACGTTGTTTGAGCAACGCCTCACTGGCGACGATTGCCGCTTGCGATTGCCCCAGCGACGCCTTTGACACTTCCACCGAACGCCGGGCGTGCTCGACCGCCAGTTGATAGCGCGCCGGATCGATCTCCAGCAACAATTGGCCCTTGTCGACATGCTGGTTGTCCTGCACTGCCAGTTTGACGATTCGCCCCGAAACATCCGCCGACAGCGTCACCACATCCGCCCTCACCCGAGCATCCCGTGTCCACGGCGCGCGGGTGTAATACTCCCAGGCGAACCAGCCGAGGACGATCGCCAGGATCACCACTGCCACGGTCATCATTCGTGCAACTAGTGCTTTCAAGACATCAGGCTCCCATCAACAGAATCAGCGTGGCGCAGACACAGGCATACAGTGCGCCTTCGAACAGTGCTTCATGCCACACCAGGCGCAGCACGCCGAGGCGCCGCAGACACCAGTCCAGCAACATGAAAATCGGAATCGCCAGTAACAGTGCCTGGGCAATCGGCGGCAGATAAACCCCGCCAATTTCGAAATCAATGGGCAAGTTGCGGTTCTCCTTCCAGGCCTTGAGGTTGCAAATAGTCGCCGTGCCGCTCGAGGAACGACACCACAATCAGCAGCGCCACACGCATGCGAAACACCGACCATAGATGTTCATGACTGACGGCGTGCAGCTCGTCCAGCTCATCTCCGAGCTGGTGCAACGTGGCCAGCAGCGCCGCAAGCTGGACATCGTCGCGAACGGCAACCAAACGACCGGTCTTGCGCAACGCCGACGCCAGGCGTTGGCCGAACGCATCGGTGAGCAACCCATTGTTCTGCGCCTGCTGCCGCAGCTGATGCATCGCCACGCCCAAGGCCACGCATGCCAGGCTGATTTCATACAAGCGCTGCATAGCACGATCGTTCGCCGCTGGCAGCAGGCCGAGCATGCTGGTCAGGCGATCGGTCATCCGACTCTCGAAAGCAAATTGTTGTTCATCGGTCGCCGGCATTTTGCTCAGTTGGTACACCTGCTCCCGCGCTTCGCCGTACAGGCGGCGGATGCGCAAGGCCGGGCGGAACGGGAAGATCAGCGCATAAACGATCAGGGCCAGCATCGCTGCGCTGACGTAGGCGCCGGCGAATTCGAACCATTGGATTGCCGTATTCTGCCCAGTACCGGTGTTTTGCGGCCCGAGCATGAGAAAACTCGACAGCCCAAGGCCCATGCCTATGCCGGCGGTGGCCGGACTGGAAAGTCCCACGGCAATGGCATACAGCAGCGGCGCCAGCAGCAAGGCCAGCAGCTCGAAATCACTGATCGCCGGCACCAGCATGAACTGGTAGAACGCCGACACCACAAGCGCCAGGCCCAAGCCTCGCGCATAGCTTTGCGCAGCCATCAGCGGACGCGGAAAAGTCGCCATCAGCGAGCAGAGAATCCCCACCAGAATCATTCCGCCGCGCGCGCCATCCCAGGCCGTTTCGATCCAGATCAACCCGCTGACCAACAGCGCGGTAAAGGCGCGGATCGCATTCATCGAGGCCAGGGTGAAATCCAGATGCAACGGACTGCTCTGGCCGCGATACAGACAACTGGCCGGGCGCCCTTCCTGAATCGCGTCGCTCAGTTCGAGGATCTGCTCAAGTTGCTGCAACAGGCGCGCCTGCTCCCAACGCAGCGCCCAAGCCAATGAACGCAGGGTCGCGCTCATGTTCTCGGTCTGTTGCTCGGCCTTGTACGCCAACGCTTCGAACTGTTGCTGCAAGGTGACGAAACGCTGCCGATCGGCGCCAGACAGCGCGCGGCCCTGTTGCGCCAGCTGCTCAAGCAACGCCAGTTCCTCGGCACGCAGCTGCTGGACCTCCAGCGGCAGATCGCCCTCCCAGCGTTCGATGAGCAATTCACGCTGATGACGCAGCGCGGTCAGTCGCGACGTCAGCAGCATCAGTTGGTTGCCGAGCAGCAATACCAGGTTGTCGGCACTGCGCAAACGTGGGGCATCGAAATACAAATGACGTCGTAAACCTTCCAGTGCGCTGATCTCGCCGAGCAGCTGCATTTGCCTACGCTGGAAATCGGCTTCGCTTTCTTCCGTACGAAGCACCTCGGCAGCGTGGCTGGCGGCCAGTTTGATCACCTGGTCGATTTTGGCGAAATAGCCCTTGGTGACGGCCTCAGGCCGTGCCGTGAGCAAACTGACCACGCAGACACAGGCCACCGCCAACAAAGTTTCGGTGACACGGGTAACCGCTAGCATAAAGGTGCCGTCCTGATCCGGAATCGCTAGCAAGGCCACCACCACTGCGGTGTAACCACTGAGCACGAACGCCTGGGAACTGGTGTAGCGCAGCAAGGTGCCGCCCGCCGTGCACAGCGCCAGCCACAACGCCAATGTCGTGATGAACGGCAGCGGCGCCTGAGGGAAAATCGCCATGATCAGCACCGCCACCGCCGCACCCACGGTGGTGCCGATCACCTGGCCGAAACTGCGCGCCAGTGCCATCCCTGCCAGTGGCTGGCTGACGATCACCACGGCCATGATTGACCACTTCGGCTGTTCGAGATCGAAGATGAACGCCAGATAAAGGGCCAACAGCCCGGCGGCGATGGTCCGCAGGGCAAACAGCAGAACAGCCTGACCAGGATGGATCAAAGCCTTGAAATAGGTGTACAGCGCAGACATGGGCACTCTCTTTAAAACGACTTCTGCAAGCGTAGACATTGCAGCAAAAGCCTGACGGATTTCACAGTCGACACGTGTTGTAGGACGATTCGCTGGCAACGGTTTGACTCACGCGCCAAGCTGAACGAAGCTTGCCGCTCTGCTCAAGTTCGAAGCTTTCGGAAACCCGCATGACTCAGTCCCGCCGCAACCTGCTGATCGGCCTAGGCCTCGTACTGATCCTCGGCGTCGTCTGGCTGTCCTGGCGCAGCAGCACTCCGACCATCCCCGATGCTATCAAACATGGCTACAGCGAAGCGCTGAACGCCGCGCGCACCGGTGAACCCGGAGCGGCGCGCCAGTTGTACCAGCAATTGGGCCGCCCGGACATCTCGGTCAAGCGCCGGGTCTGGCTGCATGGCGAACTGCCCAATTACCCCAGTCCGCAGGCGTTGAAGCTGGCGGACATCGACTTGCATCACGAAGCGCCGCAAGTTCGCGTCGCAGCGATCAAAAGCATCGTCGGTCTGGTGCCCGGCGGGCAGCGCAGTCTGCTGCTAGGACCGTTGCTCGACGATGGAGAACAAACTGTCCGTTTCGCCGCGATCAATGCCCTGCTCGGCCTGGCCCCGGACGAGCTCGGCCTGTATTTCGCACCGCTACAGCAGGCCATCGACGGCTGGCAACAGACCCTGGAAAGCCAGCCGGAAAGCGCCGCCAACTATGCGCAACTGGCCCGTCTCCATATTCACAACGCCGAATACAAACAGGCCCAACAGGCTTTGGACAATACCTTGCGCCTGGAACCGGGCAACCTGCCGGCGCTGGTCATGCAGATCGATGTGCTCGACCGCCAGGGCCAGAGCGATGCCGCTCGCCAGTTGCTCGCCCGCCAACTCAAGGCGCAGCCTGATTCCGCCTATTTGCAACATGCCCTCGGTCTGTGGCTGCTGCACCATGGCCAGCGCGAATATGCCCTGCTCGGCCTGTCCAAAGCGGTCGAGCTGGAACCGGACAACAAGGATTATCGCTACGACCTCGCCACCACTCTGCACAGCGCGGAAGAACTGGAAGCGGCGCAGAAACAACTGCAGGAAATCGTTCAGCGCCACCCCGCCGACCGCAAGGCGCGGGTGTTGTTGATCAACTATTGGAAGGAAAGCGGCCAGTTGCAGAATGTGCAGATTCTGCTGGCGCAGCTGGAGCAGCTGAATCCGGACGACCCGGCCCTGCAACAGGGTCTTTAATCAAGGTAAAGCGGGTGCAATCAACCACCTGTCGAAAGAAAAAGCGGAACCGTGAACATGCCCTGAGGTCAAGTTATTCAGGCGGCTCACTTAAGCCAGCCGCCGGATTACCCTAGTCATAAGAGGGCGTTTTTTGACTACATCAAACGAGTTGATCAGTGCAAAGGCCGCCGTCGGCATTGTAGGTCTGGATGACATCCTTGCCGGTGGCCTGTCTCGCGGCCATGTGTTTTTGCTCGAGGGGGAACCCGGAACCGGCAAAACCACCGTGGCTTTGCATTTCCTCCGCGCCGGTGCGCTGGCCGGGGAACGCTGCCTGTACATCACTCTCTCGGAAACCGAGAAAGAACTGCGTCAAGGTGCGCTCTCCCACGGCTGGGAGCTGAACGAAAACATCAAGATCTTCGAGCTGACACCGCCGGAAAGCCTGCTCAATGCCGAACATCAGCAAAGCCTGCTGTATTCCTCGGACCTTGAACTGGGCGAGGCGACCAGGCAGATTTTCGAAGTGGTCGAACGCTTCAAGCCGACCCGCGTTGTGCTCGACAGCCTTTCGGAGATCCGTCTGCTGGCGCAGAGCTCCTTACGCTATCGTCGGCAGATTCTGGCGATCAAGCACTACTTTGTGCGCTACGACGCCACCGTCCTGCTGCTCGATGACCTGACCACAGAATCACTCGACAAGACCGTGCACAGTGTCGCCCACGGCGTGATCCGCCTTGAAGAGCTGACGCCTAGCTACGGCGCCGAGCGTCGTCGGGTACGAGTGGTCAAATATCGCGGGCAGAAATACCGTGGCGGTTTCCACGATTTCACCATCATGGGCGACGGCGTCCATGTTTTCCCACGCCTGGTAGCGGCGGAACATCGCGGCGACTACCCACGTCTGCAGCTGTCCAGCGGCATCCCGCAAATGGACGCCCTGCTCGGCGGCGGCATCGAGACCGGTTCCAGCACGCTGATTCTCGGCCCGGCCGGTACCGGCAAATCGATGATTTCGATGATCTTCGCCGCCGCAGCGGTGGCCCGAGGCGAAAAAGCCGCGCTGTTCATTTTCGATGAAGAGCTGGGCCTGCTGTTCGAACGCATGCGTCATCTCGGCATCGACCTCAAAGCCTTGCAGGCCACCGGTAATCTGCTGATCGAACAAGTAGACGCCGCCGAATTGTCTCCGGGTGAGTTGTCCCATCGCGTGCGCCGTTGCGTCGATGAGCTAGGTATCAAAACCGTGGTGATCGACAGCATTAACGGCTATCAAGCGGCGATGCCGGAAGAAAACGCGCTGGTGCTGCACATGCACGAGCTGCTGCTGTACCTTAACCGCAAAGGCGCAGCGACTTTCATGACGGTCGCCCAGCACGGTCTGGTGGGCGATATGCAGGCGCCGGTTGATATCACTTACCTGGCCGACACGGTGATTCTGTTGCGCTACTTCGAAGCCCTCGGCAAAGTCCGCCGGGCGATCTCGATTATCAAAAAACGTACCGGCAACCACGAGTCGACCATCCGTGAATACCGGATTTCCTCGCGTGGCATGACCATCGGCCAACCGCTGGAATCCTTCCAGGGCGTGCTGCGTGGCGTGCCGACCTACATGGGAGCGAGCAATCCATTGCTTGAGGATGAAAGCTTGTGACGGTCAACACGCCGTTGGCCGAGCGGGTGCTGGTGCTGGCGCCCATGGGTCGCGACAGCCAGATCGCGTTGATGATTCTCAACGAAGCCGGTTACGGCGGCATGGTGGCGCCGAATCTCGGCGCTCTGTGCACCGAACTGGAGGTCGGCGCCGGGTTGCTGCTGATTGCTGCTGAAGCGCTGCGCGGACCGGAACTGGAAGGGCTTATCGCCTACCTTGACCAGCAACCCGCGTGGTCGGACATGCCCATCGTGCTGCTGACTCATCATGGCGGCGATGAACAAGGTCCGCCGTCGCGTCTCAGCACCCTGCTCGGCAACGTGACTTTTCTCGAGCGCCCCTTCCATCCCGCGACGCTGGTCAGTCTGGTCTCCGCCGCCCTGCGCGGGCGGCGACGACAATATGAAGCGCGCGATCGGCTGATCGACCTGAGTGAAAGCGAACGCCGCCTGCAATCAACTCTGGAAACCCTCGAGCAACAGGTTGAAGAGCGCACCGCACAGCTTCGCCACAACGAAGAAGCGCTGCGCCAATCGCAGAAAATGGAAGCGGTCGGCCAACTGACTGGCGGCATCGCTCACGACTTCAACAATATGCTCACCGGCATCATCGGTAGCCTGGAACTGCTGCGCCGACGTCTGGCCCGGGGCCGGACCGAAGACCTCGACAGCCTGATCGATCTAGGCGTGACCTCCGCCAACCGCGCCGCCGGCCTGACTCACCGCTTGTTGGCGTTCTCCCGCCGGCAATCGCTCGACCCGAAAGCCGTGCAGATGAACACGCTGGTGCTGTCGATGGGCGAGCTGCTGCAACGCAGCCTCAATGAGAGCATTCATCTGGAAATGCGCCTGGACGACAACCTCTGGGTTGCCGAGGCCGATCCCAATCAACTCGAGAGCGCCCTGCTCAACCTGGTCATCAATGCCCGCGATGCGATGCCCGAGGGCGGCAAACTGGTGGTGGAAACCAGCAATCAGGTCCTGCATAGCGACTTCACTGCCGCTTACAGCAATCTGGAGCCGGGCGATTACGTGATGCTCAGCGTGACTGACAACGGTAGCGGCATGCCGCAGAGTGTGGTCAGCCGCGCGTTCGATCCGTTCTTTACGACCAAGCCGATCGGCCAGGGCACCGGCCTCGGACTGTCGATGATCTATGGCTTCAGCAAGCAGTCGCGCGGGCATGTGTCGATCGACAGTGAAGTCGATCAAGGCACCACGGTAAAACTCTACCTGCCGCGTTTCCGTGGTGAAGAAGTGGAAATTCCCGTCTCGGATTCGCAGCAGGCTCCGTATGCGATGGATGGCGAAACCGTACTCATCGTCGAAGACGATCCGGCTGTGCGCGTGTTGGTCAGCGCCGTGCTCAGTGAGTTGGGTTATGCGTTCGTGGAGGCCGGTGATGCCGACGGCGCCATGCCGATTCTAAATTCGACGCAGCGTATTGATTTGCTCATCAGCGACGTTGGCCTGCCGGGGATGAACGGTCGTCAACTGGCGGAGGTTGGTCGGCAATACCGGCCAGGTCTGAAAGTGTTGTTCATCACCGGTTATGCCGAGCACGCGGCGGTGCGCGGTGGCTTCCTCGACTCGGGAATGCAGATGATCACCAAGCCCTTCACCTTTGATCTGCTCACCGCCAAGGTGCGCGAGATGATCAATAGCTGATTCTCATGCAGGAGCTGCCGAAGGCTCGGCAGCTCCTGCATGACCATCAGGCCAGCAATTCCTGAATCTTTTCCTGCAACACATCCAGATCGAACGGTTTTTCCAGGATCGGTGCCTTGCTGGTGATCGGGCTGCCGGTTTCACGGATTTCCTGCGGGTAGCCGCTGATGAAAATCACTTTGAGGTCCGGTCGCAATTTCACCGCTGGCTCGGCAATCTGCACGCCGGAGATCCCGCCCGGCAGGCGGAAATCGGTAATCAGCATGTCCAGGTGAGGTTTGCTGGCGAGGATCTCGAAAGCCTGCTCGCCATTTTCCGCTTGCAACACGCGATAGCCCTGCCCTGACAGGTAATCCGTCAGGACCATCAAGATAACCGGTTCGTCTTCGACGACGAGTACTACATCTTGCGCATCTACGCTCATGGGAAGCCTTTGTTCGGTCAATAGCTGCTGATACGACCGTGTGGTCACTCAGAGGTTGCGTCGGATATGCCGTTTTCCTGGATCGGCAGACAAACGCGAAACAGGGCGCCTTCGTTGATTTCACTCTCGACGACGATGGAGCCGCCATGGGCGGCGACGATCTGCTCGGAAATGAACAGACCCAGCCCGAGCCCGGCCACCACCGTCTTGGCGGACACCCGTTCGAACTGCTGAAAAATACGCTTCTGGTTCTCGGCGCTGATGCCGATGCCGTGATCCTGGACCTCGACCCGAGCCTCATCAGCTTCGCGATAGACGCGCACCTGAATCGGGCTGCGACCGCCGTAACGCAAGGCGTTGGTCAGCAGATTGGACACCACTTGCTCGATGCGGAACTCGTCCCAGCAACCTTCGACCGGCTCGGACGCCTCAAAGGAAACGCTGGTTTCCGCCACTTCCATTTGCGGTGCAAAATTTTGCAGCAGATTGCTGACCAGTTGCACCAGATCGAAACGACTCGGGCGGATCGACAGTTTGCCGGTGCGGATTCGCGAGACATCGAGCATGTCTTCGATCAGGCGAATCAGACTTTTGATCTGCCGCTCATCGCGGTCGACCATCGCCTGCATCTTGTCGAGGGTGAACGCCGCGGCGTTGTCCCGCGCCAGGTGCATCTTGCGCAGCTGGGTTTCGAGGATCAGGCCATTGAGCGGTGTACGCACCTCGTGGGCAACGATGGACATGAAGTCATCGCGCATGCGCACCGCTTGTTCCAGCTCAAGCTGCGTGCTTTGCAACTGTTGCAGCAGCGCTTCCTGCTCACGGCGGGCCTGCTCGAGCGCCTCGACCTGCTGTTTCATGGCCTTGCTCTGGCGATACAGATCGACGAAAACGTTGACCTTGCTCTTCACCGCATGAATGTCCAGCGGCTTGTGCAGGAAGTCCACCGCACCGCTTTCATAGCCCTTGAACGCGTAGTTGAGTTCACGGCCAGCGGCGCTGACGAAAATGATCGGAATGTTCTTGGTCTTCTCGGTGCCGCGCATCAACTCGGCCAGTTCGAAGCCGTTCATGCCCGGCATCTGCACGTCGAGAATGGCCATGGCGAATTCGTGTTGCAGCAACAGCGACAGTGCTTCGTCCGCCGACAGAGCCTTGTAGACCGTGCGATCCTCGCGCTTGATCAGCGCTTCCAGCGCCAGCAGGTTTTCTGGCAGATCGTCAACGATCAACAGTTTGGCTTGGATATTACTCAGCATGCGATTCGTTCCAGCTCGACTAGCAGACGGCCGATGCCGTGAATGGGTAGGACATGATCCGGCTGCAGAACGTTCAGTGCAGCCTGGGGCATGGTGGCGACTTGTGCATCATCGGGGTCTTGAACAATGGTCAGGCCGCCGCAGCGCTTGACGCAGGCCAGCCCGCGCGCGCCATCCTGATTGGCGCCGGTCAGCAGCACGGCGGCGAGTGTCTCGCCGTAAACGTCAGCGGCCGATTCAAACAGGTAATCAATAGACGGCCGCGAATGATGTACGCGGTCCTCCAGGCTCAGCGACAGGCTGCGATCCGCTTCGACCGACAAGTGATAACCGGGCGTGGCGAAATACACCGTGCCGGCTTCAATGTCCTGCTTGTCTTCAGCTTCCTTGACCGGCATCGCCACACGGCGGGAGAACACTTCGGCCAGATGACTGCGGCGCTCTTCCGGCAGATGCAGAACGATGATGATCGGCAGCACATAGCCTTTGCGTAATGGCCCGAGCAGGGTCAGCAACGCCTCGACACCGCCTGCGGAGGCGCCGATCACGACGGCCTCGATGCGAGGCAGGCTCGGGGTGTCGTTCATGATTTGCGGTAGATCCGTTCTTGTTTGACCAACGCCTCGAACTGGTTCGAATAGTTGGAAAAATCCAGGGTTTCCTTGCTGCCCAGCACCAGAAAGCCGCGATGCGACAACGATTCATGGAACAGACCGAACGCCCGGTCCTGCAACTTCTTGTTGAAATAGATCAGCACGTTGCGGCAGGAAATCAACTGGGTTTCGGAGAACACGCTGTCGGTGGCCAGGCTGTGGTCGGCGAACGTCACGTTCTCGCACAGGCTCTTGTCGAAAATCGCGTAGCCATAGGCTGCCGTGTAGTAATCGGCAAACGAACGCTGACCGCCGGCCTGCTGATAGTTGGCAGTGTAGGCGCGGACGTTTTCCATGGAGAAAATCCCTTGCTTGGCCTTCTCCAGCGAGCGCGGGTTGATGTCGGTGGCGTAGATGATCGTGCGGTCGAGCAGGCCTTCTTCGCGCAGCAGGATCGCCATCGAATAGACCTCCTCGCCCGTGCTGCATCCGGCAATCCAGATCTTCAGCGACGGATAGGTACGCAGCAGCGGCACCACTTCGTTGCGGATCGCCAGGAAGTGCGACGGATCGCGGAACATCTCGCTGACCGGGATCGTCAGCAGTTGCAGCAGCTGCATGAACGCGGTCGGGTCGTGCAGGACTTTTTCTTGCAGGGCCGAGATGGTCGCGCACTCGAACTGACTCAGCGCGTGCTGCACCCGGCGCTTGATCGAAGCGCCGGAGTAGTCGCGAAAGTCATAGCTGTATTTCAGGTAAATCGCCTCGATCAACAAGCGTAATTCGATTTCGCTGTTGCGCTCGGCTGAACTGCTGCGTTCCACTAGATGCGTTCCATTTTCGGTAACCACACACGTATCAGCGAGAACAGACGATCAAGGTCGATGGGCTTGGCCAGGTAATCGTTGGCGCCCGCTTGCAGGCAGCGCTCCTGATCGTCCTTCATGGCCTTGGCCGTCACCGCGATGATCGGCAGCTTGCGCCAGCGCGGATCCTTGCGGATTTCCATGGTGGCTTCGAAGCCATCCATTTCCGGCATCATTACGTCCATCAGCACCAGGTCGATGTCCTCGACTTCATGAAGTTTCTCAATCGCTTCGCGGCCATTACGGCCGATCACCACGACTGCGCCTTTGTGTTCCAGCGCGCTGGTCAGGGCGAAGATGTTGCGCACATCGTCGTCCACCAGCAGCACTTTGCGACCTTCAAAGACCTTGTCGCGGCTGCGCGCGGTCTTGAGCATCTTCTGCCGTTCATGGGACAGCTGCGATTCGACTTTGTGCAGAAAGAGTGTGACCTCGTCGAGCAATCGCTCCGGGGAGCGTGCGCCCTTGATGATGATCGAGCGCGAATACTTGCGCAGTTCGGCCTCTTCGTCGCGGGTCAGGTTGCGTCCGGTATAAACGATGACCGGCGGGAACGAGCAGATGTCCTCGGTGGACATGCGCTTGAGCAGATCGTTGCCGAGCATGTCCGGCAGCTTGAGGTCGATGACCATGCAGTCGTAGATGGTCGTGCGCAGCAATTCCAGGGCGTCCTGGGCCAGGCCGACGGCAGTGATTTCGATGTCTTCGTCGCCAATCAGCCGCGCGATGCTTTCGCGTTGCAGATCGTCATCTTCGACCAGCAACACGCGTTTGACCTTCTGCGTCAGCTTGGCCTCGAGACGGGCGAACACATCCTTGAGCTCTTCGCGGGTGGTCGGCTTCACTGCGTAGCCGATCGCGCCCATGTGCATGGCCGCTTCGACGCGGTCTTCCACGGAAATCACGTGCACTGGAATGTGCCGGGTTTCGGCGCGTTCTTTCAGGCGTTGCAGCACGGTCAGACCGGAATGATCCGGCAGGCGCATGTCGAGCAGGATCGCATCCGGAACGAATTCGCGCGCCAGGTCGTAACCTTCGTCAGCGCCGTGGGCGACCAGACACATGTAGCCCAACTCATGGGCCAGGTCATAGAGGATACGGGCGAAGTTCGGTTCGTCCTCCACCACCAGAATGCAGCGGGTGGCGAACGGTGCCTTGTCGCGATCGTCGGCAAAGCGCGGGATAACTGCCGGAATCGCCGATACTACCGGCGCGGCAACCGCGACTGGCGCAGGTGTCGAAGGTGCCGGGTGGAAGGTCAGCGGCGCGGCCGGCGTCTCACCGAATTCGTGATACTGACGCGGCAACACCAGCGTAAACGTGCTGCCCTGCCCCGGCACGCTGTCGACGCTGATCGAACCGCCGAGCAACGTCGCCAGATCCCGCGAGATCGACAGGCCAAGACCGGTGCCGCCGTACTTGCGATTGGTGGTGCCATCCGCCTGACGGAACGCCTCGAAGATACTTTCCTGCTGATCGGCAGCGATACCGATCCCGGAATCCTTGACGCTGAAGGCGATGTGATCGTTCGGCTGCGCGGTGATGCTCAGGCTGACGGCGCCGTGTTCGGTGAACTTGATCGCGTTGGACAGCAGGTTCTTGATCACCTGCTCCAGACGCTGACGGTCAGTGAACAGCAAGCCCGGTGCGTCCGGCTGAACCTCGACGCTGAAGGCCAGTTTCTTGTCGGCCGCCAACGGTTCGAACATCGAGCGCAAGCCGTCGACCAGTCGATCGACACGGGTGTTTTCGGCGATCACTTCGAGTTTCCCGGCTTCAACTTTGGAAATGTCGAGAATGTCGTTGATCAGGTTGAGCAGATCGTTGCCGGCCGAATAGATCGATTCGGCAAACTTGACCTGTTCCGCCGACAGATTCTGCTGCGGGTTTTCCGCCAACAGTTTGGCCAGAATCAGCGAACTGTTGAGCGGCGTGCGCAGTTCGTGGGACATGTTGGCGAGGAATTCGGACTTGTACTTGCTCGAGCGTTGCAGCTCTTCGGCACGCTCTTCGAGTTGAATCTGCGCCTGATTCAGCTCGGTGTTTTTCTTGTCCATGGCATCGCGCTGTTCGGCGAGCTGCTCGTTGGTCTGCTCCAGCTCCACCTGCTGGGTTTCCAGATGCGCCTGGGATTCCTTGAGAATCCGCGACTGTTCTTCCAGCTCTTCGTTGGCAGTCTTCAGCTCTTCCTGCTGCACTTGCAGTTCTTCGTTGAGCTGCTGGGTTTCGGCGAGCACTTCCTGCAAACGTTGACGGTAACGCGCCGCTTCGATCGAGGTGCCGATGTTGCCGGCAATCAGTTCCAGCAGTTCGATGTCGCGCTCGGACAGCGGACGCAGGAAACCCAGCTCGATCACGCCATTGACCCGATCGTCATCGCTGGTCGGCACCACCAGCACACTGTGCGGCAGACCTGCACCGAGCCCGGAGCTGACTTTGAAATAGTCGCCCGGGACCGCGTCGAGACGGATCAGGCGTGCCTGTTCTGCCACTTGGCCGACGATGCCTTCGCCGCTGTAGATCGTTTGATTGAGCTCTTCCTGCTCGCGGGAGAAACCATAAGTCGCCACGCGCTTGAGGCCGCCATGTTCTTCGCGCACATAAAGCGCGGCGACGGCAGTGCCGAGGTATTGCGCGCAGAATTGCAGAATGTTGCGCCCCAGCAGGTTCAGCGTCAGTTGACCCAACACCTGCTCGGCCAGTTGCGTCTGGCCGTTGCGCAGCCACGCCTGTTTCTCGAGGCGTTCGGCGCTGGCCAGTTGGGCGGCGAGGTTGGCGCTGTAGTTGGTCGACAGGTTGAGCAGATCACGGCGGCCGATGTAGGCCAGCAAACCGCTGATGCCAACGATGAAGATCAGGTAAAGGGTGATGCTCCAGATCGTCGTGCGGCGCACATCCTCGTTGCGCGTGGCGCGCAGCACCTGCTCGGTCTCGATGACGTCCTCGAATTGCTTGCGGATTTCATCGGTCAGGCGCTTGCCCCGCCCGGCCTTGACCGCACCGCGATAGTCGCCACTGCTGCGCTGCAGATCGATCATCGACTGCGCGTAATTGGCCCACTCCACCTGCAAGGCTTGCAAACGGCGCAGGCGATCGGTCTGCACCGGATTATCGGCGGTCAGCTCCAGCAACGTATTGAGAGCGACCTCGATACGCGGCTTGGCAACTTCGTACGGGTCGAGAAAGTGCTCGTCACCGCTGAGCAGATAGCCGCGCATGCCGGTTTCCAGATCAACGGTGAGCTTCACCGCTTCATTGGCGTTATTGATCACCCGGTCGGTGTGCTCGACCCATTGGATGACCGACAGCAAATAAGTGATCAGCGAGACGAAGAACACGGCGCTGAGCACGCCAACGCCCAGCGGCAGGCTGACGTTGCGACTCAGAAGTTTGCGGAACCGTTGTTCATCAACCGAGGACGGAGAGGACATGGGGCAGCCTTGTCGAACTGTTGAAAACCCGAGAGTTTGCCCCAAAACCCCGCCATGGATCCATTTTTCTCACACAAATGATGGCATTTTCCTACGCACGCCTGCGCATTGGACGACGCCAACGGTTATCCTTGCCGCACCGCACTGACCTGTTCTTTTTTGTATCAGCTCGGGAACTTGTGGCTACGCGCCACTTACTCATGCAAGAGTCCGGCAAAATTCGCTTGCCCGGTATCCCCCGATTTCATTTTTCTGAGAGTCCTGCCATGTCTGCCAATGCCTCCACTATCCTTGTCGTAGAAGATGACGACATCGTGCGCATGCTCATCGTGGATGTGCTGGAGGAGCTGGAATTCACCGTGTTGGAGGCTGAAGACGGCGGCAAGGCGCTTGCGATTCTTGCGGATTCTGATAACGCCATCGATTTGATGATGACCGACTACGGCCTGCCTGGCATGGATGGCCGCGAACTCTCTCAAAAGGCCCGTCAGCTGCAACCTGCTCTGCCCATCCTGTTTGCCAGCGGTTATGCCGAGACTATCGAAGTACCCGGCGACATGCATGTCATCGGCAAACCGTTTTCGATTGACCAGTTACGCGACAAGGTCAAATACATACTGGAATAGTCCTGCGCATCTACCGGCATTGGCCGGAACCCGAGCAATCGTGATCAACCTGAACTGGCGATGAGCACACATCACTGTGGTTTAATTGCGCCCTTTTTTAGCGCCGAGAATCCAGTGATGTCCCACTCCGTTCCCACCAAAGTCCTGGTCATCGGCTACGTCTGGCCCGAGCCCCGCTCTTCGGCGGCCAGCGGGCATGTCATGCAGATTCTTGAAGCGTTCCTCGATCAGGGATGGGACATCACGTTCAGCAGCCCGGCCGGCCCGGGTGAACACAAGGCTGATCTGACGGCGCTGGGCGTTCGCGAAGTATCGATCGAGCTCAACAACAGCAGTTTCGACACGTTCATCAGCGAGTTGGCGCCGGATATCGTGCTGTTCGATCAGTTCATGATGGAAGAACAGTTTGGCTGGCGGGTGGAGAAACACTGCCCGGGCGCCCTGCGCATCCTGGAAACCTCCGACCTGCAAAGCCTGCGGCATGCGCGTCATCAGCGTCTGAAAGACCGGCTGAAAAGCGACGACGAGCAGACTGATTTCACCGAACTGTTCGCACCGGCATTGCACGAAGAATTCCAGCTGATGGCGAGCACCGATCTGGCCAAACGGGAAATCGCTGCGCTGTACCGGTGTGATTTGAACCTGATGATTTCCGAAGTCGAGATCGACCTGCTGGTGGAGGAATTCGGCCTGCCTCGGCAAATCCTGCATTGGTGTCCGTTGATGATTGATCTTCCGGACACCGCCGCGCCAGGTTTCGAAGAGCGCGCGCATTTCCTCAGCATTGGCAACTTCCGTCACGCGCCAAACTGGGATGCCGTGCTCTGGATGAAGACCACGCTCTGGCCGCTGATCCGCGCGCGCTTGCCTCGCGCGCAACTGCATATCTATGGCGCCTACACGCCGCCCAAAGCCACCGCATTGCACAACCCGGCCCAAGGCTTTCACATCATGGACTGGGCCGAAGATGCGCTTGAAGTGATGTCGGCAGCGCGGGTCTGCCTTGCGCCATTGCGCTTTGGCGCGGGAATCAAGGGCAAACTGGTCGACGCCATGCTCTGTGGCACGCCAAGCGTGACGACACCGATCGGCGCCGAAGCCATGCACGGCGACGCTCCGTGGCCGGGCGCCGTTGCCCTGGACGCAAACACCTTCGCCGAACAGGCCGTGCAACTGTACGAAGATCCAGCGCGCTGGCAGCAAGCGCAGATTCAGGCTTCGGCACTTTTGCAGCAACGTTATCAGCGCAGCGTACATGGCCCGCGTCTGATCAACCGGATAGCTGATTGCCGACAACACTTGGCACAACTTAGAAACGACAACTTCACCGGCGCCATGCTGCGACATCACACACTCAAAAGCACTCAATACATGGCTCAATGGATCGAAGCGAAAAACCAGTTGAATCCAACAGAGCGTTAATTACATGGCTTGCATTAAAAGCGAACTTTCGCAATAACACGAACATGCCTATAAACATCCTGCGCGCAACTAATCAACCACTTCGCAGGATATGCAACATGGAAAACTTCGACGATATACCAACCCATCAATGGATGGCTGATTCACCACAAATCGATAATCTTTCGTTATTCGAAATGACCCTGCCCGGCGCGCACAACGCCGGCTGTGACTGGGAAGCTTCTTATGCCCTGATTCCCGGGAAAAACTGGCTTGCCTGCCAGGACGTTTCCTTTTATTCGCAGTTGAATCGCGGCGCTCGCGCACTTGATGTACGCCTTGTTTACAACAGCAAGGCGAAACAACTGGCGAGATTCCGTTTCCAGCACAATGGATTCAACTCTTCGCGAACGCTTGAAGACCTGATCAGAGACCTCAAGGGGTTTTATGAAAGAAGCCCGAACGAGTTTATCGTTCTGGACTTTCATGAACTTTCCAACGCTACAGATCCATTCAACCATGAGGAATTCAGAACAGCTTTGCTGGAGCACCTTGGGGAACGGATCATTCCCACCGAAAATCTGCATCTGACAATTGGCCAACTCAAAGCCATCGATCCATTGCAGCGCATTATGGTAGCTGCGCCGATGACCTGGGAAACCCTGGACTTCCGCTTTTATAGCCAGATCAATCACAAGTGGATCGGCAAATCACAGGTCAGCACCTCGGATCTTTATGGCTATATAGACAACGTACTGAGCACACCTGTCAGTACGCGCCGCCCGTGGTCGCTGTCGGCAACCAGTTACACACTCGGCGGCCCACAGCGAATCCTCGACAGTCTTGACGAGTGGTTCGACCCGGAAAAATCCGATTGGGCGCGCAAGTGCAACATCATCAATTTCGACTTCATCAAGAATTCGAACATCGTGCGCTTCTGCCAAATGGCCAACTTGCAAAAGGCGCGCGACAAGCTCAGCTGAGCGGTCTCCAGGGACGGCCGGTCAGAAGTGGCACAAATGGCAAAAAACGAGGCATGATCGCGCAGCGATAATAAAAAAGTGCCTCGTCATGACCCGAACCGCTCGCGTGACCGACCCTTCCTACGAGTTGATGGACGACCATAACGGCTTGTCCATCATCTACCGCCAGCACGGCTTTCCCTGCCCGCTGGTGCGCTGGCATTTCCACAAGGAATACGAACTGCACCTGATCGTTGCCAGTTCCGGCAAGGTGTTCATCGGCGATTACATCGGCAACTTCTATCCGGAAACCCTGTTTCTGACCGGTCCCAACCTGCCGCACAACTGGATCAGCCAGGTCGCTGAAGATGAAGTGGTGGAGAAGCGCGACATGCTGGTCAACTTCACCGACGAATTGTTCGAGAGCGGGCATCAGGTGTTCGCTGAGCTGAAATCCCTGGCGCCACTGCTTGAGCGCGCGCAGTACGGCATCGAATTTCGCTGCAAGCGCACGATCCGTCAGGCCATGACACTTATGCAGCGGATCGCCGACAGCACCGGCATCACCCGCCTCGGGCATTTTTTCATCCTGATGGAATTGCTTGCGGCCAGTGATGATTACCAGTTGCTCTCCGGTGCCACCACGCCGCAACTGGCCGACGAACACAACATCGACCGCACCAACCGCGCGGTCGATTACATCTTCAGCCATTACGCCCGGGACATTTCACTGGAAGAAGTGGCCGAGCACCTGGGCATGACGCCAACTTACTTCAGCCGGGTATTCAAACAGGCCACCGGGCGCAACTTCATCGAATTCGTCAATCGCCTGCGCATCAGCAAATCCTGTGAACTGCTGGCCGACGGCGACAAACCGGTGACCGAGGTGTGCTTCGAGTCGGGCTTCAACAATATTTCCAACTTCAATCGACGCTTTCAGCAACTCAAGGGCATGACGCCGTCGCACTATCGACGGCTGGCAGTGCAGCGGCTGACT